>NZ_CP127407.1:0-360000 GCF_030291075.1 Stenotrophomonas sp. 57
ATGGATGCTTGGTCCCGTAGTCTCGAGCGCCTCGAAGCGGAGTTCCCGCCGGAAGACGTTCATACCTGGTTGAAGCCTCTGCAGGCCGATCTGCGCGTGGACAGCCTGGTGCTGTATGCACCGAATGCCTTCATCGTCGACCAGGTCCGCGAGCTGTACCTGGCCCGGATCCGCGAACTGCTGGCGCATTTCGCCGGCTTCAGCGACGTTTTTCTTGAAATCGGCTCGCGCCCGCGCCCTGTGGAGGCGCAGAACGCGCCGGTTTCCACGTCATCGGCGCATGTTTCCAGCGAACCGCAGGTGCCGTTTGCCGGCAATCTGGACAATCACTACACCTTCGCCAACTTCGTTGAAGGCCGCAGCAATCAGCTGGGCCTGGCCGCCGCCTTCCAGGCAGCGCAGAAACCGGGCGACCGCGCGCACAATCCGCTGCTGCTGTACGGAGGCACCGGCCTGGGCAAGACCCACCTGATGTTCGCTGCCGGCAACGCCATGCGCCAGGCCAATCCGGGCGCGAAGGTGCTGTACCTGCGTTCTGAACAGTTCTTCAGCGCGATGATCCGGGCCCTGCAGGAAAAGACCATGGATCAGTTCAAGCGCCAGTTCCAGCAGGTCGACGCGCTGCTGATCGATGACATCCAGTTCTTCGCCGGCAAGGACCGCACCCAGGAAGAGTTCTTCCACACCTTCAACGCATTGTTCGATGGCAAGCAGCAGATCATCCTGACCTGTGACCGCTATCCGCGCGAAGTGGAAGGCCTGGAAGCGCGCCTGAAGTCGCGGCTTGCCTGGGGCCTGTCGGTCGCGATCGAACCGCCGGACTTCGAGACGCGCGCAGCGATCGTGCTGGCCAAGGCACGCGAGCGCGGCGCGGAGATTCCCGATGATGTTGCGTTCCTGATCGCCAAGAAGATGCGCTCCAACGTGCGCGACCTCGAGGGCGCGCTCAATACCCTGACCGCCCGTGCCAATTTCACCGGCCGCGCGATCACCACCGAATTCGCTCAGGAAACCCTGCGCGACCTGCTGCGCGCCCAGCAGCAGGCGATCAGCATTCCCAACATCCAGAAAACCGTGGCCGACTACTACGGGCTGCAGATCAAGGATCTGCTGTCCAAGCGTCGGACCCGCTCGCTGGCACGTCCGCGCCAGGTCGCCATGGCCCTGACCAAGGAACTGACCGAGCACAGCCTGCCCGAGATCGGCGATGCCTTTGCCGGTCGTGATCACACCACGGTGCTGCATGCCTGCCGCCAGATCCGCACCCTGATGGAAACCGACGGCAAGCTCCGCGAGGACTGGGACAAGCTGATCCGGAAGCTGAGCGAATGATGCACGGATGCCGATGAGGCGTCATCGCACAAAACGGTGCAGAATCCGGTAGCAAGCGCGGGACACGTTGTGGATAAAAATGGCGTTTGAAATCGCGCCGAATTTATCCACAGCTTTCCCCACCCCCTGGGGGTCGGTAATACAGAGGGTTTCGAGCTCTGAAATTCTTTTATTTACAAAGACTTAGCGTTGTTTTCCAGCGATTCTGTCTCTACCAGCACCACCAAGCTTTTGATTTATTCCACATTTTTTTAAAGCATAGGGGCACGGAACCACATGCGTTTCACACTGCAGCGCGAAGCCTTTCTCAAGCCGTTGGCACAGGTCGTCAACGTGGTCGAACGCCGCCAGACCCTTCCGGTCCTGGCCAATTTCCTGGTCCAGGTGCAGAACGGCCAGCTGTCGCTGACCGGTACCGACCTGGAAGTGGAGATGGTGTCGCGGATCGCGGTTGAAGACGCCCAGGACGGCGAAACCACCATTCCCGCCCGCAAGCTGTTCGAGATCATCCGCGCCCTGCCCGACGGCAGCCGGATCACCGTCTCGCAGACCGGTGACAAGATCACCGTGCAGGCTGGCCGCAGCCGCTTCACGCTGGCGACCCTGCCCTCCAACGACTTCCCGTCGGTGGATGAAGTGGAAGCCACCGAGCGCGTGGCCATTGGCGAAGCGACCCTGAAGGAACTGATCGAACGCACGGCGTTCGCGATGGCTCAGCAGGACGTGCGCTATTACCTCAACGGCCTGCTGTTCGACCTGCGCGGTGATGCCCTGCGTACCGTCGCCACCGATGGCCATCGCCTGGCCCTGTGTGAAACCGACCTGGCCAAGCCCAGCGGTTCCAAGCGACAGATCATCGTGCCGCGCAAGGGCGTGACCGAACTGCAGCGCCTGCTGGAAAGCGGTGATCGCGAGATCGAGCTGGAAGTCGGCCGCAGCCACGTCCGCGTCAAGCGCGACGATGTCACCTTCACCTCGAAGCTGATCGACGGTCGTTTCCCGGATTACGAAGCGGTGATCCCGATCGGCGCCGACCGCGAAGTGAAGGTAGACCGTGAAGCCCTGCGTGCGTCGCTGCAGCGTGCCGCGATCCTGTCCAACGAGAAGTACCGCGGCATCCGCGTGGAAGTCTCGCCGGGCAACCTGAAGATCAGCGCGCACAACCCGGAGCAGGAAGAAGCCCAGGAAGAGATCGAAGCGGATACCACGGTCAGTGACCTGGCCATCGGCTTCAACGTGAACTACCTGCTGGACGCCCTGTCTGCGCTGCGCGACGAGGAAGTCATCATCCAGCTGCGCGATTCGAACTCGTCTGCGCTGGTGCGTGAATCCAGCAGCGAGAAGTCGCGTCACGTGGTGATGCCGCTGCGTCTCTGACGGAAGCGCTGTTTCACGTGGAACCCAGAAGCGCCCGGGACCTCCCGGGCGTTTTTTTTATGTTCCACGTGGAGCATTGCCGATCCGTATCGGAGAAAGCCCGGACGTACCCTGCCCGGCCGAGACCCGCTTGATCTCGTTTGCTGGAGGCAACTCCGGAATGCTGGATGTTGGAAGTTCGCCTTGGGGTGCCTGCCAGGCTTCAGGCAATCGCGGTTCTGGCAGCGGCCTTTTCTCATTCCCACTTCGCTGTCCTGATCTTCGATATCGGACGCAGCAGGTCATATTCCGCGGGAGCAGGTCTCCGCTTCTGCAAACGACACTGTCCACAGGCCGCCTTGGCGGCAGTCTGGGGCGGGCCTAGCTTCTAAATCTGGGTATAAATCTAAAGCATGGTGGTGATGGTAGAGCCAGATTTCGTGGAAGAATACATTATCTCTTTGTTTTCAAAGAGAATTGTGAGTCTGAAACCCCCTGTATAGAGGGCCCTCGGGCTGGGGGGGAACCTGTGGATAGTTTCTGGGGCGGAGCAAAAGGGCTTTTTTATCCACAGATTGCCCATACCTTGTGTATAAGTCATACAGACCTGCTGTGGACAGCGTGGAACAAGCGTCCTGAATTTCTTGAAATCTGTGGAACCCTGCGGGGCATCGGGTCGCAGATTTGAAGGAATCGGCGGGATCATCCGTCGACATCATCCGCGAGGTGCCCCAGGAGGGCCCTGCAGTGCCTGCGAAATCGTCGAAATCTGAGGGCCTGGACCCTGGAACCCCGCGCAGATTTGAAGAAATTCCGGGCCATTCCAGCCCTGCACGCGTGGGCGCGTCACCGCATTCCACGTGGAACGCGTCCATTGATGGGCGCAGAAGCAGCATCTTCGGCTTGACCGGCGCGACCCCGCGCCCGGCTTGACCGATGCAGTAAGCTGATGGATTCCCTGCCCTGCTACCGCCCCGTGCGGATGGTGTTTCGCGCCCCATGCTTATCCGCCGCCTCGCCTTGCATCACCTGCGTCGCTTCAGTGCGGTGGACCTGTCGCCCCAGCCAGGCTTGAACCTGCTGACCGGCGACAACGGGGCCGGCAAGACCAGCGTGCTCGAAGCCCTGCATCTGATGGCCTACGGACGCAGCTTCCGTGGTCGGGTCCGAGACGGCCTGGTCCGACAGGGCCAGGAAGCGCTGGAAATCTTCGTGGAATGGGACGAACAGCGCGCCGATCACCCACCGCATCGCCGCAAGGCGGGCCTGCGCCACAGCGGGCAGGAATGGAAGGGGCGATTGGATGGCGAAGACGTGGCCCAGCTTGGCAATCTGTGCGCCGCGCTGGCAGTCGTGACGTTCGAGCCGGGCAGCCATGCCCTTGTCAGCGGTGGTGGCGAGCCCCGCCGGCGCTTTCTCGATTGGGGCTTGTTCCACGTGGAACCGGATTTCCTTTCCCTGTGGCGCCGTTACTCACGGGCGCTGAAGCAGCGCAATGCCCTGCTCAAGCAGGGTGGGCCGTCGCGGATGCTCGATACCTGGGATCACGAGCTGGCCGAGGCCGGGGAACCGCTGACCAGCCGCCGCCAACACTATCTGGAGCGCCTGCAGCAACGAACGGTGGCGCTGGCTGCCAGTCTGGCGCCGCAGCTGGGCATCCAGGGGCTGGATCTGAGTCCGGGCTGGCGTCGGCATGAGCTTCCGCTGGCCGATGCCCTGCTTCTGGCCCGTGAACGCGACCGGCAGGCTGGCTATACCTCGGTGGGACCCCATCGGGCGGACTGGAGTGTGGATTTCCACAGCATTCCGGGCCGCGATGCGCTGTCGCGGGGCCAGGCCAAGCTGACGGCATTGGCCTGTCTGCTGGCACAGGCCGAGGACTATGCGGAGCAGCGCGGCGAGTGGCCCGTGATCGCGCTCGATGATCTTGCCTCCGAGCTGGATCGCACCCATCAGGCGCGGGTACTGGAGCGCCTGCTCAATGGCCCGGCACAGATCTTCATCACCGCCACCGAAACCCCGGCGGCGCTGCAGGACTCGACCCAGATCGCCCGGTTCCACGTGGAACATGCACAGATCGTGGCTGTGCCATAGTGGGCACACCAGGGCCGCACGACCCCGGCTGGTATAATTCGGGTTGGAATCCTTTCATTCTCGGCGCATCGCCCCAGGCGGTGCCCGACCTGCGGAGCCTACGGCAAGCGCAATGAGCGACGAACAGAACACCCCGGCAAACAACGGCAATTACGACGCCAACAGCATTACCGCCCTGGAAGGCCTGGAGGCTGTCCGCAAGCGTCCCGGCATGTACATCGGCGACGTGCATGACGGCACCGGTCTGCACCACATGGTGTTCGAGGTCGTCGACAACTCGATCGACGAAGCCCTGGCCGGCCACGCCGACCATGTTGCCGTAACGATCCACGCCGATGGCTCGGTCTCGGTATCCGACAACGGCCGTGGTATCCCGACCGGCAAGCACGAGCAGATGAGTGCCAAGCTCGGTCGCGAAGTGTCTGCGGCCGAAGTCGTCATGACCGTCCTGCACGCAGGCGGCAAGTTCGACGACAACAGCTACAAGGTTTCGGGCGGCCTGCACGGCGTCGGCGTCAGCGTGGTCAACGCGTTGTCGCAGAAGCTGCTGGTCGACGTGTTCCAGAACGGCTCCCACTACCAGCAGGAATTCAGCAACGGCGCCGCAGTGACCGCGCTGGCCAAGCTGGAAGCTACCACCAAGCGTGGCACCACCGTGCGCTTCTGGCCGTCGACCGTCGCCTTCCACGGCAACGTGGAATTCCACTACGACATCCTGGCCCGCCGCCTGCGCGAACTGTCGTTCCTGAATTCCGGCGTCAAGATCGTCCTTACGGATGAGCGTGGCGATGGCCGCCGCGATGACTTCCACTACGAAGGCGGCATCCGCAGCTTCGTGGAGCATCTGGCCCAGCTGAAGACCCCGCTGCACCCGAACGTCATCTCGGTTACCGGCGAGCACAACGGCATCGTCGTAGAGGTGGCGCTGCAGTGGACCGACTCCTACCAGGAGACGATGTACTGCTTCACGAACAACATTCCGCAGAAGGACGGCGGTACCCACCTCGCCGGTTTCCGCGGTGCGCTGACCCGCGTACTCAACAACTACATCGAGCAGAACGGCATCGCCAAGCAGGCCAAGATCAACCTGACCGGCGACGACATGCGCGAAGGCATGATCGCGGTGCTGTCGGTGAAGGTGCCGGACCCGAGCTTCTCCAGCCAGACCAAGGAAAAGCTGGTCAGCTCTGACGTGCGCCCGGCGGTGGAAAATGCCTTCGGTGCGCGCCTGGAAGAGTTCCTGCAGGAGAACCCGAACGAAGCCAAGGCGATCGCCGGCAAGATCGTCGATGCCGCCCGTGCACGTGAAGCGGCGCGCAAGGCCCGCGACCTGACCCGCCGCAAGGGTGCGCTGGATATCGCCGGCCTGCCGGGCAAGCTGGCGGACTGCCAGGAGAAGGATCCGGCGCTGTCCGAACTGTTCATCGTCGAGGGTGACTCGGCAGGTGGTTCGGCCAAGCAGGGCCGCAACCGCAAGAACCAGGCGGTGCTGCCGCTGCGCGGCAAGATCCTCAACGTGGAACGCGCACGTTTCGACCGCATGCTGTCCTCCGACCAGGTCGGTACGCTGATCACCGCGCTGGGCACCGGCATCGGCCGTGACGAGTACAACCCGGACAAGCTGCGTTACCACAAGATCATCATCATGACCGACGCCGACGTTGACGGCGCCCACATCCGCACCCTGCTACTGACGTTCTTCTACCGCCAGATGCCGGAGCTGATCGAGCGCGGTTACGTCTACATCGGCCTGCCGCCGCTGTACAAGATCAAGCAGGGCAAGCAGGAGCTGTACCTGAAGGACGACCCGGCGCTGGACAGCTACCTGGCCAGCAGCGCGGTGGAAAACGCTGCGTTGGTGCCGGCCACCGGCGAACCGGGCATCGAAGGCCTGGCGCTGGAGAAGCTGCTGTTGGCCTACGCCGCTGCCCTCGATTCCATCGAGCGCAACGCCCACCGCTATGACCGCAACCTGCTGGAAGCGCTGGTCGATTTCGTGCCGATGGACCTGGAGAGCCTGCGCAATGCCGGCGAAGGCGAAGGCCTGGATGCGCTGGCCAAGCGCCTCAACCAGGGCAGCCTGGGCAGCCCGCGCTTCAGCCTGGAACTGCAGGAGCCGAACGATGAGCGCCCCGCAGCTGTGCTGGTCACCCGTCGCCACATGGGCGAACAGCATATCCAGGTCCTGCCCATGTCGGCGTTCGAGAGTGGTGAACTGCGCGCGATCCACCAGGCATCCAAGCTGCTGCATGGCCTGGTCCGCGAAGGTGCGACCATCTCCCGCGGCGCCAAGTCGATTGAAGTGGACAGCTTTGCCAAGGCGCAGAACTGGTTGCTCGAAGAGGCCAAGCGCGGCCGCCAGATCCAGCGATTCAAGGGTCTGGGTGAAATGAATCCGGAGCAGCTGTGGGACACCACCGTGAACCCGGAAACCCGCCGACTGCTGCAGGTGCGCATCGAAGACGCTGTCGCGGCCGACCAGATCTTCAGCACCCTGATGGGCGATGTCGTCGAACCGCGTCGCGATTTCATCGAGGACAACGCGCTGAAGGTCGCCAACCTGGATATCTGACACAATCCGGTGATGGCCGGTGCGCGGGGAGGCGCACCGGCCTTCGATCCTTGAACGCAGGTACCCGATGTCCGCATCCGCCCCGGTTTCCGCCCCGCCCCCGATTCCGCCGGCCTCGGCCGCGCCGCGTGCCGGTTCCGCATTGGCGGGCTTCTTCATCGACCTGGGCATTGCCGCCGTTACCCTGTTCGGCTTGAGCATGGCGACCGGCCTGTTGTGGGGGTTCTATCGCGCGATCGTGGTCAGCCGCGCCAACGCGGCGGCCAATGGTGGCGCGCTGTCGCCCGACGCTGTCGGCGCGGCGGTGGGCCAGCCCGGCGCCCTGGCGCAGATCCTGATGGCGTTGATCGCCACCGGTGGCGCGGCCCTGCTGCTGTACTTCCTGCGGCGTCCCGCCAACGCAGGCGAACGCCTCGCCTCCCGCCAGGCACTGCGCCGTCCCTCGACCTGGGGCTGGACGCTGCTGGTGGCCACGCTGATCGTGATCGGCAGCAACGGCATCGCCTTCCTGGCCAAGCAGTTCGGCATCGAGCCGGTACCGACCAACGTGGAACTGATGCAGAACGCAATCGCGCGTTTCCCGCTGTTCCTGGTCCTGTTCGCGGTGGTGCTGGCCCCGGCCTACGAGGAGCTGCTGTTCCGACGCGTGCTGTTCGGGCGCCTCTGGCAGGCAGGCCGCCCCTGGCTGGGCATCCTCCTCAGCAGCCTGGCCTTCGCGCTGGTCCATGAAGTCCCCGGACTGAGCAGGAATTCGCTGCTGGGAATGGCCCAGTTGTGGCTGGTCTATGGCGGCATGGGCGCTGCGTTCTGCTGGCTCTACAAGCGCACCGGCACGTTGTGGGCGGCGATCACCGCGCATGCGCTGAACAACGCGGTGGCACTTGCCGCGATGGTGTTCCTGGGGTCAACGTAACGCCGTGCCCGCTTGACGAAAGATTAAGCCGCAACCCGACACACTGCGCACATGAACACGGGGGAGCTTCCATGAAACAACTGCTGCTGGCCCTTGTCATCACCACCCTGGTCAGCGCCTGCGCGACCACGACCTCGCCCACCGGCCGTCGGCAGATGGTGGGCGGCGTATCGCAGGCACAGCTGGATCAGCTCGGCGCACAGGCGTTCGCTGAAACCAAGCAGAAGCAAAAGATCAGCACCGACGGTCGCCAGAACGGCTACGTGCAATGTGTGGTCAATGCGCTGGTCGCGCAGCTGCCGCCTCAATACCGTGGCGTACGGTGGGAAACCGCGGTGTTCGTCGACAAGGAACCCAACGCGTTCGCTCTGCCCGGTGGCAAGGTTGGTGTGAACACCGGCATCTTCACCGTGGCCAAGAACCAGGACCAGTTGGCTGCCGTGATCGGCCATGAAATCGGCCACGTCATCGCCCGCCACCACGAAGAGCGCATCACCCGCCAGATGGGCGCCCAGACCGGCCTGGCCGTGCTCGGTGCCCTGGCCGGAGCCGCTTACGGCGAAGGCGCCGCCAGCACCGTCAACCAGCTCGGTGGCATGGGTGCGCAGACCGCCTTCCTGCTGCCGGGCTCGCGCACCCAGGAAAGCGAGGCTGACGTGATCGGCCAGCGACTGATGGCCCAGGCCGGTTTCAACCCGGCGCAGGCGGTCGATCTGTGGCAGAACATGATGGCGGCCAGCGGCGGTCGCAGCCCACAATGGCTGTCCACCCACCCCGATCCGGCCAACCGGATCCAGGAACTGCGACGCGATGCGCCGGCACTGACGCCGGTCTACGAGCAGGCGCAGGCCGCCGGACTGCGGCCAAAGTGCGGATGAGTGCGCAGTTCTATGCTGTAGTGCAGCACATAAAACGATTTCTCACGCCATCTGTTTCTGATACGTTTGGCGGCTCAGATTTTTCTGACAGTCCGACTTTGCCGCTAACCGGCGGTTCGATCGAGGTGAACGATGATTTTCCGTAACCACAAAGCTGTGCTTTCCGTCCTCGTCGCGACCGCCCTGACCGGCGCCGTGGTCACCGATGCCTTCGCGCAGTCCTCGCGCTCGTCCGAGCGCGGCAACCGCGGCGGCAAGCAGGCCAAGGCCGAGGTGCTGTACCCGAACGCGACCCGCCAGGAGCCGACGGTCAAGGCTTCGGCCAAGCTGGGCAGCAAGCTGCAGAAAATGATCGACAGCTATAACAAGGAAAAGTTCCCGGAGACCCGCACCCAGGCCGATGCGATCCTGGCTGACAGCGCCGCGAACGAGTACGACAAGTCGCTGGCTGCGCAGCTGGCCTCGCAGGCCGCCTACCAGACCGACGACACCCCGGCGGCGATCGCCTACCTGAAGCAGGTCCTGCAGTTCAACGGCCTGGACAACAACGGCCACTTCCAGTCGATGCTGATGCTGGGCCAGCTGGAGCTGCAGGAAGACAAGACCGCCGAAGGCCTGGCCACCCTCGACAAGTACTTCGCCGAGAGCAAGTCGACCAAGCCGGAAGAACTGATCGCCAAGGGCCAGGCGCTGTACCAGCTGGAGCGCTACCAGGAAGCGATCCCGGTGCTGAAGCAGGCCATCGCCGGTTCCGCCGAACCGAAGGACAACTGGAACCAGCTGCTGATGGCGGCTCTGTCCGAAGCCGGCCAGTCCGGTGAAGCGGTCAAGGAAGCCGAGGCCCTGGCCGCCAAGAACCCGAACGACAAGAAGGCCCAGCTGAACCTCGCCAGCATGTACATGCAGGCCGACCAGATGGACAAGGCCGCTGCGGTGATGGACAAGCTGCGCAGCAGCGGCCAGCTCACCGAAGAGCGCGAGTACAAGCAGCTGTACTCGATCTATGCCAACACCGAACACAAGGAAAAGGACGTCATCGCGGTCATCAACGAAGGGTTGCAGAAGGGCATCCTGAAGCCGGACTACCAGGTCTACCTGGCGCTGGCCCAGTCCTACTACTACTCCGACCAGGTGCCGCAGGCGATCGATGCGTGGCAGAAGGCTGCCCCGCTGTCCAAGGACGGTGAGACCTACCTGAACCTGGCACGCGTCCTGCATGCCGAGGGTCGCATCCCGGAGGCCAAGCAGGCCGCCCAGCAGGCGCTGGCGAAGGGTGTGAAGAACCAGGCTGATGCCAAAAAAATCATCAACCTGAAGTAAGTAGGAATAACGCCTGAATGCCTGCTCAGTTGATGCGCAGGCGCTCAGGATTGGTATAAGCTTGGAGGTTCCTGCGGTGTCATGCACCGCTGATCAGGGATTCCGCCCCCGGCATCCCGGCCCCACTATTGAGCTCTTGGCGCATGACGGAACAACTAGTCGTTCACCGGTACGAACAACCCGATGACAAGGGGCTGAGCTGGCCTCGCATCGTCGGCATCGCGTTTGTAATTGCCCTGCATCTGGCCGCCTTCATGATGCTCCTCATCCCCGCCGTGGCTCCCAAGGCCGTCGCGGAGAAGGAGCGCAACGTCATGGTGACCATCGTCGATGCGCCGCCGCCGCCGCCGCCGCCGCCGCCGCCGCCGCCGCCGACCGATACTCCGCCGCCGCCGGTGAAGAATCTGTCGCCGCCGAAGCCGTCGCCGGTCCCGCCGCCGCCGCAGGCGCCGGTCGTGGACGTGCCGGAGCCGCGCCCGAACGATATCGTCACCCCGCCGTCGCCGCCTGCGCCGCCGGCACCTGCGACCTCGATCGAGGCCAGCGTGGACATTTCGTCGAAGGCCATGAATCCGCCGCGCTACCCGCCGGCAGCCTTCCGCGCCGGTATCCAAGGCGAAGTGATCCTGATCATTGATGTCGATGCCAACGGCAACGTCACCAATGTCACGGTGGAAAAGTCCAGCCGTAACCGCGACCTGGACCGTGCTGCGATGGAAGCAGCTCGCAAGTGGCGCTTCAACGCCGCTGAATCTGGCGGTAAGAAGGCGGCAGGTCGCGTTCGCGTCCCGGTCAACTTTGCGCTGAACTGATGCGACCGGGTGGCCGCCTGGCCACCCCCGCTCCCGGTTCGATTGTTTAGCTTAGCTACACCCTTTATCACCACACACAACAAAGGTAAGCGTCATGCTGCAGGAAATTTTCATCGCCGCTGCTGCCGGGGGCAATCCGTCCAACGCCCTGTCGCAGATGGGCTTCGAGCACCTGATCCACGAAATGACCACCAAGCCGGGTGATTTCGCGGTTTCCTGGGTCGTGCTGCTGACCCTGGTCGTCATGTCGGCCATGTCCTGGTACTGGACCGTCATCAACATCTTCCGTGCTACCCGCCTGAAGAGCGCCGCTGATCGCGTCGTCAGCCTGTTCTGGGATACCCCGAACGCGCAGGACGCCATCCGTGCGATGGAAGAGCAGCCGGCTTCCGAGCCGTTCTCGAAGATCGCCCTGGACGCTGCCCAGGCTGCTGCCCACCACCAGCGCGCTGAAGGCGGCGCCACCGGCGGCGTCGGTGAGAACCTGAGCCGTTCGGAGTTCGTCGACCGCGCCCTGCGTCAGGCCGTGACCCGTGAAAGCAACAAGCTGCAGTCGGGCATGACCCTGCTCGCCACCGTCGGTGCAACCGCTCCGTTCGTCGGTCTGCTGGGTACCGTGTGGGGCATCTACGGCGCGCTGATCAAGATCGGTGCCACCGGCTCCGCTTCGATCGACGCCGTTGCCGGCCCGGTGGGTGAAGCGCTGATCATGACCGCGATCGGTCTGTTCGTCGCAATCCCGGCCGTGTTCGCCTTCAACTTCTTCAGCAAGATCAACAGCGCGACCATCAGCAAGTTCGATACCTTCGCGCACGACCTGCACGACTTCTTCGCCACCGGCTCGCGCGTCCGCTAATTGCGGCGCGCGTCACCCAGCGACGAACGTAAGTAGTCACCAAGATCTAGACGGAGCCCGTTATGGCTTTCAGTAGTGGTAACAGCGGCGGCCCCATGGCCGACATCAACGTTACGCCCCTCGTGGACGTGATGCTGGTGCTGCTGATCATCTTCATCATCACGGCGCCCCTGATGTCCCACAAGGTCAAGGTGGATCTGCCGGAAGCCAACCTGATCCAGAAGCCGGAAGACGCTGAGAAGCGTTCCGGACCGATCACGCTGGCAGTCAAGGAAGACGGCTCGATCTACTGGAACGACGAAGAAATCAACAAGCAGACTCTCGAGTCGCGCTTGGCGACCGCCGCCCAGCAGACCCCGCAGCCGCCGCTGAACCTGCGTGGTGACCGCACCACCAAGATGCGCGTCATCAACGACCTGACCAAGGTCGCGCAGGAGCAGGGCATGCTGGACGTCGGCTTCGTCGCGACCAAAGAAAAGGGGCAATAAGCCATGGCATTCAGTAGTGGTGGTGGCAAGGGCCCCATGGCAGACATCAACGTCACGCCCCTCGTGGACGTGATGCTGGTTCTGCTGATCATCTTCATCGTGACCGCGCCGATCATGACGTACCCGATCGCCGTGGACCTGCCGCAGCGCGTGCTCAACCCACCGCCGCAGCTGGTCGAACCGCCGCCGCCGATCGAACTGAAGATCGACGCCAGCAACCAGGTCTCGTGGAACAACAGCCCGATCAATACCAGCGAGCTGCAGCAGCGGATGGAGCAGGAGGTCCAGCGTGACCCGACCAACCAGCCGGAACTGCGCATCGACGCCAGCCCGGATTCCGAGTACGACGTGATGGCCAAGGTTTTGGCCGCCGCGAAGAACGCTCAGATGAAGAAGATCGGTTTTGTGCAGCAGTAATCGCTACACCGCAACACAACAGTCATGACGCGACTGCAGACGCCCCTGGAGACAGGGGCGTCTTTTTTTATGCCCGCGGGGCTCGTCGGGGTCAGCTCCCTTTCGCGCAGGAAGGGATCTGACCCCATCAGGTTGCACGCGCCGCTATGATCGGCGGATGCTCGCCCTCTTCGACTCCCTGCGCCACTGGCTCGACGGCATCGCCCACCTCGGCACGATCCTGGCGGTAGCCTATCTGCTGTATCTGCTCGCGCTGACCGGCTGGATCATGCTGCAGAAGCGTGAGCCGGTGGCCACGCTGAGCTGGATCCTGTCGCTGGCGCTGCTGCCCTACCTCGGCTTGTTCATCTATTACCTACTGGGCCCGCAGAAGGTGAAGCGTCAGCGGCTGCGCCGTGGCCGTGCCCGTTCGGGCATGGAGCACTACAGCGACGTCTGCCCGCCCGATGCCGACTGCACCGAGCTGGCCAAGATCGCCCAGGCCACCACCGGCCTGGCGCCGAGCAGTGCCACCGAAGTGACGTGGCTGGTCGATGGCGCGGCCACCTACGCCGCGCTGCTGGAGGCGGTGGCGCAGGCCCGCGACCATCTGCACCTGGAGTACTACATCTTCAATCCGGACCACGCCGGCACCGCGCTGCGCGATGCCCTGGTCGAACGCGCCCGCGCGGGCGTGCAGGTGCGCCTGCTGCTGGATGCCGTGGGATCCTCCGCCCTGCCCCGCCGCTTCCTGCAACCGTTGCTGGACGCCGGCGGCGAGGCCATCTGGTTCCATCCGCGGCAACTGCTGAAGCCCTTCAAGCGCCCGTGGCTGAATCTGCGTACCCACCGCAAGCTGGTGATCATCGATGGTCGCCTGGCCTTTACCGGTGGTATCAACATCACCGACGAGGAGGACGAAAGCCGCCGGCCCGACGCCTACCGCGACCTGCACATGCGGATCCGCGGCCACGTGGTGCGCAGCCTGCAGCTGGTGTTCGCCGAAGACTGGCTCTACGCCAGCGGCCAGGATCCTTCGCAGATGGACATCGCCCGCCTCTGGCCCGCCGAGATGCCGTTGCGCGCCGATGGCCCGATCAACGCGCAGGTGCTGGTCTCCGGGCCAGACTCCGGCTGGGAAACCATCCATCGGCTGCACGTGGCGGCGATCCAGGAGGCCCACGAACGGGTCTGGCTGGTGACGCCCTACTTCGTGCCCGGCGAAGCGGCGCGGATGGCACTGACCTCAGCCGCGCTGGGCGGACTGGACGTCCGCCTGCTGGTACCGAAGATGAGCGACTCCTGGTTCGTCACCCAGGCCGCACGCTCCTACTTCGACGAGCTGCTGCATGCCGGCGTGAAGATCTACGAGTATGGCCCCCGCATGCTGCATACCAAGGCCTTCATCGCCGATGACGAGGTCTGCATCGTCGGCAGCGCCAACTTCGACCATCGCAGCTTCCGCCTGAACTTCGAGCTGTCGATGATGATCAGCGACCGTGACCGCGTTGCCGAGCTGGCCGAGCTGCTGCAGGGCGAGTTCGAGCGGGCGACCCGGGTCCACGACCAGGCCGGCCGTTCGTTGTGGCTGCACCGCCTGCCCGAGGCCTTTGCCCGGCTGGCCTCGCCGCTGCTGTAACGCAGCGCTACACTGCGGCGATTACCCGGGGAGCCCGACTATGTACTGGTTGTACCTGCTGCTGGCGCTGGGCTGCTTTGCCTTCGCCCTGAAGACGCCCAGCCCCGGGCTGATGACCCTGTGCCTGCTGGCCGCCCTGGCCCTGCTGCTGGCCTGGGTGCGGGGCCGCTACGTCGCGCGCTTCGGCGACCTTCAGCGCGATCCTGCCACCCTGGTGGACGCCGAGGAACTGCGCCGCCTGCGCGAGCAGGCCCAGGCACGTCGCAGCGCCGACCCCGACGAGCATGATCCGTCCCCTCTTTCCCAGTAGTTCCGTTCCATGACCCAGCTCAGCGTCAACGTCAACAAGATCGCCGTCCTGCGCAATTCGCGCGGCGGTGCCGAACCGGACGTGCTGCGTGCCGCCCAGGCCTGCCTGGACGCCGGCGCGCATGGCATCACCGTGCACCCGCGGCCGGACCGCCGCCACATCACCGCCGAGGACGTGCTGGCCCTGTCCACGCTGACCGGCGCGCGCGGCGTCGAGTTCAACATCGAAGGCAACCCGTTCGCGCCGCCACGCGCGGGCTACCCAGGGCTGCTGCCGCTATGCGCGCAGACCCGCCCGGCGCAGGCCACCCTGGTGCCGGATGGCGATGGGCAGATCACGTCGGACCATGGCTTCGACTTCGAACGTGACGGCGAGCGCCTGCGCCCGCTGGTGGCCGAACTGAAAGCGTTGGGCTGCCGCGTCAGCCTGTTCGTCGACGCCGGCAACCCGCTACTGGAGCAGGCAGCTGAAGTCGGTGCCGACCGCATCGAGCTGTATACCGGCCCCTATGCCGAAGCGCACGCCGCCGGTGATGCCGAGGCGATGCTGGCGCTGTTCGCCACCGCCGCACGCCGCGCGCAGGCGGTGGGGCTGGGCGTCAATGCCGGCCACGACCTGTCGCAGGACAACCTGCGTGACTTCCTGGCCCACGTACCGGACGTGCTGGAAGTGTCGATCGGCCACGCGCTGATCGGTGAGGCGCTGTATGACGGGCTGGATGCCACGGTGCGGGGCTACCTGGCGCTGCTGTGACCGATGGATGCAGCCGAGCGTAGGCTCGGCTCTACAAGGTCTCTGCATGAACTGTAGAGCCGAGCCCATGCTCGGCTCAGCACCGCCCTGAATCCTTCAGGCGACCGTCGCAGTCATTGAGACAGGCGCGGCGTACCCTGCGGGCATGGGTATTGCGATCAAGGGCCGAGGTTCCACGTCCCACCTTGCCGGGCGCTTTGAAAGCACCGTCAGCGAGGCGGTGGACGATGGCTGGGCGGTGGATCAGAGCGAGGAATTCCTCGCCCCGCGACTGCGCACCGAGGTTCGTGCCGAGACCGCGCGCAGCATCATCAGCCGTAACACTTCGCCGGACGTCGGCTTCAGCCAGTCGGTGAATCCGTATCGCGGTTGCGAGCATGGGTGCTCCTACTGCTTCGCGCGCCCCTCGCACGCCTATCTGAACCTGTCACCGGGCCTGGATTTCGAGACCAAGCTGTTTGCCAAGACCAATGCGCCGCAGCTGCTGCGCAAGGAGCTGTCGAAGCCGGGTTACGTGCCGCAGCCGATCGCGCTGGGCATCAACACCGACGCGTACCAGCCGATCGAACGCAAGTTCAAGCTGACCCGCCAGCTGATCGAAGTGATGCTGGAAACCAAGCATCCGTTTTCGTTGATCACCAAGAACGCCCTGGTCGAGCGCGACATCGATCTGCTCGCACCGCTGGCCGCGGAGAACCTGGTCAGCGTGCATTTTTCGGTGACCTCGCTGGATCCGCATCTTTCCGCAAAGCTGGAACCTCGCGCGTCGGCGCCGCATGCACGACTGCGCGCGATGAAGCGTCTGCATGAAGCGGGTATTCCGGTGGGTGTAATGGTGGCGCCGGTGATTCCGTGGATCAACGACAGCGAACTGGAAGCCGTGCTGGAGGCCGCACACGATGCCGGCGCCAGCACCGCAGGCTATGTGCTGCTGCGCCTGCCGCTGGAAGTGGCACCGCTGTTCCGCGATTGGCTGGACACCCATCATCCCGATCGCGCTGCACACGTGATGAGCACCATCCAGCAGCTGCGCGGCGGCAAGGACTACGACAGCCAGTTCGGCACGCGGATGCGGGGCCAGGGCGTGTATGCGGATCTGCTGAACAACCGATTCAAGCTGGCGCGCAAGCGGCTGGGTTTCAATGCGCAGAACAGCCATTGGCCGAAGCTGGATTGCAGTCGGTTCCAGAAGCCGTTGCCGCCGAAGAAGGATTCGCCGCAGGGAAGTCTGTTCTAGAGCGCTGGACCGCTGCCCGACTTACCGGCAACAATCTGCACTTGGCCGGATGGCCTGCAAGCCAGGGAAGGATGCAGATGGATGACCTACGATCAGCGACGGTGCAATTCCGTTCGCTTTACGATGAATCGGTTCGCCCGTGAAGCGGCTATCGGCTTTCAGCTGTGGTGCGTTTCTGTACTTCTGTGGTGCCGATGCAGAGGCTGCCCGTGCGTTTTTCGTTGAAGACGCTGCCATCCGCGACCCCGCCTGCCTTACGGTCGAGCCACGCCAGCGGCTCTTTGCCTGTCACCAGATCGTTGTCGGCAACAGCCGTGTGATTGGGCTGAGACGATTCCGCTCGTCGTGGAGGACTGACCGTTCCACCTTCAGCAAACTCACGATCCAGCTCCCCGCCGATGCGAAAGCAGGTGACCGGTTCGCTGTCTCCGACGATCGCGTACGGCTGTTTCATAGCAGTGGATCCAGCGCATTTGCCGGAAAGACGGGCTGCTACGCAGTGCCGGTCGCAGGGCAGATTACCGTGGTTTCCGCCGGTGACTCCGGCATCGAGCTCCTGGTCGATGCAACGCTCCGCTCCGCAAGCCCACTGCAATGGCGCGGTGAATGTGACGCACCGACCGAGCTATCAGAGCGCCTGAAAGCCTCGCCCCTGCAGATGCACGACCTCAATGCATGGACGGGAGCATTTGATCCCGACGCATCCCCTTTCGATCAGGCACATCCTGCCAATCGCCCACGTGATTGAAGTCGAATCAACGGTGTCTGCATGATGAAACGCCTGCGTTTTCTTCCGGCCATCGCTCTCCTTTTCTCCCTTGCGACCCTGCAGGTTCAGGCAAGCGCCATCCACGAATGCATCGTCGTTCCGCAGGCGTCGATTGCCACTGATATGCCAGCCGACCTGGACGAGTTCGAGCAACATCTCTGGACGGCAAATACCGGTCAGTGGGTGAGCAAGGGCACGGACACACTGCTTCTGCTGCGGCTCTTCTCGGAGTCGCCGGGCGTGATCGATTCCCAGCAGTTCACCAAGATCACCGGGAGCCTGAAGCGATACTCGCCTTCGTCCGAAGGAATGCCGGAGGTAGTGGATGCGCGCTTGGCCAGTGGCGGTGCGGGCTTTGCGCACAAGGGAGACTATTGGTTGGCCGATTCCGTGAACGTCGAACTAGATCAGCCGCACGAGCGCGATGGTCGGATGGAGGTCAAAGTGACGTCTGTCGGGTGGAACAGTTATCGAAAGGAAGACCGTTCCTTCTATCTCCAGTTCACCTGTCAACTCAAGGAAATCCCTGTCGAGAAGCTCAGTGCCTGGCAAGGCGGCGACGGAAATCTCTGGCGAACCTTTGGGCCCACGAGATGACCAAGCGGCATCAATCTGTACACAGCAACTTCAAGTCGATGTATCCGGACCCATGAGCACATGACATGAAGATTATCTACTGGCTTGGCATCGCGTTCCTGTGGATGCTTCCATTGAACGTTCTGCTGCTGACGGCCGGCAAGCTGATGTCGGGCGACGCGCTTGGAGAAGAAGAGCTCGTTGGCTTCGGTGTGGCGGTGTTCGGTGTAGCGGCGGGCACGATTCTCTATCGCCGTCGCCCACGGTAGAGATTGCTCGACTGAAAGTGGAACGAAGTCGAGCACGCGATAGCGTCGAGCACGCTCGACCTTTACCCCCCGAACAACTTCTGCGCACTCTGGAACAGGATCCAGCTCGTTGCGATGAACTTGTCACCGCCCTGCGGCCGGTTGCCACGATGGGTGTGGGTAAACGCCGTCGGGGCGATCAACAAACTGCCGGTGCGTGGTGCGATCTTCCGCCCCTGAAACAGGAACTCGGTTTCGCCTTCCTCGAATCCGTCGTTGAGGTACAGCGTCCACAGCACATGCCGGTGCAGGGTCTCGGCCTGCGGATCCTTCGGGTACAGCTCGCAGTGCCAGTACGGGTAACCGCCCTCGCCCGCCGCATACCACTGCAGGTTGATCGCGCCCGGACGCAGGCAGGTGCGGGCCAGATCGCCCAGCTGCTCCTGTGACATGTCGGGGAAGTCCTCGGCAGACAGGCGTCGCGGTTGGCCGTCGCTGTCCTGGATCTGCAACATCAGCGGTGCGATCAACGCCTGTGGATAACGGCGTAGATAAGTCAGCAGGCCGTTGAACACTGCGTGCTGCAACTGATGATCCACATCCTGCCAGCCGTCCAGGCCGCTGATGCGCAGATCCTTGCTGTGCTTGAGTTCCGGGAACACACCGCTGCCTACCGCACCCGGTCGCAGGCCCTGTGCAGCGCGCATGCGTTCGACGATCGCCGCGCAGACCTCATTGGGGACCGCATTGTGGATGACTTCGATGAAATCGACCGGGCCCTGCTCGTGCATGCGTGCATTCCTTAAGCGGCAACGGCTTGATGGTGCCGTTTGCCGCCCTCGGTGTCACCCCATGGTCATGTCATCGATCTGCCATGACCGCGGTAGGGCAACGCCTATCAGGCCTGTGCGGCGTCGTGCGCGTGGTGGTAGCGCACGGCTTCGGCCACTTCCTCGCGCGAGCCGAGGAACACCGGCACGCGCTGGTGCAGCTGGTCGGGCTGGATGTCGAGGATGCGGTCGCGGCCGGTCCAGGCGGCGCCGCCGGCCTGTTCGACCAGCAGGCCCATCGGGTTGGCTTCGTACATCAGGCGCAGCTTGCCGGCCTTGGACGGATCCTTCCTGTCCCACGGGTAGATGAAGATGCCGCCGCGGGTCAGGATGCGATGCACGTCGGCGACCATGCTGGCGATCCAGCGCATGTTGAAGTTTTTGCCGCGCGCGCCTTCCTTGCCGGCCAGCAGATCGCCGACATACGCCTGCATCGGCGCTTCCCAGTGGCGCTGGTTGGACATGTTGATGGCGAATTCCTGGGTGGACGCCGGGATCTGCATGTTCTCGGTGGTCAGCACGAACTCGCCCTTCTCGCGGTCCAGGGTGAAGGCGTGGGTACCGTGGCCGACGGTCAGCACCAGCTGGGTGCTGGGCCCGTAGATGCAGTAGCCGGCGGCGATCTGCTTGCTGCCCGGCTGCAGGAAGGCGTCGTCGCCCGGCAGCTCGACGTTGGTCGGGCAGCGCAGCACCGAGAAGATGGTGCCGACCGAGACGTTGACGTCGATGTTGGAGCTGCCATCGAGGGGATCGAACAGCAGCAGGAAATCACCGCGCGGGTAGATGTCCGGCACCGGCTGGCTGTGGTCCATTTCCTCCGAGGCGCACGCCGCGAGGTGGCCACCCCAGGCGTTGGCTTCGAGCAGGATCTCGTTGCTGATGACGTCCAGCTTCTTCTGCGCTTCACCCTGCACGTTGCCGGTGCCGGCGTCGCCGAGCACGCCACCGAGGGCGCCCTTGCTGACGGCGATGGAGATGCTGGTGCAGGCGCGGGCGACGACCGCGATCAGCTGGCGCAGGTCGGCGTTGATGCGGCCGGCGTGCTGTTCCTGGATCAGGAAGCGGGTCAACGAAGTACGGGACATGGTCGGGCAGGTCTCGGCAGCGGGAAAACGCCTATTGTCGCCCGTCCGGCCAGCGCGTGCGTGAGCGCAGGGAGGCGTAATCGTTTCCAGATGCGTTGCGCTCGTGGCGCCTTCCTTCATGGAGGCACAGGGCGAGGTACACCGTGGCCAGGACACGCCGTAAACCCATCCATGGGGGCTCGGTCGGCGCATCCATGCGCCTCACGGTCCTGGCCACGGTGTACCTCGCCCTGCGCTTCAGGGTTCGCCGCGAGCGCGGAGGGTGTGGCAAAGGCAGAGGCAAAGCAGAAGCAAAGCAGAAGCAAAAACAAAGGCGCCTTTCGGCGCCTTTGTTCTCAAACCGCTGGAGCGTTGCTTCAGCCCTTGGCGACGGTGGCCACGGCCTTGGCGACGTATTCCAGGTTGTTCTGGTTCAGCGCGGCCACGCAGATGCGGCCGGTGCCGACGGCGTAGATGCCGAACTCGTCGCGCAGGCGCTCGACCTGCTCACGGCTCAGGCCGGAGTAGGAGAACATGCCGGCCTGTTCGTTGATGAAACCGAACTGCGGCGCACCGGCCGCGGCCAGCTTCTCGACCAGGCCCTGGCGCAGGGCGTGGATGCGCTCGCGCATCTCGGTCAGCTCCTGCTCCCACATCGCGCGCAGTTCCGGGTTGGTCAGCACGCCGGCCACCAGCGCGGCACCGTGGGTGGACGGGCTGGAGTAGATGGTGCGAATCACGCGCTTGACCTGCGACTGCACGGCCTTGGCGTCCGCGGCGGTCGGCGCCACCATCGACAGCGCACCCACACGCTCGCCGTACAGCGAGAACGACTTGGAGTACGAGTTGGCGACGATGAAGCTGTCGATGCCGGCTTCGGCGATGATGCGCACCGCGGCGCCGTCCTGCTCGATGCCCTTGTCGAAGCCCTGGTAGGCCATGTCGATGAAGGGGAACAGCTGCTTGTCCTTCAGCAGCTGCGCGACCTGCTTCCACTGGGTGACCGTGAGGTCGGCACCGGTGGGGTTGTGGCAGCAGGCGTGCAGCAGCACCACGGTGCCCGCTTCCAGCTTGCCCAGGTCGGCCAGCAGGGCATCGAAGTTGACGCCATGGGTGGTCGGGTCGAAGTAGGTGTACTCCACCACCTCGAAGCCGGCCGCGCTGAACACCGCGCGGTGGTTTTCCCAGCTCGGGTTGCTCAGCGCGACGGTGGCGTGCGGCAGCAGCTTCTTCAGCACGTCGGCGCCGACGCGCAGCGCACCGCTGCCACCGACGGTCTGTGCGGTGGTGACGCGGCCGGCGGCCAGCAGCGGCGAGTCCTTGCCGAACACCAGCTCACGCGTGGCCTGCGTGTACGCCGGCAGGCCATCGATCGGCAGGTAGCCGCGCGGTTTGGCTTCAGCGGCGAGCTGCTGCTCGATCTGCTTGACGGCGCGCAGCAGCGGAATGCGGCCGCTCTCGTCGTAGTAGATGCCCACACCCAGGTTGACCTTGGTCGGGCGGCTGTCGGCGTTGTACGCCTCGGTCAGGCCCAGGATCGGGTCGCCTGGGACCAGTTCCACGTTTGCAAAGAAGGACACGGCGGTACTCGTTCGGTAGACGGAAAGGGGGAGGAATTACGCCACGCGGCTTGCGGCCTTCCGGCCGGAAACAGCCCATCGTAACAAAGCCTGCCGGGGCTGGCCGCCGCCATCGTCATCCGTGGCCCCGTACCATGGCGTGCGTTGCCGCCGGATCCATCAACCTGAATCATGAAAACCGCTACACGCCGCCGTAGCCTGTCGCTTTCCGCCCTGCTGCTGTCGCCCTTGGCGGCGTTGGCCGACCCTGCGCCCACCGCCCTGCCGGCGGTGCAGGTACAGGCTGCACGGGTGCCGGGCATCGACCCGTTCGCGTTGCCGTCCAGCCAGGACACGGTCTGGATCGATGCCGGCCGCGCCGGCGCGGGCGCGCAGCTGTCCGAGGCGCTGGCCGGGGTGCCGGGGCTGTTGGCGCGCGATCGGCAGAACTTCGCCCAGGACACCCAGCTGTCGATCCGCGGCTTCGGCGCACGCTCGACCTTCGGCGTGCGCGGGGTGCGCGTGCTGATCGACGGCGTGCCGGCCACCATGCCGGATGGGCAGGGCCAGCTGTCGCACGCCAGCCTGCTCGGCGCCGAGCGCATTGAGGTGCTGCGCGGGCCGTTCTCGGCGCTGTATGGCAACTCCTCCGGTGGCGTGCTGCAGGTCTGGAGCGCGCAAGGCCGGGCCGATGATCCCTGGCGGTTGCGGCTCAACGCCGGTGCCGACAACACGCTGAGCGTCGGTGCGCAATTGAAGGGGGCCGGCCACGGGCTGGACTACAACATCGCCGCCAACCACTTCCGCACCGATGGCTGGCGCGACCACAGCCGTGCCCGCCGTGAATCGCTCAATGCACGCATCGGCGGCGAGCTGGGCGGTGGCCGCCTGGAGTTGCTGCTCAATGCGCTGGACGCTCCCGATGCGCAGGACCCGCTGGGCCTGACCCGTGCGCAGGTGGCAGCCAATCCGCGCCAGGCCACGTCGGTCGCCGACCAGTACAACACGCGTAAATCGGTGCGCCAGCAGCAGGCCGGCCTGCGCTGGACCCGCGAGAACGGGGCGCAGCGCTGGCAGCTGATGAGCTACGCCGGCCAGCGCGCGGTGAGCCAGTACCTGCCGATTCCGCCGACGGCCCAGGCCAATCCGCTGCATGCAGGCGGCGTGATCGATCTTGAGGGCGGCTATGGTGGCCTGGACGCGCGCTGGGGCTGGCACGGCGATCTTGCAGGGCGGCCGCTGGACGTGGTGGCCGGGCTCAGTGCCGACCGCCAGCGCCAGCATCGCACCGGCTACGAGAACTTCATCGGCAGCACGCTGGGCGTGCGCGGCCGCTTGCGCCGCGACCAGATCGACATCGTGCAGAACGTCGATCAGTTCGCGCAGGCGTGGTGGCAGTGGCGCCCGCGCTGGTCACTGCTGGCCGGTGTGCGTCACAGCAGCGTGCGCTTCGAATCGGACGACCGCTACATCACCGGCCGCAACCCGGACGACAGCGGCCGCCGCCGTTACCAGGCCACCACGCCGGTGGCCGGGGTCAGCTTCGAGGCGAGCCCGCAATGGCGGCTGCACGCGGCGGTGGGACGCGGTTTCGAAACCCCCACCTTCAACGAACTGGGCTACCGCGCCGACGGCCAGGCCGGGCTGGCGCTGGATCTGGCCGCCGCGCGCAGCCGCTCGCTGGAGATGGGTAGCAAGTGGCACGCGCAGGGCGGAACCCGGCTCGATGTCAGCCTGTTCCGTGCAGATACCGGCGATGAGCTGGCCGTTGCCAGCAATATCGGTGGACGCAGCACCTACCGCAACATCGGGCGCACCCGGCGCCAGGGGCTGGAGCTTCAGTACCGCCAGCCGCTGGCCGAGCAGCTGGAACTGCAGCTGGCCTGGACCTGGCTGCAGGCGCAGGTGCGCTCGCCCTACCTGACCTCGAACAATGTGGTCGCCGCGGGCAGCCGCCTGCCCGGTGTGCCGCGGCAACAGGCGTTTGCTCGCCTGCAGTGGAGCCCGGACGACTGGCAGTGGGCGCTGGAGGCGACCGCCAGCAGCGATACCGTGGTCAACGATCTGGCCACGGAGCGCGCGCCGGGCTTCGCCCTGCTGCACGTGGAGGGTGGGCGCCGCTGGACCCTGCCGGGCGGCGAGCTGCGTGCGTTCGCGCGTCTGGAGAACGTGCTGGACCAAGCCTACATCGGCTCGGTGATCGTCAACGATGGCAATGGGCGCTACTACGAGCCCGGGCCGGGGCGACGGGCCAGCGTGGGTGTGCAGTGGTCGTGGCGCTAGCGCGGGACCGCCGCGCTCGCCGGGCATGGTCCGCCGCCACCGTCAATCGGGGGCCTTGGCCGGCACGAACGGCGAGGTCGGGTCGCTGGCCGGGAAGGTCTCCTCCAGTGCCTGGTCCTGGTTGTCACTGGCATGCTGCTTGCGCTCGCGGCGCTTGAGCGGGCTTTCCTGGCCACCGCGATGGCGGTCGCCGCCATCCTTGCGGTCCTGGGCCGCCTGTTCAGCCTGTCGCTTCACCGGCAGATGTTCGTCGTTCTGGGCGGCGTCCAAAAACGGCGCACCGGTGCCGCGGAAGTCGGCGTTGTCGGCATCGCGCTTGCCGCGCTGTTCGCCGGGAATGGGCGGGTGGTTTTCCCGCAGCGGGTCTCGGGAGGTCTCTCGGCTCATGGTCTGGCTACCTGCGCTCGGGGGGCCCCACTACACCGCCAGCAAGGTAAAGGCGCCGCGAACCTAGCGTC
Source organism: Stenotrophomonas sp. 57 (assembly GCF_030291075.1). Lineage (NCBI taxonomy): Bacteria > Pseudomonadati > Pseudomonadota > Gammaproteobacteria > Lysobacterales > Lysobacteraceae > Stenotrophomonas > Stenotrophomonas sp. 57. The sequence continues at coordinate 24,744 of NZ_CP127407.1, forward strand.
ATGAACATCTCGCTCACCCGCTGGTAACGGCACCGCGCGTATTCCTGCCCACCCGCCCCCGCTGCAGGAGCCGGCCATGCCCCGTCTTGAACGACCCGCACCGTCCGTGTTCAATGCCCTGCTCGATCCGCTCGGCCAGCGCACCGCGCAGCGCCGCACGCGTCGGCATGAAGACCCGCAGGCGGTTGCGCAGGACTACCTGCAATACATGCTCAGCGATTACGAGGAGCGTCGCGGGCCCGGTCACCGCAACTGGCGTGATCTGTGCCCGGTCTATGCCTTCGCGTTGACCACCCACGCCGCCGATTGGCCGCGCGGTGATGCCGCCGATACCTGCGAGGAACTGGCCGAGCACTGGGAACAGATGCGCGGACAGTCACGGCTGAGCTGGTCCCAGGCGCGACCGGTGGTGGAAGACGCCTGGCGCGCGCTGGACCATATTCCGGCGGCGGCGGTGAGGCCGCTGCTGCAGTAGTGGCGGGCGCCTGAAGCGGACGAGCGTGGGATCGGCGCTACAGCCAGGAGGCCGCGCCACCTGACCTGCACGGCACGGACACGGGTGGTTTACACCGATGGGCAGAAGCTGGGCATCCCCTGCCCCGTAACAGGTGTCACCATGGCCCGCCCGATCTGGACCGGCACGCTGTCGTTCGGACTGCTCAATGTGCCAGTGTCGTTGATGTCCGGCGAGCGCAAGGTCGACCTGCAGTTCCGCATGCTCGACTCCCGCGATCGCAAGCCGATCCGTTTCGAACGGGTCAACGCCGACACCGGCGAGGAAGTGCCTTGGAAGGACATCGTCAAAGCCTATGAGTACGACAAGGGCAGTTATGTCGTGCTGGAGGAAGGTGATATCCGCTCGGCCGCGCCGGAAAGCCACGAAGCGGTGGAGGTGGAATCGTTCGTGGATGCAGCCCAGATCGACCCGCGCTACTACGAGAAGCCGTATCTGTTGGTGCCTGGCAAGAAGGCTGAAAAGGGCTATGTGCTGCTGCGCGAAACCCTGCGCAGCACCGGCAAGGTGGGCATCGCGCGGGTGGTGGTGCGCACGCGCGAATACCTGTGCGCGGTCATGCCTCATGAGGACGCACTGGTGTTGATGATCCTGCGCTATCCACAGGAACTGGTGGATCCCGAGGATTACAAGCTGCCGACCGGCAAACTGTCCGACTACCGCATCACCAGCATGGAAACGGCGATGGCCGAGCAGTTGATCGAGTCGATGTCCGGTGAGTGGGACCCGTCGCACTACCACGATGAGTTCCGCGAGCGCCTGCAGCAGGTGTTGAACAAGCGCATCAAGTCCAAGGGCGGCACCACGCGGGTGGACGATGAGCCGGCACCGCGCGAGGACGCCACTACCAATGTGGTCGACTTCATGGCACTGCTGCAGAAGAGCCTGGATGCGAACAAGCGAACGCCAGCGAAGAAGGCCGCAACGCGCAAAGCATCTGCCACGTCGCCAGCGAAGACGGCCGCAAAGAAAACAACGAAGAAGGCTGCAAAGAAGACCGCACCTCGACGCAAGGCGGGGTGAGCCATGTCGTTGCACCAGTATCGGCGCAAACGCCGGCTTGGCGGTGGCGCCGGGCAGACGCCGGAACCTGACGACACGCGTGCCCCCGGTGATCCGAAGGGGCGGCCGACCTTTGTCGTCCAGCTGCACCATGCCAGCTCGCGTCACTACGACTTCCGCTTGGAAATGGACGGCGTACTGAAGAGCTGGGCGGTGCCCAAGGGGCCTTCGCTGCGCGTCGGTGAAAAGCGGCTGGCCGTGGAAGTGGAAGACCATCCGCTGTCCTACGCGGGTTTCGAGGGAGACATTCCTGAAGGCCACTATGGTGCGGGCCACGTGGATGTCTTCGATCACGGCACCTGGGCCTGTGAAGGCGATCCACTGCAGGCTTTGGCGGCGGGCAAGATCGACTTCGTGCTGCATGGACAACGCCTGGCCGGTGGCTGGAAGCTGGTGCGCACGGCGATGAAAGGGCGCCAGGTGCAGTGGCTGCTGATCAAGCGCGATGACGAGGAAGCGCGCGATGCAGAAGCAGACGATCTGCTGGGAGTGTCCGCGCCGAAACGCTCATCGGCAGTGAAGAAGCGCACCGCGAGGAAGGCCGCGCGCGCCGCGCCGGCCGCACGCACGGCGAACCGCAAGGCCGATGCACGCTGGCACGCGCGTGCACTGGAACTGGACGGTGCGCGTGACGTCCCCTACCCGCGCGCCTTCAAACCGCAGTTGACCGATCATCGCAACAGTGCGCCGGACGGCGACCGCTGGCTTCACGAGATCAAGTGGGATGGCTATCGCCTGCTGGCTGATCTGCACAATGGCGAGGTCAAGCTGCGCTCCCGCAATGGCCTGGATTGGACCGATGATTTTCCCGAAGTGGTGCAGGCCGTGCAGGCGCTGCCGGTGCGCGATGCGCGCCTGGATGGCGAACTGGTGGTGCTGGACAAGGAAGGACGCAGTGACTTCGCAGCGTTGCAGCGGGTCATCGACGGCAGTTCGAAGCAACCGCTGCGCTACATCGTGTTCGATCTTCCGGGCGTGGCTGGCGCGGACATCAGTCGTGCGCCGTTGCTGGAGCGCAAAGCACTCCTGAAAGCGCTCATTGGGCCCGCCCCTGGCACCCTGGCCTTCAGCGAGCACGTGATCGACCACGGCCCGCAGGTGTTCGACGCCAGTGGCAAGGCCGGATTCGAAGGCATCGTCAGCAAGCAGGTGGATGCCCCGTACATGAATACCCGCGCGCGCAGCTGGGTGAAGGTGAAGCACGAAGACACCGACGAGTTCCTGATCGTCGGCTACACGGCACCCAAGGGTTCCCGGGTGGGGTTCGGCTCGCTGCTGCTGGCGACGCCGGACAAGGGCGGCTTGCGCTATGTGGGCCGCGTTGGCACCGGCTTCGACGACGAAAGCCTGCGCGCGCTGCTCAAGGCACTGCAGCCGTTGGCCGTGAAGAAGCCCGTGCTGCAGCTGCCGGCGCATGTGCCGTTCCGCGCTGCCAGCGTGCGTTGGGTGACGCCGGTCGCGGTGGCCGAGGTCGCGTTCCGGGGCTGGGGCAAGGAAGGCCTGCTGCGCCAGGCCAGTTTCAAGCGACTGCGCAGCGACAAGCAGAAGGAGGACCTGGGAATGAGCACCGCGGATGCCGAAACCGGAGGCGAGGTCCAGATCACTCATCCGGAGCGGGTGGTGTTTCCAAAGCAGACGCTCAGCAAGGGAGACGTGGCGGACTACTACCGGCAGATGGCACGCTGGATCCTGACCGAGATTGCCGGCCGGCCACTGTCATTGCTGCGTTGCCCGGATGGCGTGGGCAAGGCCTGCTTCTTCCAGAAGCACCATGGGCCCGGCCTCGGTGATGCGGTACATGCGGTGCCCCTGCAGCAGAAGAGCGGTCGCGAGGACTATGTCTACATCGAGGATGTGCGGGGCCTGCTGCAACTGGTACAGATGAACACCCTGGAGCTGCATCCGTGGGGAGCCACCGTGGCCGACCCCGAGCATCCGGATCGCCTGGTGTTCGATCTCGATCCTGGTGAAGGCGTCAGCTGGGCACAGGTAAAAAATGGCGCTCGCGATGTGCGTGATCGCCTGCAGCAAGTGGGACTGGAAAGTTTCGTGCGGTTGTCCGGTGGCAAGGGACTGCACGTGGTGGTGCCGCTGCAGCCGAAGGCCGATTGGGAACAGGCCAAGGCGTTCTGCGAGGCCTTTGCCCAGGCAATGGCGCAGGAACAACCGGACCGCTATGTGGCGACGATGAGCAAGGCCAAGCGTGATGGCGTGATCTTCATCGACTGGCTGCGCAACACCCGCGGCGCCACCAGCGTGTGCTCGTGGTCGCTGCGCGCGCGCGATTCGGCCGGTGTGGCAGTGCCGCTGCGCTGGGAAGAACTGGCACGCGTCAGCGCGGCTGACGCGTTTCCGATGGCCAAGGCACTGGCGCGGGCGCAGCGGCTGAAGGGAAACCCGTGGCACGGCATCGAGCGCTTGAAGCAGACGCTGCCGCGCATGGACCTGTAGCGCCGAGCCCATGCTCGGCTTGCATGCACATCGACACAGGCAGCCGAGCAGGGGCTCGGCTCTACAGGACCGGCGTTACCTTGCGTCGCGCGAGGCTCGGCGGCCGAACCACCAGCCGACCAGCAGCTGCAACGGCAGCGATGCCAGCAGCGAAATGACGAACCAGAGCGGGAAATCCGCGCCCGCGGTCCACACCGCATAGCCGCAGCCCAGCGCGATCAGCGACCAGATCGAAAAACCATGCGAGCGCGGCCAGCAGGGCGCGTAGTAGGTGGCGAAGGAAATGCCGGCGACGCCACCGAGCACGCTGAAGGCCAGGTCCCACCCCAGCTGCACGCTGTTGTTGTCCGGCGACAGGCCCACCAGCGGCGGCAGCCAGCTGGCGACGCTGCTGACCAGCGCAAGCGACAGCACGCCGCCGATCAGGGCGACGATGGAAAGGAACAGGGTCTTGAGCAGATCGGGCATGCGCACATTGTACGGCTGCGCGACGTGCCCGGGGTTTGGCGGCCTGCGGCCGGTACGACCGATGGATCGGCATGGCCGCCGCGTCCGTGGGAGAGGGGGACGGAGCGACGGCGGCCATGCACAGGCGGTCAGGCGGCGAAGTCGAGCACCACGCGGCCTTCGATGGTGCCCGCGTGCATGCGCGCGAACACCTCGTTGATGTTCTCCAGGCGGTCGGTGCTGACCGTGGCTGCGACCTTGCCCTCGGCGGCGAACTGCAACGACTCCTGCAGGTCCAGCCGGGTGCCGACGATCGAGCCGCGCACGGTGATGCCATTGAGCACCATGCCGAAGATGTCCAACGGGAAATTGCCCGGCGGCAGGCCGTTGAGCGACACGGTGCCACCACGCCGGACCATGCCCAGTGCCTGCTCGAATGCCTTCGGCGACACCGCGGTGACCAGGGCGCCGTGCGCGCCGCCGATTTCCTTCTTCAGGAAGGAAGCGGGGTCGGTGGTGCGCGCGTTGACGGTGACCTGCGCACCCAGCTGCCGGGCCAGCGCCAGCTTGTTGTCGTCGACGTCCACCGCGGCCACGTTCAGGCCCATCGCGCGGGCGTACTGCACGGCCATGTGGCCCAGGCCGCCGATGCCGGAAATCACCACCCAGTCACCCGGCTTGGTGTCGGTCACCTTCAGGCCCTTGTAGACGGTCACGCCGGCGCACAGCACCGGCGCGATCTCGACAAAGCCCACTCCCTTCGGAAGCAGGCCGACATAGTTGGCATCGGCCAGTGCGTACTCGGCGAACCCGCCGTTGACCGAGTAGCCGGTGTTGCGCTGCGTTTCGCACAGCGTTTCCCAGCCGCCCAAGCAGTGTTCGCAATGGCCACACGCCGAGTACAACCAGGGGATGCCGACCCTGTCGCCTTCCTTGACGTGCCCTACCCCGCCTCCCACGGCCACGACGTGCCCCACGCCCTCGTGGCCGGGGATGAATGGCGGGTTCGGTTTCACCGGCCAGTCGCCCTCGGCGGCGTGCAGGTCGGTGTGGCAGACGCCACAGGCCTCGATCTTGACCAGTACCTCGCCCGCCCCCGGGCGCGGTACCTGGACTTCCTCGATGACCAGTGGCTTGCCGAACTCGCGTACGACGGCGGCCTTCATGGTGGAATGCATGCTCGGATCTCCGTAGTGCGCTTGCCCACAGAATGACGCCGGCTCGAGGCCGGCGCTTTGATCACGATCAAACTATGGAAGATCGACGCTGCGGTTCAGCTGGCCAGTACGGCAGCCTCTCGCGCCAGGCGTTCGATGGCGTCCCAGTCGCGGGTCTGCAGCAGCGCCGCCGTGGTCAGCCACGAACCGCCCACGCACAGCACGTTGGGAAGGTGCAGGAACTGCGGCGCGGTCTGCGCGCTGATGCCACCGGTCGGGCAGAAGCGCACGTCGGCGAACGGGCCGTGCCAGGCCGCCAGCAGCGCCGCACCGCCGGCCTGCACCGCCGGGAAGAACTTGAAGGTGTCCTTGCCATGTTCCAGGCCCAGGATCAGGTCCGAGGCGGTGGCGGCACCGGGCAGGTATGGCAGGTCGGCATCGCGCGCGGCGGCATACAGCGTCGACGTTGCACCGGGAGACACCGCGAAACGCGCGCCTGCCTGCTTTGCCGCCTGCATCTGCGCAGGGGTGAGCACGGTGCCGGCACCGATCACCGCGTCGGGTACCGCTTCAACCATGGCCGTGATCGCATCCAGTGCCTGCGGCGTGCGCAGGGTCACTTCGATCACCGGCAGGCCGCCGCGGAACAGCGCCTTGGCCACGTGGACTGCTTCATCCACATCTTCGGGGGTGTACACCGGGATCACCGGTGCCAGTTTCAAGAGTGCGCGCAGGCGCGGATCAGCGGCGGACATCGAATCGCTCCTCGCCCAACAGGGCCAGCACGTCAGCTTCGCTGACAGGATTGAAATCGCCGGGAATGGAGTGCTTCAACGCCCCGGCGGCCAGGCCGAAACGCACGGTGGCGTCGGCATCAAGGTCGCACAGGATGCCATGCAGGATGCCGGCCGCGAAGGCATCACCGCCGCCGATGCGGTCGACAATGCCCTGCAGATGGCGCGGCGGAGCGTGCGCGCGCGTCCCGTCACGACCCAGCAGCAACGCGCCCATCGCATGGTGGTCCACGCTCAGCACCTGCCGCTGTGTGCATGCCATCCACTGCAGTTGCGGAAAGGCACTGAACGCGGCGCTTGCAGCCGCGTCGATCCGCTCCATCACCTCCGGCTGACTGAAGCGCGTACCCAGCACCACTTCCATGTCACGGTAGTCGGCGAACACGATGTCAGCCTGCGCGAACAGCTCGCGCAATACCGCCTGGGCATCTCCCCCCCAGCGCTGCCAGAGCCGGGGCCGGAAATTGCCGTCGAAGGAGACCCGGACACCGGCCTGGCGGGCCGCGCATGCCGCCGCCAGCGTGGCGGCCGCCACCTCCGGTCCCAGTGCCGGGCTGACACCGGACAGGTGCAGCCACTGTGCGCCCTGCAGCAGCGCGGGCCAGTCATAGTCAGCCGCAGTGCTGCGCGCGAACGCTGAATCGGCGCGGTCATAGACCACTTCGCTGGCACGCTGGACCGCGCCGGTGGTGAGGAAGTACAGCCCCATGCGTGCGTCCGGTACTTCGCGCACATGACGGGTATCCACGCCGTGCCGGCGCAGTTCGCCCAGCGCATGGGCACCCAGCGGATTGCCCGCCACGGCGCCCACCATCGCCACGTGATGTCCCAGCCGGGACAGCGAGACACCTACGTTTGCCTCGGCGCCTCCCACGTGGACCTGCAGCTGTGGCGATTGCAGCAGCAGCTCGTGGCCGGGCGCGCCCAAGCGCAGCAACAGTTCACCGAAACAGACGATACGACCCATATCAGCTCCTTCACGCGCGCCACCAGCATGGGACACTGCATGGCATGTAAGTGGACCACGCGAGGGGGCGTGGCAATTGACTATCGGTGTCATTCTAGACCGAGTCTGCCTTGCACGTGCTTGGTCATCATGTCGAAAGCATTGTCCCGCAAGCCTCTTGGAGACATTACAGATCTGTTGCGCTGCAAGATGCCCGATGCCCGTGGTGCTGTTAACGTCGGATTTGACTAGCGGTGTCATTCCGCTGCACAGCGCGATACCAGACCTTTGGGAGAGGGGAAAGGCATGCAATCTCGGATCCATGGAAAAAAGACACCGGTTACCTTGCTGGCGATGGGCGTAGCACTGGCCCTGTCGGCGAACGCGACCGCGCAACAACAGACCGCCACCGACCTGGACACGGTCAACGTCACTGGCTATCGCGCCAGTGTCGAGAAGGCGCTGGACATCAAGCGCGGCGAAGCCGGCGTGGTCGACGCCATCGTCGCCGAGGACATCGGCAAGTTCCCGGACCTGAACCTGGCCGAATCGCTGCAGCGCATCCCCGGCGTGGTGATCACCCGCGAGGCCGGTGAGGGTCGCAACATCTCGGTACGCGGCCTCGGCCCGGATTTCACGCGTGTTCGCATCAACGGCATGGAGGCGCTGACCACCGTCGGTGCCGGTGACCAGAGCGGCGGCACCAATCGTGGCCGCGGCTTCGACTTCAACGTGTTCGCGTCGGACCTGTTCTCGCAGCTGCTGGTGCGCAAGACCGCTTCGGCCGATGTGGAAGAAGGCTCGCTGGGCGCTACGGTCGACCTGCGCACGGCGCGTCCGTTCGACTATGACGGCTTCACCTTCGCCGCCAGCGGCCAGGCCGGCTACAACCAGATGTCCGAGAAAGCCGACCCGCGGCTGGCAGCGTTGATCTCCAATACGTTCGCTGATGGCACCTTCGGTGCCCTGTTGTCGGTGGCCTACTCCGAGCGCCAGGTGCTTGAAGAAGGCTCCAACACCGGACGCTGGGCCAACGGCCCCAGCAACGGTGGCTTCAGCGCGGCATCGCCCTTCACCGCCGCACGCAGCGCTGATGTCTACCACCCGCGTTTCCCGCGCTATGTGCAGATGGAACACGAGCAGAAGCGCCTGGGGGTGACCGGCTCGCTGCAGTGGAAGCCCAGCAGTGCCACCGAAGTCTCGCTGGATATGCTGTATTCGAAGATCGATGCCACGCGCGACGAGCGCTACATCGAAGCGATTTCCTTCAGCCGCAACCGCGACACCAGCGTTCCGCGCCGCCCCGAACGCGATGGCAAGCCGTCGACCATTGTCAGGAACGGTGAAGTGCGCAACGGTGCGCTGGTCTATGGCGAATTCGACAACGTCGACATCCGCACCGAGAACCGCCATGACGAGTGGAGTACTGCGTTCAAGCAGATCAGCCTGAACGGCCAACACCGTTTCGGCGATGACTTCACCCTGTCCGGCAAGCTCGGCATCTCGCGCTCCAGGCACGAGAACCCGGTGCAGACCACCGTCATCATGGACAAGTACGACGTCAAGGGTTACAGCTACGATTACCGGGGCAACAGCCGATTCCCGGTCCTCAACTATGGCATTGATCCAACAGATCCCAACGGTTGGGAACTGGCGGAAATCCGCCTGCGTCCGCAGTACGTGGACAACGACTTCGACACTGGCCAGATCGACTTCAACTGGAACATCAGCCCGGGCTTCCGCCTGAAGGGCGGAGTGCTGGCCAAGGACTACACGTTCAAGACCACCGAGCTGCGCCGTGCCAGCGAACTGGCCGTGCCCACCTTCGCCAACGGCAGCAGGATCGTGCCGGTGGACATGACCAGTCCCGCCGGCCTGAACGGCATCAACGGCAGCCCGTCCAACTGGGTGGTGCCCAACCTGGATGCGATCGCCGACCAGTTCGACATCTACAGCAACAGTGGCATCTACGCCGTGGCACCACGAGCCAACAACGTGCGCAGCGTGGAAGAGAAGGATCGCGGCGCGTACCTGATGGGCGAGTTCAGCACCGAGATCGGCTCGCTGCCGCTGTCGGGCAACTTCGGCGTTCGCTACGTGCGTACCAAGCAGTCGTCCACCGGACTGTCCACGCTCGCCAGTGGTACTACCTCAACCACCGCCACCCGCACCTACGACGACACGCTGCCCTCGTTCAACCTGGTGGCCGAGGTCACGCCCGATTTCCTGATCCGCCTGGGCGCAGCCAAGGTGATGACGCGCCCGGGACTGGGCAGCCTGACCCCCGGCGCCACGGTAGCGGTGGCCGGTGGTGCACGCACCATCTCCAGCGGCAATCCCAATCTGGACCCGACCCGCGCCACCAATGTCGACCTGGGGTTTGAGTGGTACTTCGCCGAAGGTGCGATGGCTGGCCTGGGCTTGTTCTACAAGGACATCGAGACCTCGGTGCAGACCCTGCGCGAGAACCGCCCGTTCACCGACAGTGGCCTGCCCGCCGAGCTGCTGACCGGCACCGGCGCCTCGCCCACCGACGATTTCACCTTCACCCGGCCGGTCAACACGCCCGGCGGTGAGCTGTACGGTGCGGAAGCAAACTACACGCAGCCCTTCAGCTTCCTCCCCGGCAAGTGGTCGAACCTGGGCGTGCAGCTGAACTACACCTGGGTGGAATCGAAGATCCAGTACATCAACTCCGCCGGCCAGCCGGTGATGAAGAACGATCTGCTGGGCCTGTCGAAGACGTCCTGGAATGCGACCCTGTTCTACGAAGGCGAAACCTTCTCCGGTCGCGTGTCCGCCACCAACCGCGATGACTACCTCACCCAGGTGCCGGGGCAGGAAACCGGCTTCAACCTGGAGGGCTACCACGGCATGACCGGTACCACGGTGATTGATGCATCCATCCGCTACAGGATCAGCGACCAGCTGGAACTGAGCCTGGAAGGCATCAACCTGACCAACGAGGCATCCGACGAGTGGGTGTATTCACCCGCCACCGGCCGCCTGCCGCTGCAGTACACCGAAACCGGGCGCCAGTTCCTGCTGGGTGTACGTTACAAGTTCTGAGCAACGCCGGCGGCGCGCGCTGATGCGCGCCGCCGTTCGCCGTGACCACTGCTGCGCCGCAAGGTGCCGTCGTGCCGTGGCCTTGCTACGGTCCGGCGGCCCATCGCCGGCCGTCGTCCGTTGAAAGGAAACGTGTTCATGCCGCACCGTACGACCCTGTGCCGCTGCCTGCTGCTGGCAGTGACGTTGGCCACTGGCGCCACGACGGCCGCCGCCGATGCCCCGCCCCCGCCTACCCTGCTGTTCCACGTCGATGCCAACCAGGGCCTGCATGCGGCGACCGCACACGGCGAAACCGCGCCGAATTTCCGCGACAAGGTGGCGGTCGTCGATGACGGCGCAGGGGGCAAGGCCATCCAGTGGGAAGACGATGGGGTACTGGCCTGGGATGCACCGGGCAACATCCAGGCCCAGCGCGGCACGCTCGCCTTCGATTGGCGTTCGCGCTACGCGGTGGGCGAAGCACCGTTTGTCATCTTCCGCGTCGGCTACGCCGACCACAGCAGCTGGGACATGGCCTGGCTGCGCATCGACTGGAATGGCCACGGCTTCGATGCCTTCGTGACCGACGCCAACCTGGCACGTACCCGCGTGTCGTTCCGCATGGACACACCGCCGCGGCCGGACCAGTGGCTGCACCTGGCTTTCGCCTGGGACGAAGATCAGGGTGTGCGCCTGTTCGTTGACGGCCGCGAAGTGGCGCGTGCACAGGCCACCGGCGACTACGATGCCGCGCTGGACCAGCTGGGCCTGGCGGGCCGCGTGATGGCACCGTACCAGGTGCAGAGCCGCTACAACTTCCTGCGCGGCAGCGATTTCCAGCACATCCGCGTGTATGACCGCATGCTGGATGCCACCGCCGTGCAGGCCGTGGCAGCCGGCAGGAACGCGGACAGCGCGGTGGCGCCGGCGTCCGACGAGCGCGCCTGGCGCCATCGTTTCGGCTGGGAAGCTGCGGCGCCACCTGCACTGTCCTCGGGCGGAACGCGCATCCGCAAAATCGAATTCGCCGATACCCGCGACCTCAAGGCGTGGATGTGGAAGGCCACCGACGGCATCGCCGAAACCACCTGGCCAGGCGTCTACAACCGCTCGCGCTTGCCCGGCCGCAACGACTACTTCCAGCTGCCTGACTGGAACACGTACGTCGAAAGCGGCCAGCATCTGGATCTGCGCCTGCCTGCCGGTGAAACAGTGAACCGGGTGGAGATCCGCGGCGCGGCGTTCGGCAGCCTGTCCCACGGCCCCGATGCCGATCACGCCACCGAAGTGCTGGCCACCCGGCCGCGTGGCGTGGTGCGCAGCGTGCAGGACATTGCCGCGCACCAGGGCGGCGTGCTGCGTTTCAGCAATGTGGAGCAGGAAACACCGATCCAGGAGATCTGGGCCTACAACGTGAGCGAGGGTGCTGAACCGGAAGGCACGGTGAAGCAGACCTACATCGTCGACAGCCAGGCGCTGCCCGACTACACCAACCTGGACGCGCTGCGCCGCTACATCGATGGCCGCTACCCGGTGGCCGAGCGCAGCACGGTGATGGCCCTGCCCAAGGGCGCCGGTTCCCGCCGCCGCGGGCCAGACAGCCTGCCGGCGCAGCCGCGGCCGATCGTGCACGTGCTGATTCCATCAGGCGTGGGCGATGCCCCCGCCAACCAGCCGTTGATCCGTAGCTGGGCCTATAGTTGGGAGAACATGCACGATGGCCTCGATGGCGTAGCCATCGACCTTCCCGCACTGGACCTGGCGGCCACGCACGATGGCCTGATTCCACTGAACATCCGCATCAAGGATCCGATCTGGCCGGCGCGCGACATGATCGATGTCTCGGTGTCGGTGCCGCCGGGGCAGAAACGCACGCTGTGGCTGGACCTGCGTGACCGCATCCTCACACCCGACAGCCTGTGGCTGAGCATCGCCTCGGCCGCGCCGGGCTTCGACGCCGGCGCGCTGGATGGCGCGCAGATCCGCCTGGTGTTCAAGCCGCGCACCGACGCCCTGAAGGAACACCTGGCCGACCGCTTCAACCAGGTGCGCGACAACTGGGGCTTCCTGGTGGAGGAACACACCACGTCCAAGCGTCAGCGCCTGTACGCGCGCGTGTACGCCGACCTGAGCGATCTGCTGCGGGTGGACCCGGACCACGAGCTCGGCCGCCTGTACTGGAACTACATCAGCTACAACAGCCAGGGCCGCCCGCCCTACACCGCACCGGCGGTGCCCAAGGGCGTGCCGGCATGGGCATTCCACCAGGTGCAGGACCTGGCCCAGGTGCGGCAGTTCGTCGACTGGTGGATCGACCAGCGCCAGGTGGCCTACGGCGACTTCGGCGGCGGCATCTCCGATGATTCCGACCTGACCCAGCAGTGGCCGGGGCTGGCGCTGATGGGCGTGCAATCAGATCGATTGAACGCCTCGCTGACCGCATTGTCCGATGCGGTCTACCGCAATGGCATGTTCAGCAATGGCTTGAGCACCATCGAAACCGACGAGCTGCATTCGTACGAGGAAGGTATCAACACCAACAGCGCCATGCTGTACCTCAACTGGGGCGATCCATTGACGCTGGAGCGCCTGATGGAAACAGTGAAGGCGTTCGATGAGCGCATCATCCTGCGCAATCCGCAGGGCCACCTGCTGTTTTCCAGCAACTGGTTCGGTGGCAACAAGGTCTACCGTGAGCCGAACTGGCAGTGGCAGAAGCCTTACTCCTTCCCGGTGCTGCACCCGGCGTTCCTGCTGGGCCAGTACAACGCCGATCCGACCGGCCGCAAGCTGGTGATCGGCCTGGCCGATGGCTACCTGGCCCACGCAGGCACCGACGCGAAGGGGCGCTTCACCCTGCCCAACGAGATCAACTGGGCCACCGGTGCCACCCGCGGCGGCGAGTTGAACAACGGCTCCGGCAGCGGCGACATCATGCATACGTTCTGGGCGGCATGGCGTTGGACCGGCGATGCGAAGTACCTGCAGGCCCTGGACTACCGGGTGGCACGCGGCGGCCCGAGCGCATTGGCCAACCTCGGCGAGAACTACGTCGAAGCGCTGGGTCGGCAGCAGGACTGGTATCCGCTGCTGACCGCCGAGGCCGATGCCGGCAAGACCGGTTTTGCCAGCCTGATGGCGTGGCAGGCCAGCGGCGATACGAAGTACATCGACGCGCTGCATGCCGACGGCCTGCAGGCCAAGGTGCAGCGCGCCTACATGAACACTGAGGGCCACTGGTGGTCCGACCGCGTGGAAGCGCCCAGTGAGTTCCTGCAGCGCGCGCGCCTGGGGGGTATCGCGCTGAAGCGCAACCAGAGCTGGCCTGGCCACACGGTCAGCTGGCGCTTCGACCGCGACGGTGCCGCCGAGCAGGTCGCCCTGCTGGTGCATGCACCCTCGCGCGAACGTTTCACCGTGACCAGTTATAACCTGGGCACGCGCATCATCGCCGCCGACATGACCGGATGGAACGTGGCCAGCGGCACCTGGCGCGTGCGTAGCGGCGTGGACGCCGATGGTGATGGCCGCATCGACGGTACGCCGACCGAACGCAGCGTAGCGCTGGAAACCAGCGTATCGGTGCCGATGCAGTTCCGCCCGGGGCGCACCGAGATCTTCGAATTCGAGCGGATGAGTGCCGGCACACCGGTGGAAACCCGCGCGGACCTGGGCATCGGCCGCGGCGATGTGCGCGTGGACGGCCGCCACGTGCACGTGACCGTGCACAGCCTGGGCCATGTCGGCAGTGGCGTGGGCGTGGCCGTGCTGGAAGATGCCCGCGGTCGTGAGCTGGCTCGCACCGAAGTACCGGCACTGGCCGCGCCGAGCGATCTGCAACCGAAGACGGTGCAGGTATCGCTGCCCCTGCCGATGGGCGACCGCAGCGGCCTGCGCGTGCGCGTGGCACTGGCCGATGGTGGTGAGGAAGTGACCCGGTTGAACAACGTGGTGTACGTACCGCGTTGATGGGAGGCGGCGCCGCCGGATCAAGCCCGGCGGGGCGCGTTCAGGCCGCGTCGGTCTCCATCATTTTCATCCGCCGCTGGTACCAGCCGTTGTCCAGCGGATCGAATACTGCACTGCGTTCCATCACGCCCTGGTAGACGTGCAGCGATATCGCCACGTCCTCCTCGCTGGCGTTGCACAGCGTGTGGTACTCATAGGGCGGAATCAGGCTGCCGGCACTGCCGCGATGGCCGTACAGCGTCGGCTGTGCAGCAAAGCGATGGCGCTCGCCCTCCTGCTCCAGGAGCGCATAAGGGGTCACCACCAGCTCGCCCTGCCAGACCCCCTCCACGCACCACATCGCATCATGGTCGTGCAGTGGCGTGCCTTGGCCCGGCCCCCAGCACATGGCGATGATGCTGTAGCCCAGCGTGGGGCTGCGGTACAGCTCGCGACGCGCGTAATGCCCTTCAACCGGGCGCCGCACGCAGGGCGGCAGCTGGATGGACGGATCGACGATGGCCTCGCGCAGAACCTGCTGCAGCGCGTCGGTGATCGCCTCAGGCCTGCCCAGCATCACCGCCGAATCGATCGCGGCAACCAGGCGCTCCCGGCCGGTGAACGGCAGTGGCGTGGACATTGCTTCCATGACCCGACTCTAGCCGACAGCGGTTAACAGAATGTTTGCACAACGGTGTCATCACTGCGTGCCGCGCTGCAGGAATGGCACTTTCCCATACAGTGCGCGCTCGCCGGCGCGTGGGTCGTCCACCGCGCGGCTCTCGCGATCGAACAGCATCGTTTGCCGCCGTGACAGATCGTACGCGGGCCAGTGCGACATGCCGCGATGATTGGGATCGCCGGTCCGGGCGAAGGCGATGAGCGCGTCACTCATCGTCGCCGCCAGCGCGTGCGCGTCCGCGCCGCCACCGGTGCGTGCGCTGGGCAGGCCGGCATTGTCGAACACCAGCGGAATGTCCAGGGTATGGAAAGCGCGCAGCCGGCCTTCTTCCACCGGTGAGGGCCAGTCCAGCTGGTAGGCCCAGGTGGGGGCAGCGCCACCGGGCTGGCGCGCGCGCGCTTCCAGTTCCTCCACGGCACCACGCCAGGAACGCCCGGCGGTGGTGGCGGCGAAGAACACCTCCGACGGCGTGTAATGGGGATACAGCCGGCGATACTCGGCAATCACCGCCTGCGGCAGCAGATCGACGAACTGCTGCTTTTCCAGCTCCGCCGGCAGCGTCTCCCAGGTCAGCGCGAAGTGGGCCGGATCATTGCCCAGGAAGGCACGGGTCTCATCGCGGGTATTGCCGATCACCATTGGAATGCCGGCCGACTGCAGCGGCGCCTGCGGCCAGAACGGATGGACCGGCAGGCTGACCTCGTCCAACACAGGTCCGAAATACAACGATGTGCTTTCCACCCGGGAGGGATCGCGTGCGCCGGTTGCCGCCAGCAGATCGGCGGCGGGCAGTCGCAGCAGTGCCTCCAGGTCCTTCGCGCCCACCGCCTGCATCGCGATTGCCGTGCGCTGTGCGGCTGCACGCGGGCCTGCCGCCGTGACCTGCTGGCCGCTCATCGTCCACGCGCGCTGGAACAGTCCGCGCGCGGCTGGCATTGCCATCAACGTAGCAATCTTGGCGCCCCCGCCGGACTGGCCAAACACCGTGATGTTGCCGGCATCACCACCGAAGATCGCGGCATGCTCCCGAACCCACTGCAGCGCCTGCACCAGATCGAGCTGGCCGACATTGCCCGACGCCGCATAGCGTGCATCGCCCAGCGCGCCCAGGTACAGGTATCCGAAGGTATTGAGGCGATGGTTGACGGTGACCACCACGACATCGCCGCGACGGCAGAGCGCGCTGCCGTCGTACAGCGGGTCGCTGCCGGAGCCGTTGTTGAAGCCCCCGCCGTGGATATAGACCAGCACCGGACGACGGCCGCCGTCGCCCAGCGCCGGGGTCCATATGTTGAGGAACAGGCAGTCTTCGCTGCCGGGGCCTTCTGCGCCGCGCTGTGGTGCCGAGGCGCCATAACCCACTGCATCGGCGATCCCGTTCCACGCCACTTCCGGCCGTGGCGGTTGGAAGCGATGGGTGCCGGTATCGGCGCCGTAGCGCACGCCGCGGAACACCCGCACGCCCTGCTGCTGCTGGCCGCGCAGACGCCCGCCGCGCACGCGGACGATGGGCGGGCGCTCCTCGCGTACGTTGGGTATCGCAGCAGCTGGCAGTGCCGCCAGCGTGGCCGTCGCCATTGCCCATTGCGCGCTGTCGCGCAGGAAGCGACGGCGCTGCAGATCGGTCGGTGCCCGACGCATCACTCGCGCCCGTCCATGCGGGGTGCCAGCCAGCGCTGCGCCAGCAGGGGCCATGATGCAAGCGTGGCGGTCGCCGGTACCCGCATGCCGAAGCCGTGGCCACCGTGGGCGAAAAGGTGCAGCTCGTGTTCTACACCTGCTGCGGCCAGTGCCTTGGCCATCACCTCGCTGTTGTGCACGCTTACCACGCGATCGTCATTGGCATGTATCAGCATTGTCGGAGGCATGTCCGCACGGACGTGCTGCTGCACGGAGTACGCGCCAGCCAGCGCAGCGTCAGGCTGCTGGCCCAGCAGTCGTGCACGCGAGCCGCTGTGCGCGTGCGCGCCCATGTCGATGACCGGGTAGACAAGCACCGCCCGCGCAGGCCGCGCGCTCAAACGATCGATCCCATCCCGCGCGGGATAGACCGGCGCATCGAATGCGGTGGCCAGTCGCGCAGCCACGTGACCACCGGCGGAGAAGCCCATGACCGCCACGCCGTCGCCGTCCAGGCCGCGCCGCGCCGCCTGCTCGCGTACCACCCGCAGCGCACGCTGGGCGTCGGCCAGTGCCGCCTGGCGGTCCCGGCCCGGTTGCGGTAGACGGTAGCGAAGTACGAACAGTGTGAAGCCCGCGCGTTGCACCCAGTCGGGTACCAGCTCGCTGTCCTCCTTGTCGATCACCACCCGCTGGTAGCCGCCGCCTGGAATGACCAGCACGGCCTGGCCGTTCGGATGGGGTGGGGCGTGCACGATCATGTACGGCGCATCGATGCCATCCACGAACCGGTCTGGACGTGCGGGATCGGCGCTGCGTTCAACCACGCGTGCGGCCCGCGCCGGGCCGCTTTCACCAGGCACCTGACCGTCTGGCCACAGCGGCAGGCGTTCGCCCGCCACCTCCCCGGCAAGCCGCTGGCCATCGCGCAGCGGAACATCGGCAGCATGCGCCGGGGCGAGCAACAGCAGAACGGACAGGCACAGCACAGAACGGAATAGAAGCATGACAGGCCGGGCTCCAGCGGGAATGGGCAGCGTGCCGCACGCGCCCGGGAACGAGGCGTGATGCGCTGCGGCTTGCGTGATGACACCGGTTTACCATATACACCACATGCAGACGCTGTCGATGGGCAGTGCAACAACGTAGAGGGAGACCGTTCTTGAGCAACGAACACGGCACACAGGGGCAGGCACCGGCGCCGGACGATGCAGCCGCGATCGCCCGCGCTTTCACCGAGGCACGTCGCGCAGGCACTGCCCTGCCCGCGTTTCCCGGCGCGATCCCGACCGATCTGGTGGGCGCCTACAAGGTTCAGGACCGGGCGATTGATCGGTGGGACGACCAGGTGATCGGTTGGAAAGTGGGCTATATCGCCGCGGAGCGTCGAGATGGCTCCGGCGATGAGCGCCTGCTGGGCCCGATCTTCAAGCGTCAGCTCTGGAATGATACCGGTAGAACAACCGACATTCCGGTGTTCGTCGGTGGCTTCGGCGCCGTTGAAGCGGAGTACGTGCTGGAGCTGTTGGAGGACGCTCCTGCCGGACAACTGCACTGGTCGCCGGAACAGGCCGAGGCCCTGCCCGCTCGCCTGTATATCGGCGTGGAGGTAGCCAGCAGCCCGCTGGCCACCATCAATGAGCTGGGCCCGCGCGTGGTGGTGTCCGATTTCGGCAACAACAATGGCCTGGTGCTGGGGCCGGAGATCGTTGACTGGACCGCACGCGATGAAACCTCGCTGCGCGCCGAGACACTGATCGAAGGCGACGTGGTCGGCACTGGCGGAGCAACTCGCCTGCCGGGTGGCCTGCGCGCTGCGTACGCCTTCGCGCTGTCCCGTTCGGCCCTGCGTGGCCGGCCGCTGCGCAAGGGTGACCTGATCGCCACCGGCAACGCCACCGGCATCCATGACATCACCGTGGGGCAGACCGCGCTGGTGCGGTTCGCTGGCTTCGGCGACATTGCCTGCCGGGCCGTGCCGGCGGGATGACCGCCGGCCTGCCCTGGTGAACACGCGCGGGAGGGCGCAGATGATCACACGACGTAACTTCCTGGCCGGCGGCGCTGCTGCCCTGGCCACGCCGATGCTGGCGGCCTGCGGCCGCGGGCCGGCCGCCGGTGTGGAGGGCAGCCTGGCGCTGACCGCCACCGATGTGCACGTGGCCGACTACCCCACCGTGACTGCGGTGAAGTGGATCGGCGAAACGCTGGAGCGCGAGACCAACGGCCGCCTGCGCCTGCGCCAGTACCACTCGGGCCAGCTGGGCCGCGAATCGGAAGCCATCGACATGGCCCGCTTCGGCGCCATCGACATCACCCGCGTCTATGCCGGTGCACTGAACAATGCGTTCCCGCTGACCCAGGCGCTGTGCCTGCCGTACGTGTTCACGTCGGTGGCACACCAGCGCGCCGCACTGGACGACGGCGTGGCCGACGCGGTGCTGCGCGGCTTCGAACGCCGCGACCTGGTCGGTCTGGCGATCTACGATTCCGGCGCGCGCTGCTTCTACAACACCCGGCATCCGATCGTTTCGCCGAAGGACCTGCATGGCCTGAAGCTGCGCGTGGCCTCCTCGGACATCTTCATCCAGCTGATGCGCCTGCTCGGTGCCAACCCCACGCCGATGTCGTTGGGCGATACGTTCTCGGGCATGGAAACGCACATGATCGACGGTGCCGAGAACAACATGCGCAGCTTCCACTCCAGCCGTCACTTCGAGGCTGCGCATTACTGGTCGCAGAGCGATCACTCCTACGCGCCGGACGTGCTGCTGATGTCGCGCGCCAGCTTTGAACGGCTCAGCGCCGATGATCGCCAGCTGCTGCTGCGCACCGCCCGTGCCTCGGTGAAGGTGATGCGCGAGCACTGGGACGCATCGGAGAGCGCCGCACGCCGCGCCGTGCTCGATTCCGGGGTGAAAGCCAACGCAGTGGACATGCCCGCCTTCCACGCCGCGGCGCAGCCGCTGCTGAAGCAGTACCTGCAACAGCCGGACATCGCCGCGCTGGTAAACCGCATCCGCGCTGCCTGAGGAACCCAACATGACCGAGACCTTGACGCCCGTCGCCGGGCCAGGACAGCGCCTGCTGGACCGCATCGCCGACATCGCCATCTACTGCGCCGTCGCCGCCCTCCTCGGGCTGGTGGTGGTGCAGGGCTGGCAGGTATTCGCCCGCTACGTCATCAACGATTCGCCCAGCTGGACCGAGCCGGTCACGCTGCTGCTGCTGGCCACGGCGATGAGCCTGGGCGCAGCCTGCGGCGTGCACACCAACCGCCATTTCGGCTTCTTCCTGCTGCACGCCTACATGGGCCCGGCGCTGCGTCGCGCGGTGGATGTGCTGATCCAGCTGGTGGTGGCCGTGCTCGGTGGATTCATCGCGTTCTGGTCGGCCGACCTGCTGCTCGACGGGCTGGACATCAAGGCCGCCGGCGCCAACCTGCCGCAGAGCATCAACTATCTGCCGCTGGCGGTGGGCGGCGGGCTGATGGTGCTGTTCGCATTGAACCGCGCGTGGAAAGCGCTGCAGGCCCGCGATGCCGGCAGCGATGACGCTGAAGGAGATCGTTGACCCATGGGCATCACCATCCTGTTCGCCGTATTCGCCGTGCTGCTGCTGCTCGGCGTGCCGGTGGCCTATGCGCTGGCCGCCGCCGCGCTGGCCACCCTGCTCTACCTGGACATTCCCAGCATCGTGCTGGTGCAGCAGATCTCGGCCGGTACCGGCTCGGCCTCGCTGATCGCCATCCCACTGTTCATCTTCGCCGGCGAGATCATGATGCGCGGCGGCATCTCCGAGCGCTTGATCGCACTGGCGTCCTCGCTGGTCGGCCGCCTGCGCGGTGGCCTCGGCCAGGTCTCGATCCTGTCGTCGCTGTTCTTCGGCGGCGTGTCCGGCTCGGCCATCGCTGACGTCTCGGCGGTCGGCGGCACGATGATCCCGCAGATGGTCAAGCGCGGCTATGACCGCGATTTTGCCGTCAACGTCAGCATCACCGCGGCGCTGGTGGCGCTGCTGGTGCCGCCTTCGCACAACCTGATCCTGTTCTCGGCCGCCGCCGGGGGGGGCCTGTCCATCGCTGATCTGTTCGCCGCAGGCATCGTGCCGGCCCTGCTGATGACCGTCGCCCTGATGCTGACCGGCTACGCCGTGGCACGCCGCCGCGGCTATGGTGTGGAAATCTTCCCCGGTTGGCGCGCGGTGCTGCTGCGCGTGGTCTCCGCGCTGCCCGGCCTGGGCCTGGTAGCGCTGATCTTCGTCGGTATCCGTGCCGGCATCTTCACCGCCGTGGAGAGCGCGGCCATCGCCGTGGTCTACGCCCTGCTGGTGACCACCGTGCTGTACCGGCAGCTGCGCTGGCGCGAATTCTTCGACACGGTGATCCATGCCGCGCGCAGCACCGGCGTGATCCTGTTCGTCATTGCCACCGCCGCGGTGTTCGGCTGGCTGCTGGCCTACCTGCAGGTGCCGACCGCCGCAGTGGACTTCCTGCAGTCGTTCGCACACAGCCAGTTCATGGTGCTGCTGATGATCGTGGTGATGCTGCTGCTGCTGGGTACCTTCATGGACCTGGCGCCGATGATCCTGATCTGCACGCCGATCTTCCTGCCGGTGGCCAGGGCCTATGGCATCGACCCGATCCACTTCGGCCTGGTGCTGGTGCTGACCGGCGGCCTCGGCCTGGTGACGCCGCCGGTAGGGTCGGTGCTGTTCATTGGTACCTCCATCGGCAAGATCAGCGTGGGCCAGAGCATGCGCACCATCTGGCCGTTCTGGTTCGCTGCGTTGGCAGTGCTGCTGATCGTCACCTTCTTCCCGCAGCTGTCGCTGTGGCTGCCTGCGGCGCTGCGCGCATGATGCGCAGCGGGGAAGCGGTCACGACGCGGTGCCGCGGCGTCGCGGCCACGGCGGTGCTCGGGTTGCTGCTGGCCGTGGTGCCGGCGTGGGCGGCCGGGCCGTGGAAGCGTGGCATCGAGCACCAGCGCCAAGCGGATCGCGGCGATGGCACGTTCCTCAATCCGGTGCTGGCGGGCGATCATCCCGATCCGTCCGTGCTGAAGGACGGCGACGACTATTACCTCACCTTGTCGTCGTTCGATGCCTACCCCGGCCTGCCGATCTGGCACTCGCGCGACCTGGTGAACTGGCAGCCCCTGGGTAATGCGATCACGAGGAATGTGGGCGCGATCTGGGCGCCTGACATCGTCAAGCACCAGGGACGCTACTACATCTACTTTCCGGCGCGTACAGGCGAGCGCCGCAGCAACTTCGTGGTCTGGGCCGACCACATCACCGGGCCGTGGAGCGAGCCGATCGATATCGGCCTGGGCAGCTACATCGACCCCGGCCATGCCGTGGGCGAGGATGGCAAGCGGTATCTTTTCCTCAGTGGCGGCGACTACGTACAACTGGCTGACGACGGCTTGAGCGTGGTGGGTACGCCGAAGCATGTTTATGACGGCTGGACCTACCCGCAGAACTGGGACGTGGAGGCCTATGCCCAGGAAGGCCCGAAGATCCACCTGCGCGATGGCTGGTATTACATGACCACGGCCGTGGGTGGAACGGCCGGTCCGCCGACCGGGCACATGGTGATTACCGCCCGCTCGCGATCGATCCATGGTCCGTGGGTGAACGCGCCCAACAACCCGATCACGCGCACGCAAACCGCGGCCGAGCCCTGGTGGTCACGTGGCCACGCGACGGTGATCGAAGGCACCGATGGGCGCTGGTGGATGATGTACCACGGTTACGAGAACGGCTTCTGGACGCTGGGTCGCCAGGCCCTGCTGGAACCGATCGAATGGACCGATGATGGCTGGTTCCGGGCCACCGGCGGCGACCTCGGCCAGCCGCTGCGCAAGCCGGCCGGTCAGGCGTTGTCGCCGCATGGCATGGCGCTGTCGGATGATTTCCGTGGCAGCGCGCTGGGCCAGCAGTGGGCGTTCTTCAATCCGGCGCAGGACGAGTACCGGCGGCTGGGCTTCAGCGGCGACGGGCTGGTCGTGCAGGGCAAGGGCAGCACCCCGCGTGATGCGTCGCCGTTGACCGTCATCGCCGGCGACCCGGCCTACCAGTTCGAGGTGGAGATGGAGATCGCCGCGGGCGCCGTGGGCGGGGCCCTGTTGTTCTACAGCGATCGCCTGTACGTGGGCGTGGGCAGCAACGGCGAGTCGTTCATCATGCACCGCTACGGTGAGGAGCGCCCTTCCCGGCTG
Source organism: Stenotrophomonas sp. 57 (assembly GCF_030291075.1). NCBI lineage: Bacteria > Pseudomonadati > Pseudomonadota > Gammaproteobacteria > Lysobacterales > Lysobacteraceae > Stenotrophomonas > Stenotrophomonas sp. 57. The sequence continues at coordinate 47,637 of NZ_CP127407.1, forward strand.
GCGGCCAGTGGCAAGGGCGGCAGGCTGTGGCTGCGGGTGACCAACAACCGCCACATCGTCACCTTCCACTCCAGTACCGACGGGCACACTTGGCAGAAGTACCCGGTTCAGATGGAAGTGTCCGGTTACCATCACAATGTAGCGGGCAGGTTCCTGGCGCTGAAGCCGGCGTTGTATGCGGCCGGCAACGGTGCGGTAACCTTCCGCAGCTTCCGCTACCGCGCGCTGGACTGAGCGCGGCGCCGGAATTCCCAGACTTATCGGGTTCAAAACATGTCAGTGCGCAACAAGAACGATGCCGCTACGCCGGCATTGGCGAAGGGCAAGGCAGCCACCATCAACGACATCGCGCGACTGTCGGGCGTATCCAAGAAAACGGTTTCAAGAATCATCAACAATTCACCCCTGGTGCGCAGGGACACGCGTGACAAGGTGGAAGCGCTGATGCGCGAGGTAGGCTACACGCCCGATCCGCTGGCCCGCGGCCTTGCGTTCCGCCGCTCTTTCCTGATCGGCATGGTCTACGACAACCCCACCGCGCAGTACATCGTGGATATGCAATACGGTGCGCTGGACGCGCTGCGCGGCTCCAGCTTCGAGCTGGTGGTGCATCCCTGCGACAGCCGCAGCCCGGGCTACATCGACGGCGTGCGTCGCTTCGTACAGCAGCAGAAGCTGCACGGAGTGATCCTGGTACCGCGTGCCTCGGAGGACCAGGCGCTGGCCGACATGCTGGACGAGATCGGCTGCCGTTTCACCCGTGTGGCTGCGTTGCCGCTGGACGAGACCTCGCAGATGGTGGTCACCCACGACCGTGACGGCGCTGCCGAAGCCGCGGACTATCTGCTGTCGCTGGGCCACAGCGACATTGCCCTGGTGACCGGTCCGAGTGCGTACCGTTCGGCCCACGAACGTACCGCCGGCTTCATCGAAGCACTGGCACAGCGCGGCATCGAACTGCCGAAGGACCGCATCATCGAGGCCGGCTATACCTTTGAATCCGGTGTGGCCGCGGCCGAGAAGCTGCTGCTGGGCAAGCGCCGGCCGACCGCCATCTTCACCGGCAACGATGAAATGGCCGCGGGCATCTACAAGGTGGCGCTGCGCGCGGGTATCAACATTCCCCGGCAGCTGTCCATCGTCGGCTATGACGACAGCCCGCTGGCTTCACGCCTGTGGCCCTCGCTGACATCGGTGCGGCGGCACACCCGCGACACCGGGCGCACCGCTGCAGCGATGCTGATCCAGCCGGAAGGCCAGACTGCGCTGCCCATTGCCAGCGTGCGGCCGCACCTGATCGTGCGCGATTCCTGCCAGCCGCCGGAGGATTGATCCCGCAGGGATCAATCCTGCAGGTCACGGCCGTTGGTCGTGACCCTCCCACCTGCCCCATCCCATCGATAAGGCTCGCTCCGCTTCCCGCCATCGTGCGGCGCAAAATGACACCGGTTTCCTGTCTGGCTAGAATCGACCGGGAACCGCGCCGGGGCCGACCCGTCGGCCCGCCCCCCGCTCTGGAGAAACCATGTACAGCAAGACCCACTACGCCACCCATCCCGATGCCATCAACGGCGCCAGCAATGACCAGCTGCGCGACCTGTACCTGCTCGACGGACTGTTCAACGCCGGTGCGGTGACGCTCAAGTACACCCACTACGAGCGCTTCGTGATTGGTGGCGCCGCCCCCGTCGACGCTCCGCTGGCCCTGCCGAAGCAGACCGAGCCCGCGTCGGCCGCAGGCCATCCGTTCCTTGAGCGTCGCGAGCTGGGCGTGATCAACGTCGGCAGCGGCACCGGTACGGTCACCGTGGACGGGACCGCCTACACGCTGGGACCGAAGGACGGTCTGTATGTGGCGATGGGCAGCGAGGAGGTTGTATTCGCTTCCAGTGACGCGGCCAACCCGGCCCAGTTCTACCTGGCGTCCACGCCGGCCCATGCCCGCTTCGAAACCAAGCAGCTGTCGATCAAGGACGCAGTGGCGCTGGACCGCGGCGCGCTGGAAACCAGCAACGAGCGCACCATCTACCAGTACATCGTGCCGGCGACCTGCCAGTCCTCGCAGTTGCTTCTGGGCCTGACCGTGCTCAAGCCGGGCAGCGTATGGAACACCATGCCGCCGCACCTGCACGACCGCCGCAGCGAGGTCTATTTCTACTTCGACCTGGGCGACAGCGACCGCGTCTACCACTTCATGGGCGAGCCGGCCGCGCAGCGCCACATCGTGATCCAGAACAACGAAGCCGTGGTGTCGCCGCCGTGGTCGATCCACATGGGTGCCGGTACCAGCAACTATGCCTTCATCTGGGCGATGGGCGGCGAGAACCTGGACTACACCGACATGCACGTGCTGGACATCTGCCAGCTGAAGTAAGCCCTGCACGGCCGCCGCACACCGCGTGGCGGCGGCCGTCACCGTGACTCCGCTCACCTCCATCAAGGAATGCATACGCAATGGCTAATCCCTTCAGCCTGGAAGGCAAGGTCGCTCTGGTCACCGGTGGCAACACCGGCCTGGGGCAGGGCATCGCCGTGGCGCTGGCCGCCGCGGGTGCCGATGTCGCCGTGGCTGGCATCGCGCCGCCTACCGACACCATTGAAAAGATCACCGCGCTGGGCCGCCGATGCCTGGCCATCGAAGCCAACCTGATCAGCATCGAGCCGGTGGCACGCGTCGTCCGCGAAACCATCGACGGGCTGGGCGGGCTGGATATCCTGGTCAACAATGCCGGCCTGATCCGCCGCGCCGACGCCGTGGACTTCAGCGAGCAGGACTGGGACGACGTGATGAACGTCAACATCAAGTCAGCGTTCTTCATCTCGCAGGCGGCCGGCCGCCACTTCATCGAACAGGGCCGCGGCAAGATCATCAACATCGCCTCGATGCTGTCCTTCCAGGGCGGTATCCGCGTGCCGTCCTACACCGCAAGCAAGAGCGGCATCGCCGGCATCACCCGTCTGCTGGCCAACGAGTGGGCAGGCAAGGGCGTGAACATCAACGCCATCGCGCCGGGCTACATGGCCACGGACAACACGGCCCAGCTGCGTGCCGATGCGGACCGCAACAAGGCGATTCTCGAGCGCATCCCGGCGGGCCGCTGGGGCACGCCGGACGACCTGGCCGGCGCAGCGGTGTTCCTGGCTTCGTCTGCGTCGGACTACGTGAACGGCGCCGTGTTGCCGGTCGATGGCGGCTGGCTGGCGCGCTGAAGCGTGTTGTTCTGTAGCGCCGAGCCATGCTCGGCTGCTGCACATTGATCGAAAAGCAGCCGAGCAAGGCTCGGCTCTACCGGGGCCACGCCATGCGCAACCTGCTGCTGTTGCTGCTGTTGTCGTGCACCACCGCGCAGGCGGCGCCGACGCGGCTGTTCATTGCCGGCGATTCCACCGCCGCCGAATACGGGCCGGAACGCGCGCCGCAGGCGGGCTGGGGCCAGGCGCTGCAGAGCTACCTGGACCCGGCACGCTTCGAGGTACACAACCACGCCAAGGGCGGGCGCAGCACGCGCAGCTTCATCGACGAAGGGCGCCTTGACGCGATCGCCAGCGAGCTGCGCCGCGGCGACGTGCTGCTGATCCAGTTCGGCCACAACGATGCGAAGTTCGAAGACCGCACGCGTTACACCGATCCGGACACCGACTATCCGCGCCTGCTGATGCGCTACGTGGAGGTGGCGCGTGACAAGGGCGCAACGCCGGTGCTGGTCACGCCGGTGGCGCGGCTGCTGTACGACTTCGGTTCACTGCTGGATACGCATGCGCGCTACACGTTGGCGATGCAGCAGCTGGCGGCGCGCGAGCGCGTCGCGCTGATCGAGCTCAACGATCGCAGCACGCGCTGGATCCGTGCGCTGGGCGAGCAGGGTGCACGTCCGTATTTCCTGTTCGTGCCCGGGCAGAACAAGGCCGACGGCACCCACTTCAGCGTGGCCGGTGCCCATGCGGTGGCCTGCCTGGTGCTGCGCGAGGCGGTGCCGCTGCTGCCTGCACTGCAGGCGGCGCTGGTGCGTGATATCGACTGCGACGTGATGGGCGCAGCGCAGGGCGCCGATGCGCAGCCGCCCTCGCAGGTGCTGCACGAAGACACGGTTGCACGCATCCAGCCCGGCCCGCATGGCGGCGCCGGGCCGACCACCGCGTACCCGTTCTTCGCCGACACGGACCTGCCGTTCGTGCTGCGCAAGCGCGTGCTGCACAAGGGCGCCGGCATCGGCCTGCATCCACAGCACAAGGATGAGATCTATTACATCATCAGCGGGCAGGGCAGCTACGTGCTGGATGGCAAGCAGCACGACGTGCGCGCAGGCCACGCATTGCTGACCCGCATCGGCAGCACGCACGCGCTGCAGCAGGTGGGTGAGGAGGATCTGGTGCTGCTGCTGGTGTACCCGCGCTGATTGAAACGCAGCCGAGCATGGGCTCGGCTCTACAGAACAGCGCCGGCGTGCATGCTCATCGTCGTTCGACAGGTTCCGGGCCGAAGTGCTTCAGCCCCAACCTGGCCAGGTCTCCCGGTCGCTCGAAATAGGCTTCGTCGAAGGCGTGCAGCGCCTCCTGCTCCTGTTCGGTCATCGCGCCGTACAGGTCGGTCAGTTGCTTGACCGCCGGGTCATCTTCCAGCCGGTCGACCAGCCCGCGCATGCCGGCCAGGATCGCGTGGGTCTGCGCCGCGCCCATCGCCTGCAGCGCACGCAGCGCCAGCTGGCAGGTCGGGTCGCCCCAGTTGCACAGGAACTGCATGAAGCCGCCGTTGTTGATGTCCGCTTCCATGCGCCACAGCGCCACCAGCTGCTGGTCTTCGTCGGACAGCGCATCCAGCGTCCACGCGGCTGCCTTCAGTCGCGCCAGCGCGGCCTCGTAGCGGTCATCCCACACCTGGTTGGGGATATCGACCACGCCCGTCTCGCGCGGCGGCAGCAGCGCAGGCCAGTTCACGCCCAACCCACTGGCGGTGGCCACCCAGTCCGCGCGTTGCTCAGGCGTGGCTTCGAACAGCGCCGGCGTCCAGCGCAGCGGCTGGCGGGTACGGCGGCCATCGGCCAGGGTCAGCACGATGAAGTCGTCGTCGAAAGCGACATCGGTTACGCGCAGCGAAGCAAATGCATCCGTCATGCCGTGCAGGATACCCGCGCGGCAGCGCGCATCACACGTCGCCGCCGTCCGCCCAGCCTTCACCCGTGCCGGCCTGGAACACGTGGTCGTCGGCCTGCACATCACCGGCTGGTAGGTGCGCCTGGTCGGCCAGTGCGGCGTAGATCGGGGTGAAGTCCGGCGAGGTCGCCTGCATCAGCTGTTCGAAGCTGTCGATGACGAAGTAGGTCTTCTGGAAGGTGTCGATGCGGTACTTCGTGCGCATGATCCGCTGCAGGTCGAAGCCGATGCGGTTCGGCGCGGCCGATTCCAGCGAGTACAGCGATTCGCCCTTTGACGACACGATGCCCGCACCGTAGATGCGCAGGCCATCGGGCGTATTGATCAGGCCAAATTCCACGGTGTACCAGTACAGGCGGGTCAGGTTCTGCAGCGCGTCCAGACCGATGGCGTGCGCTTTGACGCCGCCACGGCCGTACGCTTCCATGTAATCGGCGAACACCGGGTTCATCAGCAACGGCACGTGGCCGAACAGATCGTGGAACAGGTCCGGCTCGGCGATGTAGTCGATCTGGTCCGGGCGACGGATCCACCAGGTCACCGGAAAGCGGCGGTTGGCCAGGTGGTCGAAGAAATCCAGTTCCGGCAGCAGGCCTTCCACGCCGACCAGGGTCCAGCCGGTGGCGGCGCCAAGCACTTCGTTGAGCTGGTCGAAGCGCGGGATCATGTGCGCGCTCATGCCCATCTCGTCCTGCGCATCCAGGAATTCCTGGCAGGCGCGGCCGACCAGCAGTTCGCGCTGGCGCTGGTACAGCGTGCTCCAGGTGGCGTGGTCGTCGGCGGTATAGGTGTCCCACGGCTGCTCGACGAGCGCGGTGGCGTACACCGGCACGTAGCCCTTGTCGGTCTGCTGGTGTTCGACGCGGCGGGGCTGGGCGAGGTCCATGGGGCACTCCTGGGTGGGATACCCACGATGCTAGGGCAGAGCTCGCGCAACAGGGTTGCAAAAGTTGCGCCGAATGGGCTCGGTGGCGCAATATCCTTGCGTACTCACCATGTTGCGGGGCAACAATGGCCGGAGAAGTCCAGTTCGATCGCACGGATATACGCCTGCTGGCCGAAATCCAGCGGGATGGTCGCGCCACCAACGCTGAACTGGCGGCGCGGGTGAACCTGTCGCCCTCGGCCTGCCTGCGCCGCCTGCAGCGGCTGGAAAGCGAGGGCGTGATCGTCGGCTACGGTGCGCGGCTGGAACCGCGGCAGCTGCGCCTGGGCCTGCAGGCCTTCGTGCGGGTGCAGCTGGAAAAGCACGACCAGGCCGCCATCGGCCACTTCGTGGACAGTGTGCAAGCGTGGGATGAAGTGGTGGCCTGCCATGCGCTGACCGGCGACATGGACTATCTGCTGCACGTCTACGTGCGCGACCTGGAGCACTTCTCGCGCTTCCTGCTGGACCGCCTGCTCAACGCCGGTGGCGTGGCCGATGCCAATTCCAGCTTCGTGCTGCGTACCGTGAAGGGCTTCCAGGCGTTGCCGCTGTCGCAGCTGGAGCCCTGAGCGACCACCGGGGCGTGCCCGGTGGCCAGCCATCAACGGATCAGCACTTGTCCTTGCGGCCCATCAGCTTGCCCAGACGCGAGGCTTCCTCGCACTTGGGTGCAGCCACCGGCGGCGGTGCGGCTGCGGCGGCACGTGCGCGCTGCAGCTGCTGGATCTTCGCGCGGATCTGCGGCATCGCCGCCATCGCGGCCTTTTCACCTTCCAGGATCGCGGTGCCGCGCTGGCTGAAATCAGCGGCGCCGATGTCCAGTACCTTCGGCCGGATGACCACGTCGGCGCGCGCCAGTTCCTGCTCGCCCAGGCGCTGGCCCATGATCGAGATGGACTGGTTGACGATGCCGAGCATGCCGGTCGGTGCCTTGCCGCTGGCCTTGCTGGAGATGTCCACGGCGATCACGAAGTCGGCGCCGAGCTGGCGCGCGGCATCCACCGGCACCGGGCTGACCACGCCACCATCGATGTAGTTGCGGCCGCCGATCTTCACCGGCTCGAACACGCCGGGAATGCTGCTGGAGGCGCGCACGGCCTGGCCGACGTTGCCGCGCACGAAGATCGCGCGCTCGCCTGTTTCCAGCTGGGTCGCGACTGCGGCGAACGGCTTCTTCAGGCGCTCGGCGGGGCGGTTGGCGACCTGCTCGTTGACGTAGTCCTGCAGCTTCTGGCCCTGCACTAGGCCACCGGAGAACAGGCGCACGTCGCGGATGCTGGCTTCATCCAGCGCCACCGCCTTGCTCTGCATCTGGAACGCATCCATGCCGCTGGCATACAGCGCGCCGACCACGCTGCCGGCGCTGGTGCCCGACACCACCACCGGCTCGAAGCCATTGGCCTCCAGCATCTTGATCACGCCGATGTGGGCAAAGCCCTTGGCCGCACCGCCACCGAGGGCGATACCGATCTTCACCGGCTTGGCCTGCGGCACCACGGTCGGTGCCGGCGGCGGCGTGGGGCGGACCGGGTCGCCACCGCAGCCGGCCAGCAGGCCGATCAGGGCGACGGACAGCAGCATGCGGGGGCGGAACAGGCTCATCGGCAGTGCGCTCGCGGCGCCGGATTCGGGAAAGGGCGCCAGCATACCGAAGCGGTGGCGGGGCGGGCAGGGTGGGGGAGCTGCCTATTCAGGAAATGGAGCGCGGGCGGGGCCGGCCAAGGTCGGCACCGCCCGGGCGAGGGGCTCAGAACCGGTTGTCGCCGTCCAGCATCCGGCCCAGGCCGCCCAGCACCGAGCCTTCGCCGCGGCTCTGGCCGCCGCCCTGCGGCGCCGCCAACCACATGCGCCCGGCCAGGCGCGAGAACGGCAGCGACTGCAGCCAGACCTTGCCCGGGCCGGTCAGCGTGGCCAGGAACACGCCCTCGCCTCCGAACAGCATGCTCTTGATGCCGGTGACCCGGCGTACGTCCATGTCCACGGTCGGGTGGTAGGCCACGACGCAGCCGGTATCCACGTCCAGGCGCTCACCTGCGGCCAGCTCGCGCTCGACCACGCAGCCACCGGCGTGGATGAACACCCAGCCGTCCCCTTCCAGCTTCTGCATGATGAAGCCTTCGCCACCGAACAGGCCGGTCATGATCTTGCGCTGGAACTGCACGCCGATCTGCACGCCGCGCGCACCGGCCAGGAAGCTGTCCTTCTGGCAGATCAGGCGGCCGCCGTGCTGGTCCAGTTTCATCGCCAGCACGGTGCCGGGGTAGGGCGCGGCGAAGGCGACCTTGCCCTTGCCATGGCCGCTCTGGGTGTAGACGGTGGCGAACAGGCTCTCGCCGGTCAGCACGCGCTTGCCGGCGGCCATCACCTTGCCCATGAAGCCGCCCTGGACGCCGTTGGCGGCGCCGAACACGGTATCCATCTGCACCGTGGCGTCCTTGAACATCAGTGCACCGGCCTCGGCGATGGCGCTCTCGCCGGGGTCGAGCTCGATCTCCACGAACTGCATTTCATGGCCGACGATGCGGAACTCGATGTCGTCGGCGCGGCCGCTGACGCCTGCCGGTACCGGCGGCGGGGTATTGGGCATGCCCGGCGCCGGCGCCTGCAGCTCGGCCACCTCGGCGATCGGCGTCCACCCGCTCATGCCCTGGCACCAGGCCAGGGCGCGTGGATTGGCCTGGGCGTAGCGGCGCGCGGCCTCGTCATCAAGCGGGCCGACGCGCTCGGCCTGGGCGGAGGCGTGGAAGAACCACTGGGTCATGGCGGCGGGTCCGTCGCGGTGGAAACCCCGAGTCTAGCGAGCGCCCGGGGGCGTCGGCGACGGGGCCATGAACGGCGGGCGTTTGCGGCGCAGGTGCTGTATTGCAACAATTATCTGGTAGCGCCGTTTTACCACCCCTCCAAACACAGCCTACCGCCATGTCCCCGACCCGCACTTCCCGTGGCCGCCTTCCGGTCGCGCGCCCCCTCGTTGCCGCTCTTTCCGCCCTGCTGCCGCTGGTAGCAGCCGCCCAGGAAATCCCCGCTGCCAAGGATCCGGTTGCCCTCGATGCCCTGCAGGTGACCGCGCAGCGCCGCGTCGAGAACGCCAAGGACGTACCGGTCGCACTGAGCGCGATCCAGGGCGAGAAGCTGGATGTGCTCGGTTCGGCCGGCGATGACATCCGCTTCCTGGCCGCGCGCGTGCCCAGCCTCAACATCGAGTCGTCCTACGGCCGTGCCTTCCCGCGCTTCTACATCCGCGGCCTGGGCAACACCGATTTCGACCTCAATGCCTCGCAGCCGGTGTCGCTGGTGTACGACGACGTGGTGCAGGAAAGCCCGCTGCTGAAGGGCTTCCCGCTGTTCGACCTGGCCAACGTGGAAGTGCTGCGTGGCCCACAGGGCACCCTGTTCGGCCGCAACACCCCGGCCGGCGTGGTCAAGTTCGATTCGGCACGCCCGTCGCAGGATGCCGATGGCTACATCCGCGTGGGCTATGGCAGCTACAACAGCTGGAACGTGCAGGGTGCCTACGGCGGCCCGCTGACCGATCGCTGGTCGGCACGTGTCTCGGCCATCTACCAGCGCCGCGACGACTGGGTCGACAACACCCGTGCTGGTGCCCCCAACAGTGGCTTCGAAGGCTATGACGAATCCGCAGGCCGCGTGCAGTTCCTGTACGAAGGCGACGACTTCGAAGCGCTGTTCAACCTGCACAAGCGCAAGCTCAACGGCACCGCGCGCCTGTTCCGCGCCAACATCATCCAGAAGGGCGGCAATTCGCTGGTCGAGAACTTCGACCGCGACAAGGTGGCCAACGATGGCGTCAACTTCTCGGACCTGGACACCTGGGGCGGCAGCGCGCGCCTGCAGTGGAACCTCGGCTCGGTGACGCTGCACTCGATCACCGGCTACGAGACCGCCGAATCGCTCAACCGTGGCGACATCGACGGTGGCTACGGTGCAGCCTTCCTCGGTGCCGGCAATTACGGCCCGGGCCTGATTCCGTTCTCGTCGGAGTCGGCCGACGGCCTGCCGCACCACCGCCAGTGGACGCAGGAAGTGCGCATCGAGTCCAACGAATGGGGCCGCTTCGACTGGCAGGCCGGCGTCTTCTACTTCGATGAAGACGTGACCATCAACAACTTCAACTACGACTCGCTGACCCCGGGCAATCCGCAGACCGGCCACGTGGTGCAGAACCAGCGCAACAAGGCGTGGGCGGTGTTCGCTTCGGGCGACTTCGATGTCACCGACCGCTTCAAGCTGCGCGCCGGCGTGCGCTACACCCAGGACAAGAAGGACTTCAGCGCCAGCGTGCTGCAGGCCGTGCCGTTCGGCACCCCGGTCAGCGGCCCGTACCTGGCCAACACCGACGTCAACGACGTCAGCTGGGATGTCAGCGGCGTGTACAAGCTGACCGACGACATCAACGCCTACGCCCGCGTGGCCAAGGGCTTCCGTGCGCCGTCCATCCAGGGCCGCCTGGCCTTCGCGCCGGGCCTGTCGCAGGCCGATTCGGAGAAGGTCATCTCGTATGAGGCCGGCATCAAGGCCGACCTGTTCGAGCGCCGTGCGCGCCTGGGCCTCAGCGTGTTCCGCTACAACGTCGACGGCCAGCAGCTGATCGCCGTGGGCGGCAGCAACAACACCGCCACCCTGCTCAATGCCGACAAGACCATTGGCCAGGGCGTGGAGCTGGACCTGGAGGCCTACCTGGCCGACAACGTCCTGCTGACCTTCGGCAGCAGCTACAACGACACCGAGATCAAGGACAAGAACCTGGCGGTGGCGATCTGCGGCGGTGGCTGCACCATCACCGACCCGACCACGGTGATCAACGGCCAGACCTACGCACTGGTCAACGGCAACCCGTTGCCGCAGGCACCGAAGTGGATCCACAACGCGACCCTGCGCGTGGGCTTCCCGCTCAGCGACGGCAGCGAGCTGTACGCCTACACCGACTGGGCCTACCGCAGTGCGGTGAACTTCTTCATCTACGAGTCGCCGGAGTTCCGCGGCCGTAGTTCGCTGGAAGGTGGCCTGCGCCTGGGCTACAACTGGGATTACGGCCAGTACGACGTGGCCGTGTTCGGCCGCAACCTGACCAACCAGACCCGCGTGGTCGGTGCGATCGACTTCAACAACCTGACCGGCTTCCTCAACGAGCCGCGCACCTGGGGCGTGGAGTTCACCGCGAAGTTCTGATGCGTTGGCTGCGTTGATGCAATGAAGAAGGGCCGGCGCAATGCCGGCCCTTCTGTTTCCTGCTTCATGTAGAGCCGAGCCTGCGCTCGGCTGCTCTGAGCCGAGCATGGCTCGGCTCTACAGAGGCATGGCTTACAGCGCGCTCTGCGGGCGCACCTTCAGCACCGCGTTTTCGGTGGCGCAGTCACGGCTGGAATGCAGGCCGGCCTTGCGTGCGGCGGCGATCTCCCTGCGCGCGGCCAGCAGGTCCTTGTTGAATGCGGCGTTGTCGTGCAGGCGGGCCACGGCGGCGGCGCCCATGAAGCGGCCTTCCAGGATGTCGCTCTGCCAGTGCACGTTGCACACCAGGCGGCTCTCGCCGTAGTTGCGGCCGCGGGCCTGGATGGCATCGGCGCGGTCCGGCACGATCTCCGACAGGATCAGTGCCCAGGCCCAGCCGATCGAGGTGTGGCCGGACGGGTAGGAGCCGTTCTTGCGCAGGCCTTCTTCATCCTTCGGTGAACAGGTCGGTTCACCGTTGACCATGAACGGGCGCGGGCGCTGGTAGTGGTTCTTGGCCGCCTTGGTGGCGGCGCTGGCGTCGATCCGGCTGCGCTCCAGCAGTCGGTACAGCGCCGGGGTCTTCACCGCGTCGACGTCGATGTCGGCGGCGCAGGAGAAGTGGTTGGCGCCTTCCGGGAAGCCGAGTTCGGCATCGACGCCGGCCTGTGCGAAGCGCGGGCTGCCACGCAGCGCGCGGGCTTCACGGCTGACCTGTTCGTCCAGCGCGAGCGCGGCCGAACCGGCCACCGGCGGCGCCGGCACCAGGTCCAGGCTGGCCGGGACCGCATCCTTGTCCAGGTAGCCCACGGCCTTGGTGGTGATGTTGGCTTCGACGGCGGTCGGCTTGGCGGCGGTGGCGGCACAACCGGCCAGGGCCACGGCCACGGCAAGGCCGAGCAGCGGGCGGGCAGGGTGGGAAATCAGCGACATGGACGGGCTCCGGAGAAAAACATCGCGCCATGATCGCAGTCCGTGTACGACACCGCAGTGGCCATCGGTCATACGGCCAGACCCGGCATGGTCATTGCCGCGATATGAAAAAACGTCACCGAGTGGCGTCAGTCTCCTGAATCCGGGCGCAGCGCACGGACTTTCACGCCGCTGCACCGCGAGCATCGGCACAACGGCAAGCGCCAGGGCCGTCCAGTTCCAGCCGGGTCGGGGGGATCCGCTGACAGAGGGAGAGAAGCGATGCGCAGCACCGCAACAGGAAGTACCGTCCTGGCCCTGCTCCTCGGGCTTGCAGCAACGCCGGCGCAGGCCGCCGACGTGGTCGGCGTGGCCTTCGTGCATGGCACCGGCGCGCAGACCAACGCCACCCAGGACTACTGGCAGCCGGCCATCATCGACACCGTGCGCCAGGGCCTGCCGAACAGCAGCAACTACGTGGTCATCAACTGCGACTTCACCCAGTACATGTGGAAGCCGGAGGCCGCCGGCTGCCTGGCCAACCAGCTCACCAGCTTCATCGACAGCCGCGGCATCACCCAGCTGGTGGTGATCACCCATTCCAACGGCGGCAACGTGGTGCGCTGGATCCTGTCCAACCCGACCTACGACAGCCGGTACCCGAAGATCATCCGCACGGTGCGCAAGGTCACCGCGCTGGCACCGTCCTCGGCGGGCACGCCGCTGGCCGATGCGGTGCTCAACGGCAATACCTTTGAAACCTCGCTGGGCTGGCTGCTGGGCTACAAGAACGACGCGGTGCGGCAGCAGCAGGTGGCGAGCATGGCCGCCTACAACGCGCAGAACCTGTACGGCACCGCAGGCCGTCCCGCCCTGCCCAAGCCGTTCCGAGCGGTGGTCGGCAGTGACGTGGAATCGGCGGTGTGGGATAGCAACAGCTACTGCGGTGGCTATGCCGCCAATGTCGGCCTGGAGTTCACGCAGAACTGGTTGTCCTCCTGCTCCGACGGCTTCCTGGAGTGCAGCAGCCAGAAGGCCGCCGGCACCACCTGGTTCACCGACAAGCAGCGTACCCAGGGGGCGGAGCCGCTCAGCCACAACCAGAGCCGCCGCGAGTGCTTCGGCCTCGGCACGATCCTGCGCAACGACCTGACCCAGTGAGGGAGACGACCATGACGATCCATTCCACCCTGCTGGCCAGCGCGGTGCTGGCGGCGCTGTCCCTCTCCACCGCACAGGCTGCGCAGCCGTTGAACGCCGCACGTGCCGGCGACCAGGTACCGGCCGCGCTGGTTGCCGCGCCGTTGCCGGCCGATGACAGCGAACGCGTACCGCTGTCCTTCGCCTGGGCGTTGGACCCGGCACAACCGCTGCAGGCGGCCACGCCGTATGCCTCTGTCAGCCGCAGCTACTGGCAGCAGGTCGATGGCGCGCAGCTGCAACGCGGCGTGGATCTGCCGCTGACCGCCGCCGACGCGGTGATCCAGCTGAGCCCGGCCGAAGGCGCGCGTGCAGTGCCGGCCAACACGTTGCAGGTGCGTGACCCGGCCGGGCGCAGCAGCGTGGCGCGCAGTGTCGACGCACGTGCGCTGCAGCAGGCCGGCATGCCGGTGGGTGATGGCAGCAGCATGCTGCGCACCGGCGCGACCAGTGCGGCCGGTGCGTACACGCTGCAGAGCACGCAGGCACAGGGCCGCTACGTGGTGCAGGTGCTGGAGCCGAACAGCCCGCTGCGGCTGGAAGTGCAGGCCAACCAGGCGCAGGTGCTGGCCGGTGGCAACGTGCAGCTGCAGGCACGCTTGCTTGAAGACGGTGCCACCACCGCGCAGATGGCCTCGCGCCGCGGCAGCCTGGGCGGTGAAGCCCTGCTGGTCGCACCGGATGGACGCAGCTGGCCGCAGCGGTTGCTGCGCACCACCGATGGTGCCCTGCGTGCGCAGGTGCGGATCCCCGCTGACGTCGGCACCGTGCAGGGGCTGTGGGAACTGCAGGTGTTCGCCCAGGCCGATGGTGTGCTGCGCGATGGCAAGGTGGCCTTCGCGGTGGCGCGGCCGACCGCGCGCTTCAGTGGCCAGGCGGCACCGGATCCGGCCAGCCGCCAGGTGGCGTTGCCGCTGCAGATAGCTGCAGCGGGCCGCTACGAGGCGCGCGGCACGCTGTATGCCACCGGCCGCGATGGCCAGCTGAAGCCGGTCGCGCAGGCGCATGCGGCGGCGTGGTTCGATGGACCGGGTGCAGGCCAGCTCGTGCTGCCGTTCGACCAGGCTGCGTTGCCGGCCGGTTTCGGTGCGCCGTACGAGCTGCGCGACCTGCAGCTGCAGGACCAGAGCCGGATGGCACCGATCGAATCGCGCGCGCTGGCGTTGCGGTTCTGAGGTTGGGCACAGCGGGCCGGGATCCGGCCCGCTGCATCGACATCATGACGGGACGGTCTGCCGGGGGGGTAGAGTCGACTGTTAGTCGACTATCGCGCGCAGCGCGGGATTTTTGCGATCCAGGCGAAAGGCAGTCGACTAACAGTCGACTCTACCGCCGTGGGTTTCCCGGGCCCATCGGTTTCCGAGCCGGCCGGTTTCCGAGCCCGTCGCCTTATCCCGCGTACGCGGTCAGCCGGCCTTCCTGCTCGCATACGGTAATCGCGCCGCCGAACACCGCCGACAGCGGTTCGTTGCGCAGCAGCTCGGCGCGGGTGCCATCGGCCAGCACACGGCCATCGCGCAACAGCACCACGCGTTCGATCTCGGGAATGATCTCTTCGATGTGGTGGGTCACCAGCACCAGCGTGATGCCCTGCTGGGCGAGCACCCGCATGGTCGCCACCAGCTGTTCGCGGGCGACCAGGTCCAGCCCGGTGGAGGGCTCGTCCAGCAGCAGCGCCTGTGGCCGGTTGACCAGCGCCCGCGCGATCAGCACCCGGCGGGTCTCGCCGGCCGACAGCTCGGCATAGGCACGCTCGCGCAGTGCCAGCGCGCCGGTCATCGCCAGCGTCTCAGCGACGCGTGCACGCATGTCGGCGGTCACTTCGCGGAAGGCCGGCACCACGTAGCTGGCAAAGAAGCCGGACAGCACCGCCTGTTCCACGGTCAGCCCGGGCATGTCGGCCAGGTTGCTGCTGAGATCGCCAGTGACGATGCCCAGCTGCGAACGCAGCCGGTCCACCTGCCAGCGGTTCTGCCCCAGCACCTTCACCGCCACCGCGCCCTCGCCCTGGGCCAGCGGGTACAGCTCGCGGGTGATCAGCTTGATGAAGGTCGACTTGCCGCAGCCGTTGGGGCCGAGCAGGGCGGTGTGCTGGCCCTGCGCGATGCGCAGGCTGAGCCCGTGCAGTACCTTCACCTGGCCACGCACGACGGTGGCACGGTCCAGTTCGATCAACGGGGGCTGCTCCGCGACGGGCGGGGCGGCGATCATGGCGCTGGCGCGTGGATCAAGGCTCGACAACTCAGGTCCCCAACTGTGAACGGTGCCACGGAAGGCGGACGAAATCGCCGCCGCAGGGATGCAGTTTGCAACGCAAGCGCCCATGATGTCTGCCATCCCCGCGTCGATCCGGAGAGCCTTCATGCCTGATGCCCTGATGTCCCTGTTGACCGGTGGTGTGATCGGCCTGGGCTGGTGGGCCATGCTGGCGGTGCTGCTGGTCTTCACCCAGATCACCATCTTCTCGGTGACCCTGTACCTGCACCGCAGCCAGGCCCATCGCGGGGTCGACTTCCATCCGGCGCTGGCCCATGTGTTCCGCTTCTGGCTGTGGCTCACCACCTCGATGATCACCCGCGAGTGGGTGGCCATCCATCGCAAGCACCACGCCAAGGTGGAGACCGAGGACGACCCGCACAGCCCGGTCACACGTGGCATCGGCAAGGTGTTCTGGCACGGCGTGGAGCTGTACCGCGAAGCGCGCGGCATGCGCGCAGACATCGAGCAGTACGGGCGTGGCACCCCGGATGATGCGATCGAGCGTCACCTGTATACCCCGCATGCCACGCTCGGCCCGGTGCTGCTGCTGGCGATCAACAGCGTGTTGTTCGGCTTGCCCGGCGTGGCCCTGTGGGCGATCCAGATGGCGTGGATCCCGTTCTGGGCCGCCGGTGTGGTCAATGGGCTGGGGCACTGGTGGGGGTACCGCAACTACGAATCGGCCGATACCTCCACCAACCTGACGCCGTGGGGGTTCTGGATCGGTGGCGAGGAACTGCACAACAACCACCACGCCTTCCCCAGTTCGGCGCGCTTTGCGATGCGGCGCTGGGAGTTCGACATCGGCTGGAGTGCGATCCGCCTGCTGCAGGCGCTGCGCCTGGCCAAGGTACTGCGGGTGGCGCCGGCCATGGACGTGCGCCCGAATATCGCCGTACCCGATGCCGAAACCCTGAAGGCGCTGCTCTCGCACCGTTTCCAGGCGATGACCGATTACCAGCGCAATGTGTTCATGCCGGCCCTGCGCGAGGAAGCCGCTCACGCCGGCGCCAAGCTGCGCCGCCTGCTGCCGCGTCGTCTGCGCCGTGGCCTGGTCAATGATGGCCGCTGGTTGAAGCCGGACAGCCGCGCCCAGCTCAGCGCATGGGTAGCACAGCGGCCACGCATCCGGACCCTGGTCGAGTACCGCGGCCGCTTGGCAGCCTTGCTGGAGGCGCGCGGCCACGATGCGGCCGAGCGCCTGCACCAGCTGCAGGCGTGGTGCCGCGAGGCCGAGGAGAGCGGTATCGCGGCGTTGCAGGCTTACGCCGCACGATTGAAGGGCTACAGCCTGGTGGGCGCGTGAGGGCAGGGTACGGACTACTGCTGGCGGCGCTGCTGCCGGGCGCGGTGATGGCCCAGGTGACCGACACCGCCAGCTACCTGCAGCGGATGGACAGCGATGGTGACGGCAAGGTCAGCGAGGCCGAGTACGTGCAGTGGATGCTGTATGCCTTCGACCGCATGGACCGTAACGGCGATGGCGTGCTGAGCGCCGAGGAGCTGCCCGGCGGCAAGGGCAGGGCGATCAGCCGCGATCAGCAGCGGCAGGTGATCGTGAAGCGCTTCCACACGCAGGACGCCAACGGTGATGGCTTCCTGGATGCGCGTGAACTGGCGGCACCGCCGCGCTGACCCTGTACCATCGCCGGGCCATGCCCGGCCGCTTCGCATGGCCCGGCGTAGAATCACCGCATGCCTGAACTGCCCGAAGTCGAAACCACCCGCCGCGGCCTGGCGCCGCATCTGGAAGGCCGCCGCATCCATGGCGTGATCCTGCGCCGCGCCGACCTGCGCTGGCCGATTCCGCCGGAAGTGGCCGAACTGCTGCCGGGACAGCGCATCGAGGACATCCGCCGCCGCGCCAAGTACCTGCTGCTGGACACCGCCGTCGGCAGTGCCGTGCTGCACCTGGGCATGTCCGGCAGTCTGCGCGTGCTGCCCGGCGACACCCCGCTGCGCGCCCACGACCATGTGGATATCAGCCTGGACAACGGCCGCCTGCTGCGCTTCAACGACCCGCGCCGCTTTGGCAGCCTGCTCTGGCAGCCGGCCGGCGAGATCCACCCGCTGCTGCAGGGGCTGGGCCCGGAGCCGCTGGATGATGCCTTCGATGGGGACTACCTGTTCGCGCGCAGCCGCGGCCGCAGCGCACCGGTGAAGACGTTCCTGATGGACCAGGCGGTGGTGGTGGGCGTGGGCAACATCTACGCCGCCGAAAGCCTGTTCAAGGCTGGCATCAGCCCGCTGCGCGAGGCGGGAAAGATCTCGCGCGAGCGCTACCAGCGGCTGGCCGACGCGGTGAAGGAGATCCTCGGCTACGCCATCACCCGCGGCGGTACCACCCTGCGCGACTTCATCAGCCCGGACGGCGCGCCGGGCTACTTTGAGCAGGAACTGCTGGTGTACGGCCGCGATGGCCTGCCGTGCCCGAACTGCGGCCGCGCGCTGAAGCACGCCACCATCGGCCAGCGCGCCAGCGTCTGGTGCAGCCACTGCCAGCGCTGAGCCGAGCGGGCAGCGGCAGCTGAACGGGCAGGGCGCGTCTCCGCTGCCCGTTAACGTTTCTCTGCCTATGATGGCCGACCTTCCTTCCGTGCCTGACGCGCCTGCATGCAACGACGCGACTTCATCCGCAATGCCTCCCTCGCCCTGGCTGCATTCGGCCTGCCGTCCCTGCCCGCGTGCGCGGCCAGCAAGAGCGGCCAGCTGGGTCTGCGCCGCCTCGGCCAGCCGCAGCCGTTCGACTTCGCCACCCTGAAGGGCCAGGCGCGCGCGCTGGCACAGGCGCCCTACAAGAGCCACAAGCGCGTGTTGCCGGGCCGCCTGGAAGGACTGGACTGGGACCAGTACCAGTCGATCGGCTACCGCCAGGACCACGCCCTGTGGGCGGACCAGCCGGGCAAGTTCCAAGCCAAGTTCTTCCACCTGGGCCTGTACTTCCATTCGCCGGTGCGCATGTTCGACGTGGTCGACGGCAAGGCGCAGGAGCTGGCCTATGACGGCGCGGCGTTCAACTACGGCAAGAGCGGCATCAAGGACGGCGAGCTGCCGGCCGATCTGGGCTTCGCCGGGTTCCGCCTCAACACCCGCAAGGACACCGACCGTGACTTTGCCGCGTTCCTTGGCGCCAGCTACTTCCGCGCCGTCGGCAAGGAAGGCCAGTACGGCCAGTCCGCGCGTGGCCTGGCGATCGACACCGGCATGGGCAAGCCGGAGGAATTCCCGGACTTCATCGCCTACTACCTGGAGCAGCCGTCGGCCGATTCGGAGACGATCGTGGTCTACGGCCTGCTGGATTCGCCCAGCGTGGCCGGCGCCTATCGCTTCGCGATCACCAATGGCGACGTGCTGCTGATGGACATCGACAGTGCGCTGTACCCGCGCAAGGCGATCGAGCGGTTGGGCATCGCCCCGTGCACCAGCATGTACCAGGTGGGTGAGAACGACCGTCGCATGGCATGGGACTGGCGCCCGGAGATCCACGATACCGACGGCCTGTCGCTGTGGACCGGTGCCGGCGAATGGATCTGGCGGCCGCTGCTGAACCCGCGCAACCTGCGTTTCAACATGTTCGTGGACCGCAACCCGCGCGGCTTTGGCCTGCTGCAGCGTGACCGCAACTTCGACCACTACCAGGACGACGGCGTGTTCTACGAGAAGCGCCCGTGCCTGTGGGTGGAGCCGAAGGGCGAGTGGGGCGAGGGCTCGGTGCAGCTGGTGGAGATTCCCACCGTGGACGAGACCTTCGACAACATCGTCGCCTTCTGGAACCCGAAGGAAAAACCGCAGCCGGGCCAGGAGCTGCTGGTCGGCTACCGCCTGTACTGGGGCGCCGAACCGCCGGCACGCCCGCCGTTGGCGCACTGCGTGGCCAGCCGTACCGGCCTGGGCGGCGTGGTCGGCAAGAAGCGCGAGTACTTCAGCTGGCGCTTCGCGGTGGACTTCGAAGGGGGCGAGCTGGCCACGCTGATCGACAAGGCCGAGGTCGAGGCGGTGGTGGAAGCCAGCCGCGGCCGGGTCGAGATCGTGTCGGCGCGCCCGCTGCGCGAGATCAACGGCTACCGCGCGATGTTCGACCTGGTGCCGCCGGAAGGCAGTACCGAGCAGATCGACATCCGCCTGTTCCTGCGCAGTGGTGGCAAGACCCTCACCGAGACGTGGCTGTACCAGTACACCCCGCCGCCGGCCGGTGCGCCGGAGCGCACGCTTTACTGAGTGGTTTGGGGGTGCAGGGCTTGCAGCCCTGCACCTGCTTCAAGCCACGTCTACGTCAACTTCAAAAGCTGGCTTTCCGTGGGAAGGCGGGGTGGGTCCGGTTGAGGGGGACGCTGCAAGTACGTCCATGTAAGCTCGGTCGCCGCATCCATGCGGCTCACGCCCCCTCAACCGGACCCACCCCGCCTTCGACAGTTTTCCGCGAGCTGTTGGAAGCTGCTGCTGACGGTGGGTGCCGACCGTTGGTCGGCACGGGCTCTGAGCCCAGATGAATTTCGATATCTGACAGGTTCCATCCACGCATGGCGTGGATCTACTGGCCGCTCCGACCCCATTCTGAATATCGATATCTGACAGATGTGCCGACCAACGGTCGGCACCCACCAACAGTCGTGGGGATCTGTCAGAGGTGGGGCGGTGTGGGTGCGCAGGACCGTTGGCGCCATCGATGGCGCCATCGAGCCCCCATGGATGGGTTTACGGCGTGTCCTGCCCACCCACACCGCCCCGCCATCCCACGGAATGCCGCTCCGGCTTTTGACGTTGCCGTTGCATTGAGCAGGTGCAGGGCTGCAAGCCCTGCAGAAAAACACCCCTTACAGCGGCAGGGGCGCCTGCGCCGGGTCGATCCGCCCTTCACCGCGGGTGATCTTCTTGAACTCGGCGCGGCTCACCGACACATAGCGTTCGTTGCCACCAATCTCCACCTGCGGGCCGTCCTGCACCGCATGGCCATGCTCGTCCACGCGCACCGTCATCGTCGCCTTCTTGCCGCTGTGGCAGATGGTCTTGATCTCCTGCATCTCGTCGGCCCAGGCCAGCAGGTACTGGCTGCCTTCGAACAGCTCGCCGCGGAAGTCGGTGCGCAGGCCGTAGCACAGCACCGGAATGCGCAGCTGGTCGACCACCTCGCTGAGCTGCCAGACCTGGGCACGGGTGAGGAACTGCGCTTCGTCCACCAGCACGCAGCCCATCGCCCCGTTGGCGGCCAGGTCCTGCTCGACCCACTGCTGCAGGTCGGTGTCACGGTCGAACGCCATGCCCTCGGCGCGCAGGCCGATGCGCGAGGCGACCACGCCGGCACCGGCACAGTCGTCCAGGCGCGGGGTCAGGATCGCCACCCGCATGCCGCGCTCGCGGTAGTTGTGCGCGCTCTGCAGCAGGGTGGTGGTCTTGCCGGCGTTCATCGCCGAATAGTAGAAATAGAGCTTGGCCATCGGCTGATTGTACGCCGCTGCCCCTACGCGCCGACGCCGTTCAGCATCCCCACCGGCCGGCGGCTGTGGCCGTCACCCGGGCCCGCTACAATCCCTCTCCAATGCACGGTCTCAATCCCCCCCAAGCCGCCGCCGTCCTCCATATCGAAGGCCCCCTGCTGGTGCTGGCCGGTGCGGGCAGCGGCAAGACGCGCGTGATCGTGGAGAAGATCGCCCACCTGATCGGCTGTGGTCGCTATCCGGCCCGCCGTATCGCGGCGATCACCTTCACCAACAAGTCGGCCAAGGAAATGCGCGAGCGCGTGGCCAAGCGCCTGCGCGAGCAGGATGCCGACGAGGTGACCATCTGCACCTTCCACGCCCTGGGCCTGAAGTTCCTGCAGATCGAACACGCCGCCGTCGGCCTGAAGCGCGGCTTCTCGATCTTCGATGCCGATGATGCCGCTGCGCAGATCAAGGACCTGATGTCCGGGGCCAAGCCCGACGACATCGAGGACATGAAGAACCTGGTGTCGCGCGCGAAGAACGCCGGCCTGTCGCCCGAACAGGCGATGGCCGCCGCGCGCAGCAACCGCGAGAAGGAAGCGGCCAGCGTCTACGAGCGCTACCAGCTGCGCTTGACCGCGTTCAACGCCGTCGACTTCGATGACCTGATCCGTTTGCCGGTGCAGATCCTGGAAGAAAACCCGGAGATCGCGCTCGCCTGGCGCGAGCGCATCGGCTACCTGCTGGTGGACGAATGCCAGGACACCAACGACGCGCAGTACCGCCTGCTCAAGCAGCTGGCCGGTGAGAAGGGCAACTTCACCTGCGTGGGCGATGACGATCAGTCGATCTACGCCTGGCGTGGTGCCAACCCGGAAAACCTGCAGCAGATGGGGCGTGACTACCCCGCGCTGGAAATCATCAAACTGGAGCAGAACTACCGCTGCTCCAACCGCGTGCTGCGCGCGGCCAATGCGCTGATTGCCAACAACCCGCACGAGCATCTGAAGAAGCTGTGGAGCGACCAGGCTGACGGTGAGCGCATCCGCGTGTGGGAGTGCCGCAACAGTGAGCACGAAGCGGAAAAGGTGGCCGCCGAAATCGCCTTCGTGGCGCAGTCGCGCAACGTGCCGTGGAGTGATTTCTGCATCCTGTTCCGTGGCAACTTCCAGTCGCGCCCGCTGGAAAAGGCGATGCAGCTGCTGCGCATTCCCTACCACCTGACCGGCGGCACCATGTTCCTGGAACGCCAGGAAGTGAAGGACACGCTGGCCTGGCTGCGTCTGCTGGTGAACCCGGACGACGACACCGCGTTCATGCGGGCGGTGCAGTCGCCCAAGCGCGATGTGGGTGCCGGTACGCTGGCCAGGCTGGCCGAGCTGGCGCAGGAAAAGGACATGCCGATGGCGCATGTGGCCGAGACCATCGGCGCCCTGCAGCAGTTGCCGCCGCGCGCGGCCAACAGCCTGGCGCGCTTCACCGACATCCTGCGCGACCTGCGGGCGCAGATGCGCCAGGTGACCTCCGGCGACATGATCCGCAAGGTGGCCAAGGAATCGGGCCTGCTCAGCGAACTGCGCCAGCAGGCCAAGGAAGAGGCCAGCTACCAGCGCCGCGCCAACAACATCGAGGAGCTGGCGCAGTGGTTCGAGGGCGGCCCGCGCGGCGCCACCGCCGCCGACCTGGCCGGGCAGCTGGCGCTGCTGTCGCGCAGCGACAAGGACGAGGGCGGCAACCAGGTGCGCATGATGACCCTGCACGCCTCCAAGGGCCTGGAGTTCCCGTACGTGTTCATCGTCGGCTGCGAGGACGGCGTGCTGCCGCACCAGGTCAGCCTGGATGAGGGCAACCTGCAGGAAGAGCGGCGCCTGCTGTACGTCGGCATCACCCGCGCCAAGATCCAGCTGTGGATGAGTTACAGCAAGCTCACCCGCAAGTTCGGCGAGCATGTGCGGTTGAAGCCAAGCCGGTTCTTCGAGGAGATTCCGGCCGAGGAGATCCAGCGCGATGGCGCGGACCCGGTGGCGGATGCAGCGCGGAAGAAGGAGCGCGCTAGCGCGGGCTTGGCCGCCATCGAAGCGCTGTTTGATTGAGCGGAGCGCAGCTGTAGAGCCGAGCCCATGCTCGGCTTGCGCATCGACGGATCAGCCGAGCATGGGCTCGGCTCTACAATCGGCCTATCCCAGCGGAGCTCCGCGCATGCATCCCATCGAAAGCGAACGCCTGCGGCTGCGCCGCATCGAGCCGGACCGCGACGCGGCGCCGATGCTGGCCCTGCTCAACGATCCCGGCTTCCTGCGCTTCATCGGTGACCGCAACGTGCGCAGCGAGGAACAGGCGCGCGAGTACATCGCGCTGCGGGTGCTGCACAGCTATGCGCTGAACGGGTACGGCATGTACGCGATCGAGCGGCTCGCCGATGGCGCGTGGCTGGGCAACGCCGGCCTGGTGCGGCGTGATGGCCTGCCGGGGCCGGATATCGGTTATGCGGTGCTGTCCGAATTCGCGGGGCAGGGCTATGCCGGTGAGGCGGCGCGGGCGGTGTTCGCGCATGCGCGCGGAGCGCTGGGCCTGCACGACCTGTATGGCATCACCGACCTGGACAATGTGGCATCCGGGAGGATCCTGCTGGGGCTGGGCATGCAGGCGCGCGGGGTGATCCAGCTGCCGGGCGTGGAGAGTGCGAGCCGCCTGTATGCCACGCCGGGGGCGGCAGAGGTCGGGTAGTGCCGGCTGCTGGCCGGCAACCCGAGGTGGCGTTGGGGTCAGAGCCCGCGGTGCGGGATCCGACCCCGGTCGGCACCCACCCTTCAGCCGCGCAGTTCGGCCAGCTGTGCCTGCAGCTCGGCCACCGCCGCTTCCAGCTGGGCCACGCGCTCGGCCAGGCCCGGGTCGGCCGCGTCGCTGCCACCACCGCTGCTGGCGTACTTCGCGGCCAGCGCCGCGCCGTCCACTTCGCCGCACAACAGGTGCATGTAGCGGTCTTCGCGCTGGCCGCTGGCGCGCGGCAGCACCACCAGCAGCGCGCGCTGCTGCAGGCGCTCGATGGCATGGCGGGCTTCGTCGGTGTCAGCGAAGCGGTGCAGGCGCTCGCTGCGCGAGACCAGCTCACCCAAGGTCTGCGGCCCACGCAGCAGCAGCATCGCCAGCAGCACGGTCTGCTGCCGGGTCAGGTCCAGCGCAGCCTGCAGGCGGTGCTCGTAGCGGTCCGCGCGCGAGGAGAAATGCTGGCGGGCCAGGCCCAGCGTCTCCAGCTGACGCAGCGCATGCTGCACGCTGCCGGCATCAACGTTCATCACCGGCTCGCGGGCGGTCTTCTGGTTGGCGGCCGACTGCGCCGCATTGACCGTCAGCGGGTAGGTGTCCGGGGTGGTCGCCTCCTTTTCCACCAGGCAGCCCAGCAGGCGGGCCTGCACGGCGTCGAGCAGGGGGACGTCGGGGGTCTGGCTGGAATCGGTCATGGCGGCCTCCGGAAGGGCAACGGGTCAACCGCCAAGGATAGCCGTCCCGGCGGCGGCTTTGCCGGTAAAATGCGCCGGTATATCTGATTGCCGGTGAATCCATGCGTCGTCCCGTTTCCCTGTCCCTGACCCTGCTCGCCACCGCGGCGCTGGGCCTGTCCGCCTGCAAGCGCGTGGATGCGCCTGCCGCTGAAGCTGCTGCCCCGGAGGCCCCGGCCGCCGCCAAGGCCGATGGCGCGCTCGATGCCACCGCCAACGACAACCTCAACGCGGTGCTGTGGATGCAGCGCGCGCAGGAATACAAGGCGATCACGGAGCAGACCTACCGCGCTGCCGCCGACCGCCTCGACGCGGCGCTGAAGGAAGCCCATTGGGACGCCCTGGTGCCGGAAGAGCGTGGCAACGAGGCCAAGGGCCTGAAGCCGGCCGTGGTGCTGGACGTGGACGAGACCGTGCTGGACAACTCGCCCTATCAGGCGCGCCTGGTGCGCGATGGCAAGGAGTACGACGAGCTGAGCTGGGACCAGTGGGTGGCCGAAAAGAAGGCCAAGGCGATCCCGGGCGTGGTTGATTTCGCCAAGTCCGCCAACGCCAAGGGCGTGACCCTGCTGTACATCTCCAACCGCGCCGTGCACCTGAAGGACGCGACCCTGGCCAACCTGCGCGAGCAGGGCCTGCCGGTGGCCGATGACAGCGTGTTCCTGGGCCTGGGCACCGTGGTCGAAGGCTGCGAGCAGGCCGGCAGCGAAAAGAACTGCCGCCGCCGCCTGGCCGGGCAGAAGTACCGCGTGCTGATGCAGTTCGGCGACCAGCTGGGCGACTTCGTGGAAGTGACCGCCAACACCAACGAGGGCCGTGACGCCCTGCTGCAGCAGTACCACGACTGGTTCGGCGAACGCTGGTGGATGTTGCCGAACCCGACCTACGGCGGCTTTGAGCCGGCCCAGTTCAACAACGATTACAGCCAGTCGCGCCAGGCCCGCCACGATGCCAAGCGCGCTGCCCTGGACTACGCACCGTGAGCCGCGCGCCGCTGCCGCTGCGCGATGACGAGCGCCTGATCTTCGCGCTGGACGTGCCTGACCGCGTGCGGGCGCTTGAGTGGGTCGATCGTCTCGGCGACAGCGTGGCGTTCTACAAGATCGGCATGGAACTGCTCGCCTCCGGCGAGTATTTCCAGGTGCTGGACGAGCTGGCCCGCCGCGACAAGCGCGTGTTCGTCGACCTGAAGTTCTTCGACATCCCGGCCACCGCCGCGGCGGTGATCAAGCGCCTGTCGCAGTGGCCGGTCAGCTACGCCACCATCCATGGTTGGCACCCGGCGATGATGGAGGCCTGCGCGGCCGCCAACAGCGGCGACATGCGCCTGCTGGCGGTGACCGTGCTCACCTCGATGGGACGCCCGGACCTGGCGCAGATGGGCATCGACCGCGAACCGGTGGACGTGGTGGTCGAGCGCGCGCTGGCCGCCCAGGCCGCCGGCATCGATGGCGTGATCGCCTCGGGCCAGGAAGCCGGTCCGATCCGCGCCGCCACCGGCGCCGGATTCTCGATCGTCTGCCCGGGCATCCGCCCGGGGGGGCCGGTCGGCGATGACCAGAAGCGTACCGTCGGCGTGGCCCAGGCCTTCGCCGATGGCGCCGATGCCATCGTGGTCGGCCGCCCGATCCGCCTGGCGGCCGATCCGCAGGCCGCCGCACGGGCGATCCAGCAGGAAATCGCGTCGGCGCTGGCTGCGCGCTGAGATTCCGCGGCCAGGGCTGCGGGCTTGGACGCCATCCTGCCCCGCGCAGGGTGGCGTTTCTGCATCTGCCAGGCAGTGGTTGTGCCCGAATCGCCGCAAAACCCGCCGTAGATTTCATGGGGCTGTGATGTTGGAAATCACATTCCAATAAAATCAATGATTTATTGCGGTCTACGTAAAGTGTTGCCTTAAGTTGAAGCGCAGCGTAGGATCGCCGCCATCCGGTCCTCGGACCGGACATGTGCCACAACACTGTCCACCGGCCTCGCGCCGGCTTGAAGAGCCTGTGATCCTCGTGATCCCGGCTCTTTTTTTATGCGCGGGCCACGGTCCGGGGTCAGATCCCTTCTGCCAAGGGCAGAAGGGATCTGACCCCAAGTTGCCCCCCGGCTTGCCGCTGTCACGTCGCAGGCCGCAAGATGCGGACCGGTCCGGGGAGTCCGAGTGCATGAGCGTAGCGGTGCGAGGAAGGTCTGCGCGTGGGTGGGGGCTGGCAGCCATGCTGCTGCTGGCGGTGGCTGCGTGCCGTGATTCAGCCGACGATCCGGCCAAGCCGGCAGCCGAGCCGGTCGCGGCGGTGCAGGCGATGGCGCTGCGCCTGGCCGAGGACGATCTGGTCGGCTACGCAAAGCTGTCGGTGCCGCCGAGCCAGTACCCGCGCCTGCAACAGGCCTGGACCGAAGGCCACAGCCAATGGCCGCTGACCGAACTGCCGCTGGGCGACCAGCTGCTGCCGATGCTGGCCGCACTGCGCAAACCCAATGCCAGCGCCGAACTGCAGCGCAGCTTCGATCGCCAGCTGGCCGGACAGGCCGGCGCCGTTCGCCAAGCCGCACAGTCGATGGGCAACTTCGGGGTGCAGTACCTGCGCCATCAGAAGGGCTACACACCGGGCCAGCAGGCGCATTACATCGCCCTCGTCGAAACCCTCGCCAGCTGGGCGCAGGGCGCACCCATCAGCGACCGTGCGCGTGCCCGCAGCACCATCGTTGCGCTGGTCGGCGCCGCCGGCAAGGTCGGCTTCGATGACGAGGCCGGCCTGCAGGCCGCGGGCATGGAAGGCAGCCTGGAGCAGCTGGCGCCATTCATCCACACCCTCAAGGCGGTGCTGGGCAGCTACGGGTTGGGCGTGGACGACGCCTTGCGCAGCGTGCGCGGAGAACTGCTGTCGGTGGAAGGCGACAACGCGCTGGTGCGCCTGCGTTACGACCTCGCCGGCCGTGAAATGAGCCTGCAGCTGCCGCTGAGCCGGCGCGAAGGCCACTGGTACCTGACCCGCACCCTGGCCGACACCGATGCGCTGCTGCGCAAGGCCGACGCGGCCCGCGCCGCAGCGGTCCCCGCCCCGGTTGAAGCCCCCGCCGAGGGTGGGGAAGCGGCAACGCCACCGCCTAAGCCATAATGGCGCCGATGTCGAAACAGAACCCGCTGCCGTTCCCCGGCGAAGAATCCCAGTCGACGCCCGCCGATGCGGTGCCGGCGTCCCCCTCGACCGGTACCGGCCCGAACCCGGTACCGCCGCCCGCGCATGCGCGTCCGGCCGGACGCCGCCCGCTGTGGGCACGGTTGCTGGGCCGCCTGGTCGAGCCGTGGCTGTCGCTGAAGATCGAACCGGAAGACCCGGGCCAGTACAACGATGGCCGCCCGGTCATGTACGTGCTGGAAGACTACGGCCTGTCCAACGCGCTCATCCTGGACAAGGCCTGCCGCCAGGCCGGCCTGCCGTCGCCGCTGGTGCCGCTGGCCGGTGACCCGACCGGCCGCAAGCGCGCCTACCTGGCGCTGTCGCGGCGCAGCTCCAGCAACTCGCTGATTCCCGAGCAGCGCGGCGCCAAGACCCACTCCGATTCGCTGGCCAAGGTCCTGCAGGCGCATCGCGTGCGCGATGACCTGGACGTGCACCTGGTGCCGGTGTCGATCTTCGTCGGCCGCGCGCCGGACAAGCAGAGCGGCTGGTTCGCGGTGCTGTTCTCGGAAAACTGGGCACTGGTCGGCCGCTTCCGCCGCCTGCTGGCGGTGCTGCTCAATGGCCGCAGCACCATCGTCCGCTTCGCGCCGCCGATCTCGCTGCGTTCCATCATCGACGAGGGCCTGGAGCCGGAACGCACGGTGCGCAAGCTGCAGCGCGTGCTGCGTACCCATTTCCGCCGCATCCGTGAATCGGTGATCGGTCCTGACCTGTCGACCCGGCGCCTGCTGGTGGACCAGGTGCTGGCTGCCGAACCGGTACGCGAGGCGATCGCCGCGCAGGCCAAGCGCGATAATTCGAAGCCGGCCGATGCCTGGAAGAAGGCGCACGCCTACGCCTGGGAAATCGCCGCGGACTACTCCAGCCCGGTGGTGCGTTCGGCCAGCTTCATGCTCAGCCACGTGTGGAACCGCATCTATGCGGGCGTGCTGGTGCACCACCTGGACAAGTTCAAGGCCGCCGCGCCGGGCCACGAAGTGGTGTACGTGCCCAGCCACCGCAGCCACATGGACTACCTGCTGCTGTCCTACCTGCTGTACGACCGTGGCATCGTGCCGCCGCACATCGTGGCCGGCATCAACCTGAACCTGCCGGTGGTCGGTACCCTGCTGCGCAAGGGCGGTGCGTTCTTCATCCGCCGCTCGATCCGCGGCAACGCGCTGTACTCGGCCGTGCTCAGTGAGTACGTCGCGCAGCTGGTGGCCGGTGGCTACTCGCTGGAATACTTCGTCGAAGGTGGCCGTTCGCGCACCGGGCGCCTGCTGCAGCCCAAGGGCGGCATGATCTCGATGACCCTGCGCGCGTTCCTGCGCCAGCCGCGCAAGCCGGTGCTGTTCCAGCCGATCTACATCGGCTACGAGAAGCTGATGGAAGGCGGCAGCTACCTGGACGAACTGTCCGGCCGGCCGAAGGAGAAGGAATCGATCTGGTCGCTGCTGTGGGGCATCCCCAAGGTGCTCAAGCAGAACTACGGCCAGGTGGTGGTGAACTTCGGCGAGCCGATCGCGCTGAACGACGTGCTGGCCGAGAAGGCCCCGGAGTGGAAGGGCGAGGCGGTGTCCGAGGACGAGAAGCCGGCGTGGCTGTCGACCACGGTGGATACGCTGGCCGAACGCATCCAGGTGCGCATCAACGGTGCCGCCGACGTCAACCCGATCAACCTGCTGGCGCTGGCGCTGTTGTCCACGCCGAAGCACGCGATGGGCGAAGCCGACCTGATCGCGCAGATCGAGCTGTGCAAGACCCTGCTGGTCGAGATGCCGTATTCGGACCGGGTGACGGTGACCCCGCATTCTCCGGAGCGGATCATCGCCCACGCCGAGGAAATCAACGTTCTCACCCGCATCAAGCATCCGCTGGGCGATGTGCTCAGCGTCAGCGGCGATACCGCGGTGCTGCTGAGCTACTTCCGCAACAACGTGCTGCACCTGTTCACTGCCTCGTCGTGGGTGGCCTGCTGCTTCCAGAACAACCGCCGCATGAGCCGCACCGGCCTGGTCCAGCTGGGCCGCACGGTGTACCCGTTCCTGCAGGCCGAGCTGTTCCTGCCGTGGAGCGAGGACGAATTCGCGCAGCGCATCGACCAGACCATCAACGTGTTCGTGCGCGAGGGCCTGCTGCAGAACGTCAACGACGACGATGGCGGCATCCTGGCGCGCAACACCGGGCAGACCGACGAAGTGTTCCGCCTGCGTGCGATCGGGCACTCGCTGCAGCAGGCGTTCGAGCGTTACTACATCGCCATTTCGGTGCTGGTGAAGAACGGCCCGGGCGTGCTGGGTGCGGCCGAGCTGGAAAGCCTGTGCCAGCAGGCGGCGCAGCGTCTGAGCCTGCTCTATGCACCGGCCGCGCCGGAGTTCTTCGACCGCACCCTGTTCCGGGGCTTCATCCAGAAGCTGCGCGAGCTGCGCCTGGTGTGGCCGGACGAGAACAGCAAGCTGCTGTTCGACGAGCGCCTGGATGCCTGGGCCAAGGACGCAAAGTTCATCCTCGGCCGCGAACTGCGCCACACCATCGAGCGGGTCAGCCCCGAAGCGGCACGCCCGGACGAGCCTGCGCCGCAGGATTGAAGGTAGCGCCGGGCCATGCCCGGCCAAGGGCATGCCAACCAGGGTTGGCATCTACCGGGGGCGAAGCAGTGGATCCACGCCGTGCGTGGATGGGCCACCGCTCAGGCCGGTTCGTCGGGAATCTGCAGGCTTTCCAGCCTGGCGATGCAGTCCTTCAACTGCAGCTTGCGCCGCTTCAGGCGCTTGGATTCCAGTTCGTCCTCGCCATTGGCAGCCATGCGGGTGATCTGTTCATCCAGCAGGCGATGCTCGGCGCGCAGGGCGGCGAGGCGTTCGACGATCTCGGCGGGGCTGTAGGTGTCCACAGCCTCCGAGCATACACAGCGACGATGACTGCCGGGAGAGGGGAACCCCGACCCCCGGCCGGGGCGGCTCCGAGCCGTTAGAATGGAACCCATGAGTGCCGTGATTTCCCTTCCCGATCCCCTGCCGCGTTCCCAGCCGCGCGCCGCCCGCGATCCGCGGCTGGCCGAGCGCGAACAGCACAAGCTGGCCAAGCGCCTGCGCCGCCAGGTCGGCGAGGCGATTGCCGACTTCGGCATGATCGAAGCCGGTGACAAGGTGATGGTCTGCCTGTCCGGTGGCAAGGACAGCTACACCCTGCTGGACGTGCTGCTGCAGCTGCAGAAGAAGGCGCCGGTGCCGTTCGAGCTGGTGGCGGTGAACCTGGACCAGAAGCAGCCGGACTTCCCCGAGCACGTG
Organism: Stenotrophomonas sp. 57; assembly: GCF_030291075.1. Taxonomy (NCBI): domain Bacteria; kingdom Pseudomonadati; phylum Pseudomonadota; class Gammaproteobacteria; order Lysobacterales; family Lysobacteraceae; genus Stenotrophomonas; species Stenotrophomonas sp. 57. Next base: position 78,681 of record NZ_CP127407.1, read on the forward strand.
CTGCCGGAGTACCTGGCCGGGCTGGGCGTGCCGTACCACATCATCGAGCAGGACACCTATTCGGTGGTCAGCCGGGTCATTCCGGAAGGCAAGACCATGTGTTCGCTGTGCTCGCGCCTGCGTCGCGGCGCGCTGTACAACTACGCCGAAACCCACGGTTTCACCAAGATCGCGCTGGGCCACCACCGCGACGACATGGTGGCCACGTTCTTCATGAACCTGTTCCACCACGCCAAGCTGTCGGGCATGCCGCCGAAGCTGCGCAGCGATGACGGCAAGCACGTGGTGATCCGGCCGCTGGCCTACGTGCGCGAGAGCGACATCGTCGACTACGCGCAGGCGCGCCAGTTCCCGATCATTCCCTGCAACCTGTGCGGCAGCCAGGAGAACCTGCAGCGCCGCCAGGTCGGCCTGATGCTGAAGCAGTGGGAAAAGGACCACCCCGGCCGCATCGAGCAGATCGCGCGCGCCATGGGTGAGGTCCGGCCCTCGCAGCTGGCCGATACCACCCTGTTCGATTTCATGGCGCTGGGCCGTCGCGACGACGCGCCGCTGCCCGACGCCCATGCCTGGCTGGCCGGTTCCCCGGCCGACGCCGACGCAGATCCCGAGACGCCTACCGTTTAAGGTCGGTCGCCCTTCCTCTTTGCCATCCGGAATTCCATGTTCTTTCGCAACCTGACGTTCTTCCGTTTCCCGACCGCCACTGATTTTTCCGAAGTCGACACCCTGCTGCCGCACGCCCTGCTCAAGCCGGTCGGCGCGCTGGAAATGAGCTCGCGCGGTTTCATCTCGCCGTTCGGCCGCGAGGAGAAGGAACTGCTGTCACATCGCATTGCCGAGCACCTGTGGCTGACCGTGGGCGGCGAGGACAAGATCCTGCCGGCGGCGGTGGTCAACGACCTGCTCGAGCGCAAGCTGGAGGAGATCGAGGAGAAGGAAGGCCGCCGCCCGGGTGGCCGCGAGCGCAAGCGCATGAAGGACGACCTGCTGCATGAACTGCTGCCGCGCGCCTTCGTGAAGTCCTCGCGCAACGACGCCTTCATCGACCTGCAGCACGGCTACGTGGCGGTGGATACCTCCAGCCGCAAGACCGGCGAGTACTTCATGTCCGACATCCGTGGCCTGCTCGGCAGCTTCCCGGCCATGCCGCTGAACGCCGAAGTGGCGCCGCGCTCGATCCTGACCGGCTGGATCGCCGGCGAGCCGCTGCCGACCGGGCTGAGCCTGGGCGAAGAGTGCGAGATGAAGGATCCGGTGGAAGGTGGCGCGGTGGTCAAGTGCCAGCACCAGGAGCTGCGCTGCGACGAGATCGACAAGCACCTGGACGCCGGCAAGCAGGTGACCAAGCTGGCGCTGATCTTCGAGGACAACCTGTCCTTCGTGATCGGCGACGACCTGATCGTGCGCAAGCTGAAGTTCCTCGACGGTGCCCTGGACCAGCTGGAGCATGCCGACGAAGACGGCCGCCGCGCCGAGTTCGATGCCCGCTTCGCCCTGCAGAGCGCCGAGATCCGCCGCCTGTTCCTGTTGCTGGAGGAAGCCTTCAAGCTCAGCAAGGCTGACTGAACAGGCAGCCCGTGGGCCGCCGGTCATCCGGTGGCCCGAAGCGGCGCTATGCTGGGCACATGAGCCGTCTGCTGCGCCGCCTGATCAGCCCGACCCCACCCGCCACCGTACAGCGCGACACCGTTCGCCTGCGGCTGGAGGATGCCGAGATCGAGGTGCTGCGGGTGCGCGACCCGCGCGCACGGCGCATCAAGCTGAGCGTGGACGAGCGCGGCGCGCGCCTGACGCTGCCGCCGCGGGCAAGCCTGGTGATGGGCGAACGCTTCCTGGAACAGCACCGCGACTGGCTGGCGCTGCAACTGCGCGTCTATCAGGACAATGGCCTGCCGGCACCGCTGCAGCCGGGCGAGGACGGCGTGCTGCCCCTGCGTGGCGAACTGCTGCCGCTGCGCTGGCAGGAAGGCCGTTACGCGCGCCTGGAGATCGACACGCACGGTGCCTGCGTGCAGTGGCCGACCCGCGGTGGGGACGCCACCCTGCGCCGCCTGCTGCGCGAGTTCTACGAAGCGCAGACCCGCGCCGACGTCGGCCGCTGGCTGCCGAAGTACCTGCCTACCCTGCCGCGCGCACCCAGCCGCGTGCGGCTGAAGGTGATGTCCTCGCAATGGGGCTCGCTGGCCCCTGACGGCAGCATGGCGCTGGACCTGGCCCTGGTGCTCGGCCGTCCGGAAGCGTTCGAGTACGTGCTGGTGCACGAACTCTGCCACCTGATCCAGCCGAATCACTCGCCCGCGTTCTGGCACGAAGTGGAACAACGCTTCCGCGCCTGGCGCGAGCAGCGCGACTACTTCCAGCTGGAAGGTCGGCGCCTGAAAGCCATGCTACGCCAGCTTCTGTAACTGTAGAGCCGAGCCCATGCTCGGCTCTACAGAAGCGCGCGCAGCGCGCAACCCGCTCCTGTTCTTCCTTCCTTCTTCCGTGGTGGCACACCGGAACTGTCGAAGGACGGGATGGGTGGGATTGCGGAGGTCGCTTCAGGGACGGGTTTACCGCGTCCCCCGCAGTTCCCCCCATCCCGGCCAACCGCATGATCGTGCAGGCCCAAGCCACCACGAGGGGCTCAGCCGTTCGCCGAAACCCTCACCCCGCCCGCAACGCCGCCGCCGTCGCCCACCGCGCCGCCACCCGCGGTGCCGTAATGCACACCGCTTGGTCCGTCACCGTCGTCACCGCACGCTCCAGCAGCTGGATATCCGCCTCGTGCTGGCGCGCCACATGCGGGTCCTCGAAGAAGATCGCACGCTGGCAGCTTCCTTCCAGCACGCGGTCTGCAATCTGCGCATCACCGCCCATCGGGCCGCTCTGGTAGCGCGTCACCCACGGCGTATCGCTGGGCCAGCCGCGGCTCCAGGCCAGCTCGTTCAAGCGTTGGCCGGTGGTGCCGGTCGCCACGCGCTCACCGAACCGCGCCAGCACATCGAAGTGCTCATCGGCGAACGCCAGCATGGCCGGCTTCATCGCATCGTGCGCGATCAGTGCCAGCGTCTGCCCCTCGAACGCATGCAGGTCGTCGGCCCCGGCATCGGCGGCCAGGCCGGCGTGGATGCGTTCCACCTCCACCCAGTCACGCGCAGTGGCCACGGTCGAAATGAACGGTTTGCCATGAATCACGCACTGCCGCTTCAGCGCCGTGGCTTCTGGGAACACGGAGGATGGATCGACCGGGTCGATCAGGTAGATCGCGCCATCCAGGGTCCGCTCGGCGCCCATGCCGACCACCTCGGCCACCAGTTTCATCAGGCCACCCTCGCGACCATAGGGATAGCGGTGCAGGCCCGCATAGCCGCTCAGGAAGCCCTGCCGCCCGATTGCGTCATAGGTACGGCCGACTGCGTGCAGCGACACTCCCAGTTCGCGCAGGCCGGCCTCGCTGACACGCAGCCAGCGGAACAGGGCGGCGCGCGCGTCGTGGTGGTGGAGACGGTTGGCAGCCAGGCCGATGCGCATCGAGAACTCCGCAGGAACGGGTGAAAGCGGCAGTGTATGTCGGCATTCCCCCTACTTGCTGCTTTTACAACTTTCTTCATTGCTACCCGCACACGTGTCGCTAGCGTGACAGGCAGCGGTACCGCAGCGCGGCCGTTCATTTCCGCCCGCGAAAAGAGGATGCCCATCGTGAACGTCGCTGGCCTGCGCGCCACCGTCGCGGTCATGGCCTGCGTGCTGTCCCCCATTACCGCCGCGGCTGCGGAGTGTGGGACGCCCCTGCGCATTGCCTGGCCGGCCGATCGCGCGCCCTTGTCTTCCAGTGAAGACGGCAAGCCGAAAGGGCTCAGCGCGGAATATCTGGCGTTGCTGGGCGCACGATGGTTGCTGCAGCCCCAGCCATTGCCATCGGCCGCCGTCGCGGAAGGTGGGGTGCCCGACGGCATCCAGGCCCTGCTGGGTTGGCCGCGCTCGCAGCTGCCCGCCGGCTGGGTGGCCAGTAGCGCCTACCAGCAGCTGCCACAGGTGATCGTGCGCCGCCGCGATGCGCCGCCGATGCTGGGCCTGGAAGGGTTGCGCGGCAAGACCGTGGTCAGTCCCGACGCGGTGGCGTTGAGCGCGATGCTGGCCGAGCATGCGCCCGGCGCACAGCTGCTGCCGCCCGCGCCTATGGATGACGCATTGGCCCTGCTGGGCGCGGGCCTGATCGATGCGGTGATCGCCAACCTCGGCGAGGCCGAGGCCGGCCTGCGCCGCTACCGGGGCACGCCGCTGGTGATCGCCGCGCCGGCGGGTACCGACGACGCACTGGTGCTGGCCGCCGTGCCGGCCTGCGCCGATGTGGTCAACGCGTTCGACCAGGCCATCTCGCAGCTGTCCGGCGCCGAGCGCGAAGCGATCCGCAACGCGTGGCTGCCGGACCAGCCGCGTCCCCAGCCACCGCCGTCGCCGCTGCGCTGGCTGGTGTCGTCTTCGCTGATCCTGCTGGCGCTCGTGCTGGTGTATGCCTACGGCTACTGGCGCGTGCATCGCGAAAGCGAACGCCGCCGGATGGTGGCCCAGCGCCTGCAGGAGGTGACCTCGAACCTGCCCGCAGTGGTCTTCCAGGTACGCCGGTCCGCCTCCGGCCACTACAGCTTCCCGCAGATTGCCGGTGATGTGCAGGCATTGTTCGGGATCAGCGTGGAGACCGCTCAGATCGACCAGCGGCGCCTGCTGGCAGCCGTCCACCCCGATGATCGCAGCCGGGTGATGGACTGCGTGGAAGCCGCCGCGCTGGCGCGTGGCCCGATCGATGTCACGTTCCGTACGCGCGCGGCGCAGGGCTGGCGCTGGGTGCGTTCGCATGGGCAGCCGCTGTCGTGCGAGGGCGGTGACGTGGAATGGAGCGGCTACTGGATCGATGTCAGCGAAGTGCAGTCGCGCACCCGTGCGCTGGCCGAGGCTCGCCGCGAGGCCGAACAGGTGGCGCTGGCCAAGACCCATTTCCTGGCGACGATGAGCCACGAGATCCGCACGCCGATGAGTACCCTGCTGGGCATGCTGGAACGGCTGGCAGGCAGCGCGCTGGACCCGCGCCAGCGGCAGGTGCTGGCGACGGTGGGTGATGCCGCGCGGATGCTGCGGCAGATCCTCGACGATGTACTGCACAGCCAGCGCCTGCAGGCGGTACCGCTGCAGCTGCGGCCGACCCGCGTGGCTGCACTGGTGCAGGCGGTGCAGCAGCTGCTGATGCCAGTGGCGGCCAGCCGCGGCCTGCACCTGCATGTCGCGCTTGATCCCGCCCTGCAGGCGGGATCGCTGGCCGACGACCTGCGCCTGCGCCAGATCCTGTTCAACTTGGCCGGCAACGCGCTCAAGTTCACCGAGCATGGCGGCGTGGACCTGCAGGTGCAGGTGGTGCAGCAACACGCCCGTGGCCAGCGGGTGCGCCTGCAGGTCAGTGACAGCGGCGTGGGCATCAGTGCCGAGCGGCAGCAGGCGGTGTTCGCCGCCTACACCCAGGCCGAGGCATCGACCACGCGTCGCTTCGGCGGCAGTGGCCTGGGCCTGGCCATCTGCCGGGAGCTGGCCGCATCGATGGGGGCAACGCTGGACCTGCGCAGCGTGTTGGGCCAAGGCACCACCGTGTGGCTGGAACTGGATCTGGCCGCCTGCGGGATGCCGGCGCAGGCGTCACCGACGTCGGCGGCGCTGGCGCGGCTGTCGCCGACCCGGGTATTGGTGGCCGAGGACCATCCCACCAACCTGCATCTGCTGGAACAGCGCCTGCACGACCTGGGATTGCAGGTCCGCGCCTGCACCGATGGCCGCCAGGCGTTCGAGGCCTGGCAGGCGGAGGCGTTCGACCTGGTCATCACCGACTGCCACATGCCGCACATGGACGGCTTCGCGCTGGCGCGTGCGATCCGTGCCGACACCTGCGCGATCCGTGCGGTGGTGCCGATCATCGCGTTGACCGCCAGCGTGCTGGACCGGACCCGCCAGGCCTGCCGCGATGCGGGCATCGACCACTTCCTGGCCAAGCCCGTGGAGACGCACGAACTGCGTGCGCTGTTGGCGGCGCTGCTCGCGCCGGATTCAGTGCGCCAGTAGGCGGATGATGCTGGCAGCGGCGTCGCGGCCTTCGGCCACTGCGGTCACCACCAGGTCGGCGCCGCGCACTGCGTCGCCACCGGCGAACAGGCGCGGGTGCGCGGTCTGGAACGGCAGGCGGTCCTTGCCACCTGCCACGATGCGGCCATTGGACTGGCCTTCCACGCCATGTTCGGACAGCCATGCCGGCAGCGTGGGCGAGAAACCGAAGGCGATGATGACCACGTCCGCCTCCAGCAGCGATTCGCTGCCGTCGATCGGCACCGCATTCTGGCGGCCGTTGGCATCGGGTTCGCCCAAGCGGGTCTCGACCACGGTCACGCCGATCACTTCATCATCGGCACCGGCTTCGATCGACAGCGGCTGGCGGTTGAACAGGAAACGCACGCCCTCCTCGCGCGCATTGGCCACTTCGCGCGCGCTGCCCGGCATGTTCGCTTCGTCACGGCGGTAGGCGCAGGTGACCTTGGCCGCGCCCAGGCGCACGGCGCTGCGCACACAGTCCATGCCGGTGTCGCCACCGCCGAGCACCACCACGCGCTTGCCGTTCAGATCGGGCAGGGCGATGGTGTCTTCCCAGCCGGCAATCGGCCGGCCCTTCGGGTCATCGCCACTGACGATGCGGCTGTTCTGCACCAGGAACGGCAGCGCCGGCAGCACCCCCTTCAGGTCCTGGCCGTCGAGGCCGCCATCGGTGTAGCGGTAGGCGCCGGTACCGACGAACACCGCATCATGGGTATCGAGCAGCTGCTGCACGCTCAGGTCGCGGCCGATCTCCACGCCGAGGCGGAACTGCACGCCCATGCCTTCCAGCACTTCGCGGCGGCGGTGGATCACGCCCTTGTCCAGCTTGAAGCTGGGAATGCCGAACTGCAGCAGGCCACCGATCTGCTCGTAGCGGTCGTAGACCACCGCGGCGATGCCGGCACGGGCCAGGCGGTCGGCACAGGCCAGCCCGGCGGGGCCGGCACCGATCACCGCCACGCTGTGGCCGGTCGGCTGTACCGCGCCCAGATCCGGGCGCCAGCCGGTGGCCAGCGCGGTATCAACGATGTACTTCTCCACCGCGCCGATGGTGACCGCGCCGAATTCTTCCAGCGTGCAGCTGCCTTCGCACAGCCGGTCCTGCGGGCACACCCGGCCGCACACTTCCGGCAGCGGATTGGTGCTGTGGCACAGCGTGGCGGCCTCGTGGATGCGGTTCTCCTGCACCAGCTGCAGCCACTGCGGAATGGCGTTGTGCACCGGGCACTTCCAGCTGCAGTACGGATTGCCGCAGTCCAGGCAGCGGCCGGCCTGGTACTGGGCGTCTTCCTTGCCGAACTTGCCGTACAGCTCGCCCCAGTCGCCGGACGTGCGCAGTTCCACTGGAATGCGCTGCGGCATGGTGCGGGGCAGGTCGAGGAACTGGAAAGCGTGCTTGCGGCTCATGATCGTCTCGGCAGTGCAGTGCGCGCGCTCAGGCGGCGCGGCGCAGGGTTTCAGTCAGCGACTCGATGCTGGCAGCCTTGGGTTTGACCAGCCAGAACTTGCCGATGTAATCGCGGAACTCGTCCAGGATCTGCTGCGCCCAGATGCTGCCGGTCAGCTCACGGTGGCGGCCGATCAAGCGGTGCAGGTGCTGGCGGTAGTTCTCGAAGCCCTCGGCGGAGACGCGATGGATGTCGATCAGCTCGTGGTTGTAGCGGTCGACGAAATCGCGGTCGACGTCCAGCACGTACGCCAGGCCACCGGTGAAGCCGGCACCGAAGTTCAGGCCGACCTTGCCCAGTACCAGCACCACGCCGTCGGTCATGTACTCGCAGCAGTGATCACCGGCGCCTTCGACTACGGCCAGCGCGCCGGAATTGCGCACCGCGAAGCGCTCGCCCGCGCGACCTGCGGCGAACAGCTCGCCACCGGTGGCGCCATACAGGCAGGTGTTGCCGATGATCGCGGTGCTGCGTGCCTCAAAGCGGGCGCCACGCGGCGGGCGTACCACCAGGCGGCCGCCGGCCATGCCCTTGCCGACGTAGTCGTTGGCTTCGCCTTCCACTTCCAGGTGCAGGCCACCGACGTTGAAAGCGCCGAAGCTCTGCCCGGCACTGCCGCGGAAGCGCAGTTCCAGCGGTGCCTCGGCCATGCCCTGGTTGCCATGCGCGCGCGCCACCGCACCGGCCAGGCGGGTGCCGATGCTGCGGTCGGTGTTGTGGATCAGGAAGCGGTGTTCGCCGCCGCGCTTGTGCTCGATGGCCGAGGCCAGCAGGCCATCCATCTGCGTGGCCAGGCTGTCCGGCGATTCGTACAGGCGCTGTGCGGCGCAGTGGCTGCCCTCGTAGCGGCTGTCGGCCAGCAGGCGCGACAGATCCACGCGCACGCCGTCGCGCGGCGCCGCCTCGATCTGCCGAAGCAGGTCGGTGCGGCCAACGATCTCGTCCAGCGAACGCACGCCCAGGTACGACAGCCAGCCACGCACTTCCTCGGCCAGAAGGCGGAAGAAGTTCTCCACGCGCTCGGGCTGGCCGGTGAAGTGGTTCTCGCGCAGGCGCTCGTCCTGGGTGGCCACGCCGGTGGCGCAGTTGTTCAGATGGCAGATGCGCAGGTACTTGCAGCCCAGCACGATCATCGGCGCGGTGCCGAAGCCGAAGCTGTCCGCGCCCAGCAGCGCGGCCTTGACCACGTCCAGGCCGGTCTTCAGGCCACCGTCGGTCTGCAGCAGGGTGCGCCCGCGCAGGTCGTTGGCCAGCAGCGCCTGGTGCGCTTCGGCCACGCCCAGTTCCCACGGCACGCCGGCATAGCGGATCGAGCTGACCGGCGAGGCACCGGTGCCGCCGTCATGGCCGGAAATGGTGATCAGGTCCGCACCGGCCTTGACCACGCCGGCGGCAATCGTGCCGACGCCGGCATGACTGACCAGCTTCACCGACACCAGCGCGGTCGGGTTGACCTGCTTGAGGTCGTAGATCAGCTGCGCCAGGTCTTCGATCGAATAGATGTCGTGATGCGGCGGCGGCGAGATCAGGCCAATGCCCGGCCGTGCGTAGCGCAGGCGTGCGATCAGTTCGTTGACCTTGTGCCCCGGCAGCTGGCCGCCCTCGCCGGGCTTGGCGCCCTGCGCGACCTTGATCTGCAGCACTTCGGCATTGACCAGATACTCAGCGGTGACGCCGAAGCGGCCGGAGGCCACCTGCTTGATCTTGCTGCGGCGTTCGGTTCCGTAGCGCGCGGGGTCTTCGCCACCTTCGCCGGAATTGCTGCGGCCGCCGAGGCGGTTCATGGCGATCGCCAGGGCTTCATGCGCCTCCGGCGACAGCGCGCCGAGGCTGATCGCGGCGGTATCGAAGCGCGGGAACAGCGCGCTGGCCGGCGCCACTTCTTCCAGCGGCACGGGCGTGGCCGCCGGCACCAGTTCCAGCAGGTCGCGCAGCGCCGACGGCGGGCGCGCATGCACGGCATCGCAGTACTGCTGCCACGCACGCGGGTCACCGCTGCGCGCCGCGCGCTGCAGGGTGGTGACCACGTCCGGGTTGTACATGTGGTACTCGCCGCCGTGCACGTACTTCAGCAGGCCGCCGACATCCACGTCCTGCTGCGCGTCCCAGGCCTGCGCACACAGCTCACGCGCATCGGCATCCAGGCGTGCAAAGCCGGCGCCGCCGATGCGCGAGGCGGTATCCGGGAAGCACAGGTCCACCACCTCCGGTTCCAGGCCGATGATCTCGAACAGCTGCGCACCGCGGTAGCTGGCCACGGTACAGATGCCCATCTTCGAGATGATCTTCGACAGGCCCTTGTAGACGCCCTTGCGGTAGCGGCGGCCGATCTGCGACTGCTCGCCACCCTTGCTGAGCTTGAGGATGCCGCGGCGGCCCAGATCGAACAGGGTCTGGTAGGCCAGATACGGATACACCGCAGTGGCACCGAAGCCGAGCAGGCAGGCCATGTGGTGCGGGTCGCGCGCGGTGCCGGTCTCGACGATCAGGTTCACATCGCAGCGCAGGCCCAGGCGCGAGAGGTGGTGATGGATGGCGCTGGTGGCGAGCAGCGCATGCACCATCGGCCGCCCGGCCACCGGGTAGCGGTCGGACAGCAGCAGCATCACCATGCCGTCGCGCGCAGCCTGTTCGGCCTCGGTGCAGATGCGCTCGATGCCGGCACGCAGGCCTTCGTCTTCGCTGTAGGACAGGTCGAGCAGACGGTTGGCCTGCACGTACTGGTCCATCTTCAGCAGCTGGCGCAGCTTGCGCTGGCTCAGCACCGGCGAGTTGAGGATGACGTGGTTCACCGTCTCCGGGCCGGCATGGAAGATGTTGGTCTCCTTGCCGAGCTGGGTGGACAGGGACATCGCGCAGTCTTCGCGCAGCGGATCGATCGGCGGGTTGGTGACCTGCGCGAAGGCTTGGCGGAAATAGTCGTAGAGCGGGCGGCTGCGCTGGCTGAGCACGGCCATCGGCGTGTCGTCGCCCATCGAGCCGGTGGCCTCCTGCTCGGTCTCGGCCAGCGGCCGCAGCACCTGCTCCACTTCCTCGCTGCTGAGCTGGTACAGCTTGTGGTAGCTGCGCAGGGTGCCTTCGTCGAACGGCTCTTCCACCAGCGACGGATCGATCAGTTCGGTCTGCAGGTAGGTCACGCCCTGCTGCAGCCACTGCTTGTACGGCGCGCGGCCACGGTTGATGCGATCCACCGCGTCCGAATCGAGCAGGTCGCCGCGCTTGAGGTCGATGGCCACCATCTCGCCGGGGCCGAGCTTGCCCTTGCGCACCACGCGCTCGGTCGGCACTTCCCACACGCCGGCTTCGGAGGCGACCAGGAAGTGGCGGTCGGCGGTCAGCATCCAGCGCGCCGGGCGCAGGCCATTGCGGTCGAGGGTACACACGGCGTAGCGACTGTCGCAGGCGACGATGCCGGCCGGGCCGTCCCACGGCTCGCTGTTCAGGCCATGGAACTCGTAGAACGCCGCCAGGTCCGGGTCCTTGAACTCCAGCGACTGCGTGGCCGGCGGCACGAGGATGCGCAGCGCCTGGATCAGTTCCATGCCACCGGCGACCATCAGCTCCAGCATGTTGTCCAGGCTCTGCGAGTCCGAACCGTGCATGGAGATGACAGGATCGAACTCGGCGATGTCGAACCGCGGGGTTTTCCACACCTTGCTGCGCGCCTGCGCCCAGCGCCGGTTGCCTTCAATGGTGTTGATCTCGCCGTTGTGGGCGAGCATGCGGAACGGGTGCGCCAGCGGCCAGCGCGGCAGCGTGTTGGTTGAGAAGCGCTGGTGGAACACGATCGCGCTGGAGGCCAGTTCGCGGCGCTGCAGGTCCGGGTAGAAGCGGCTCAGCTTGTCCGGCAGCACCATACCCTTGTAGCTGATCGCATCCGGGGTGAGCGTGGTGACGTAGAAGTCGGCGTGCTCGCGCAGCTGCTGTTCGCTGCGGCGGCGGGCCAGGAACAGCGCCAGCGCGAAGCCGGCGTCATCCTGGCCGACTCCGGCATCGACGAACACCTGCTCGATTCGCGGCAGCGTGTCGCGCGCCAGCTGGCCGCAGACGCTGTCGTCGGTGGGCACGTCGCGCCAGCCCGCCACCCGGCATCCGACCTTTTCCAGTTCTTCCTGCAATCGGGTGCGGCAGGCCTGCGCCGCATCGGCAGCGTGCGGCAGGAACACCAGGCCGGCGGCGAAGCGTGTGGTGATGGTGATGCCGGCTTCGCTGGCCAGCAGTTTCAGGAACGCATCGGGGCGGCGCAGCAGCAGGCCGCAGCCATCGCCGGTCAGGCCATCGGCGGCAACGCCACCACGGTGGGTCATGCGCGAAAGCGCGGCGATGGCGGTATCAACCAACAGGCGCGAAGGTTGGTCGTCGAGCTGGGCGACCATGCCGAATCCACAGGCATCGCGCTCGGAGCGCGGGTCGTAAAGCCCTTGGCGGTTGCGGGGGGCCATCTCTACCTCGATGCGTATAGGGTTGGCGGCGACACTCGTCCCCGCTCATTCCCTGGAGCGCATCGTGAGGCCACCGGATGCCTCGACTAGATCACAGGTTGCTGCAACGCCGCAATACACGGTTGCAGGTGCAACAGAACGCGCCGGCACCCCCGTGCCGGCGCGGGGCCGGACTCAGCCGCAGCGCGCGCCGCTGACCGCGCCCTTGTCGTCCACTTCGATGTTCAGGCGGTCGCCGAGGAACTCCATCGTGGCCACATCATTGGGCTTGAGAACGCGCACCTGGTTGGCGCCGGCATCTTCCTGGGCCTGCTTGCCGAGGGCATCGGTGTAGGGCTGGCCGACCAGGCTCTGCACCTGGCTGGCGTCGCAGGTGCCGACCGGCGGTGCCTCGGTGGCCTTGCCGGCGTCGTCGGCCGGTGCCTTGGCGGCTTCGGCCGCCTGCTGGGCATGGGCCGTGGCCGAATCCTGTTCATCCAGCGCCGGCGCCTGGCAGGCGGTCAGGGCCAGCACGGCCGGCAGCAACAGGGCGGAGAGCGAACGGGCGCGAATCGGAAACGACATCATGACTCCGGAAGGGACTGTGAAAACCCGAGCATAGCGGCGAACCGACCCTCACGTGTTTGTCTTGCGTTATCGACAGGATCACCGCGCCGCACCCGCGACACTCCCAGCCATGCCAACGCCCCCCACCCCGGAACAACAGGCCGCGCGCGCCGCAGGTCTGCGCTATGTCGATGACACCCAGCCCGGCATCAGCCGCCGCCGCGCCGGCAAAGGCTTTGCCTACCGCGATGCCGACGGCCATGCCGTGCGCGAGGCCGCCACCCTGCAGCGCATCCGCGCCCTGGCAATTCCGCCGGCCTATACCGCCGTGTGGATCTGTGCCCACGCCAACGGGCACCTGCAGGCCACCGGCCGCGACGCACGCGGGCGCAAGCAGTACCGCTACCACGCCGACTGGGCCGCGGTGCGTGACGCCGGCAAGTTCGACCGGGTGATCGCCTTTGGCGAAGCACTGCCTGCGCTGCGTCGCCGGCTTGGCCGCGATCTCAAGCGCAGTGGCTTCCCGCGCGAAAAGGTGCTGGCGGTAGTGGTCGCGCTGCTGGCCGACACCCTGGTGCGGGTAGGCAATGAAACCTACGCCAGGGAAAACAGATCCTTTGGCCTGACCACGCTGCGCAACCGGCACCTGGACCTGCTGCGTGGGGGGCGCGTGCGGATGCGCTTCCGCGGCAAATCCGGGCAGCTGCATGAAGTAACGGTCGGCGACCGCCGGCTCGGCACGCTGGTGCGCGGTGTGCAGCAGTTGCCTGGCCAGGCCCTGTTCCAGTACCGCGATGACGACGGTGTGATCCAGCCGGTCGATTCCGGTGCGGTCAACGATTACCTGCGCGAGGTGATGGGCGAGGATTTCACCGCCAAGGATTTCCGCACCTGGGGCGGCACCCTGGCTGCAGTACAGGCGTTCGCCGCCACCGAGCTGCCCGAACCGGCCAGCCAGCGCGCGCTGGCCAAGGTGCAGCGTGAGGTGGTGTGCAAGGTGGCGGCTCAGTTGGGCAATACGCCTGCGGTGTGCCGCAAGGCCTATATCGACCCTTGCGTGTTCGCCGGCTGGGAGCGCGGCGAACTGGCGAAACTGGCTGGCCTGCGTGGGCCGCGCCAGTGGGAACAGGCGACGCTGAAGCTACTGCGCCGCGCGCGGCGGCTGTCCAAGCGCGGCGGCGCGACGTAGCGTCGGGCTTGCTCGACGGCGGTTATCCGCAGTAGATCGCGGTGATGTTGTTGGTGCGGCCCTTCTCGATGGTCAGGCGGTCACCGCCTTCGTGCGCCGGCGGCACCCGCGGGCCGTCATGACGCAGCACCTGCACGTGCAGGCTGTCGCTGTCCACGCGCGCGCGTTCGACGGTAGCGGCCGAAGCGGCCAGGCCGAGTGCCCCGCGCACCATGTCGCTGTGGCACTGGCCGGAAATCACGCCGTCGATCGGCTGCACCTGGGCCATCGGCGTACTGCTGCAGGCAGCGAGGGCGAGGGTAAGAGCGGCAGTGGCGATGGCATGTTTCATGGAGACGTTCCTCGTGTGGGTGCGTGCAGGGTGCGACGGCAGGCGTGGTCGTGGAATGAATGCCGTGCACATCGTGGACACGGTGCGCTCACTGCCGCCGACAGCCCGGACAGGGACACTGCAGGCGCGGCGGATGCCGCCCCCGGTAGTGCCGGCCGCTGGCCGGCAGCCCCTTTCCCTCCCGAGGAGACCTGCATGGCCACCACTACAAAGACCCCCGCCCGCCGCAAAGCTTCGCCCAAGGTGCGCAAAGGCAGCACCGCGACGAAGACCGCGGCCGACACCGCTCGGCCACGCGTGGTGAAGACCGCCACCCGCAAGGCCGCCGCCAGCGATCCGCGTGCGGCACGTGTGGCTTCCCGGCAGCGACGCCTGCAGGACCAGGAAAAGGCCAAGGACGCGCGCGCCGCGAAGAAGGCAACAAAGAAGACCGCCACCCAGGCCGGTGCGCGCAGGCAACCTGAGGTCATGCCCGCCCAGCAGCTGCCCAAGCCCGGGCATGAACACGAACTTGAGCTGGCGCCACGCTTCCTCGCGCCGGACTACGCGGGAAGCGGCAAGCTGCAGGGCCTGCGCGCGATCATCACCGGCGGCGATTCCGGTATCGGCCGCGCGGTCGCGGTGCTGTTCGCACGCGAGGGTGCGGACGTTGCAGTGCTGCATCTGGATGAAGCCGAGGATGCCGAGATCACCCGCCAGCACGTCGAGCGCGAAGGCGGGCGCTGCGTGGTGATCGCCGGTGACGTGCGCGACCCGCGCTTCTGCAACAGGGCGGTGAAGCAGGTCGCCAAGGCCTTCGGTGGCATCGACATCCTGGTCAACAACGCGGCCTTCCAGCTGCACTGCGAGCGCCTGGAAGACCTCGAAGACGCCCACCTGCAGGAAACCCTGCAGACCAACATCGGCGGCTACATCCAGATGGCACGCGCGGTGCTGCCACACCTGGGCGAGGGCGCCAGCATCATCAACACCGGCTCGGAGACCGGCCTGTTCGGCAGCAAGGCACTGATCGACTACTCGGCCACCAAGGGCGCGATCCATGCGTTCACCAAGGCGCTGGCCAGCCAGCTGCTGCCGCGTGGCATCCGGGTCAACTGCGTGGCGCCGGGTCCGGTGTGGACGCCGCTGAACCCCGCCGACAAGCAGGCCGAAGATGTTGCGGAGTTCGGCAAGGACAGTGACATGGGGCGGCCCGCGCAACCCGAAGAACTGTCGCCGGCCTACGTATTCCTGGCATCGCCGGCCTGCGCCAGCTACATCAGCGGGGTGGTCCTGCCGGTGATGGGCGGGCCGCGGGGGTAGGGCCCGCAGCCGTCGGGGCGGGCGCGTACAGATCGGCAATACGTGGAATGAAGCGCTGCGGATTGGCTCCGACCAGGTTGGTCAGCATCACCACCGCCACGCCGCGCTCGGGATAGACCACGAAGGCCGAGCGCGCCCCGCCGATGCCGGCCACCTGCAGGTCGGGCGAGGCGTTCAGTACCGGCCAGCCGCCGGCCCATGCACCGGCGCGACCGTCGGCCAGGCGCTCGGCAGTCCACATGCGCTCCCGCGCCGGGTCCTGCAGCAGGCGGCCTTCGGTCAACGCGACCAGCCAGCGTGCGGTGTCATCGGCAGTGGTGAGGATGCCGCCTCCGGCCCACAGGCTCGGCGGCACGTCGTAGAACCAGTGCGACAGGCGCGTCGGCGCGTCGGCGGCATCGGTGGCGCGCGGCGCCAGGCTGTACATCGTCGCCACATCCGGAATCAGGTCATAGCTGTCGCCGAAGGTAGTGCGTGCCATGCGTGCGCCACTGAACTGGGCGGTGGCCAGGAAGCGTTCGTAGGGCATGCCCGATTGCCGCGCGATGATCCGCGACAGCAGCAGGTAGTTGGTCTGGTTGTACGCAAAGCGCTGCCCGGGTGCCGCTTCGAGCGGTCGCGCGCTGACCGCCGTCCATGCCTGTGCTTCCGACCCCGCGCCCAGCAGGCCGTTCGCATCGAGGATGTCCGGCAGGCCCGAGGTGTGGGCCAGCAGCTGGCGCACGCGCACCTCGCGCCATGCCGCCGGCAGATCGTCCAGGTAGCGCGAGGCCGGTGCATCCAGATCAACTCGCCCCTGCTCTGCCAGCTGTGCGATGGCGACCCCGGTGAAGGCCTTGGTGGCCGAGTTGAGCGGGAATCGGGTGTCGCGCGAGGCGAGCACGCCGTTCTCCACGTTGGCCAGGCCGTAGGCTTCGGAGAGCACGATCTGGCCGTCCTTGACCACGGCCAGCTGCAGCCCGGGAATGCGCTCGTCCAGCATGATCTGGCGGACCAAGCGGCGGGTCTGGTCGTTGGCCTGGTCCTGGTTGGCGGACACCGCGGCGAGGGGCAGGGCGCTGATGAGCATGAGCACGACTCGAAGCGTTGGGCGGAACATGCGGGATTCCAGAAAGGCGTCGAGGGTCGGATGCACCGGCGGCGGAAAAGGTTTAACCGCCCCGGATAGGCCTACCGTTCGTCGGCCCATGACTTCCGGGGGATTGACTACAGTTGTCGTCAAGCTGACAGTGACGACACGTGTAGTCAAGGGAGTGGTGTCATGCGTGGCAAGTCCATAGGGGACCAGGAACTGGCCCTGCTGCAGTACATCGATGAACATGCGCCGGCCAGCGTGGGCGAGGTCGCCAGCGGCTACGGCGAGGCCCGTGGCCTGGCCCGCTCCACCGTGCTGACGATGATGGAACGGCTGCGGGCGAAGGGCTATCTTCAGCGCCGGCAGCAGGACGGCGTCTACCGCTACCAGGCCACCCGTGGCCCGCAGAGCGTGCTGCAGGGTGCCGTGGCCCAGTTCGTCGACAACACCCTGCAGGGGTCGGTGTCGCCGTTCGTGGCCTACCTGTCGCAGCGCCAGCAGGTCAGCGACAACGAGCTGGCCGAGCTGGAAGCGCTGGTTGCCCAACTCCAATCGCGTCGCCACGAGGGCTGAGCCATGGACACCACGATGCTGATCCCGATGCTGGAACGGCTGGGCTGGACCAGCCTGCAGACCGTGCTGCTGGTGGCCCTGGTGTATGGCCTGTGCCGCGCGCTGCCGTCGTTGTCGGCGGCCACCCGCTGCCGCCTGTGGTGGCTGGTCTCGCTGCAGGCCGTGCTCGGCCTGTTCTGGAGCCAGCCGTTGCAGTTGGCCTGGCTGCCGGCACCGCAGGCGGTGGCGATGACCGCCACTGACGTTGCCGCTGATCTGGTGTACCCACTGGCGCCGGAAGCCTCGGCGCAGCTGCTGGCCGCGATGCCGATGCCTGCGGCGGACGTGCCGGCGGTTGCGTGGTGGGCGGTCGCACTGGCTGCGCTGTGGCTGTCCGGCGTGCTGCTGATGGCGTTGCGCACCTTCGGTGAGTGGCGCCGCTGCCGCGCACTGCTGGCTGCGGCCCATCCCTGCGAGGACGAGGCGCTGGTGCAGGCCCTGCAGCTGGCCTCCGACGCGCACGGCGTGCGCCCTGCGCCGCGGCTGTGGATGAGCGCGCAGGTGGACTCGCCGCAGCTGATCGGGCCGTTCCGCCCAGTGCTGCTGCTGCCGGCCGGCGACAACGCCCTGCAGGGCGACGCGCTGGACCTGGCACTGACCCACGAACTGCAGCACCTGCAGCGTCGTGACCTGCAGTGGGGCCTGCTGCCCGCGTTGGCCCAGCACCTGTTCTTCTTCCACCCGCTGCTGCGGCTGTCGGTGCGCGAATACGCCCAGGCCCGCGAGGAAGCGGTGGATGCGGCGGTGGTCGGCCAGCACGGTGCCAGCCGCCAGGCCTATGGCCGCCTGCTGCTGCAGCTGGGCGTGGCACCGCAGCCGCACCTGGGCGTGGCCAGCGCCGCACCAAGCACCACCAGCCTCAAGCGTCGCCTGCTCTCGCTGCAGTCGCACCGGTCCTGCCCGCGTCTGCTGGCGATCGCGTTGACTGCCGCGGTGGTGGTGGTGGGCGTGGCGCCGATGCGGCTGGTCGCAGCGCCGGTGCCGCCGGCCCCGCCCGCGCCGCCGGCTGCACCGAAGGCCGTGGTTCCCCCGCCGCCGGCGCCGAAGGTTCCGCCTGCACCGCCGATGTCGGCGCGCGCGCCGGAGGTGCCGGTGGCCCCTGCGCCGCCCGCCGAGCCTGCCGACGTCGAGGATCTGTCCGGCCCGGACGATGCGGATGTGGCGGTTGACGTGGATGTCGACGTCGACCCCGGCATCGACGTCGGCCGCAGCACCTCGCGCAGTTCCTCCATCACCACCTACGGGCGGCTGGATCTGAGCACGTCGCCGCCGCAGGCGTTCGTGCTGGTCGATGGTGATTCAACCTTCGCCAACGGCGGCATCGACGACGTGACGCTGGCGCGCAAGCAGCTCGGCAAGGGACCGGCGCTGTGGTTCCGCCAGGGCAGTGAGCGCTACATCGTGCGTGACCCGATGCTGGTCCAGTCGTTGCAGCGTGCTTACGCCGGTGCGTCCGATCTGGGGCAGCAGCAGAGCGCACTGGGTCGCCAGCAGAGTGCGCTTGGTCGCCAGCAGAGCGCACTCGGCAAGCAGATGGGCGAGATGGGCCGGCTGCAGGGCGAGGAGGCGCGCCGTATCGCGTTGGTGGCGGTCGAGGCTGCGCGCAGTGCGATGAGCGCGCACGACATCAATCGCGAAGCCGCCGCCGAAGCCGCGAAGGCGGCACGCGGGGCGACCAGCGACGCCGCAGTTGCGCGTGAAGCCGCCCGTGAGGCGGCCGCCGCGGCACGTCGCGCGATGCAGGAAGCCCGCAGCCAGGCCGCACAGTCCAGCCGCACCCGCGACATGAACCGCTTGGCCAGCCAGCAGGCCGAACTGGCCAGCCGCCAGGCGGCGCTGGGCAGCCAGCAGGCCGCGCTGGGCGAACGCCAGGCGCAGGTGCACGCGCGGGCGGCACAGCAGGCGCAGCTGGTGATCGCCCGTGCATTGGCCAGCGGCAAGGCCGAGCGCCTCTGAAAACGGCGGAAGCGCCGGGCCATGCCCGGCGAGCGCAGCGGCACACCTGAAGACGGAAGGCGCCGGGCATGGCCCGGCGCCACCCGGCGGAACATCAACCGCAGCTGGCGCGCTCGATCCTGTTCTGCGCATCCACCTGCACGGTCACGCGGTCCTGGCGGAAGTCCATGGTCACCGCCATGCCCGGTTTGACCACCCGCGCATTGCGCGCGCCACTGGCGCTCACCAGCTGCTTCACGGTGGCTTCGTCGGCGGTCTTGCCGGTGAAAGCGTCCAGCGTGTCCGGCTTGCACTCGTGCACGCCCTCGGCAGCGGGCGGTGGTGTGCTCTCGTGTGCGGTGCTGCTGCCGGCATGGCTGCAGGCGGCCAGCGGCAGGATGGCGAGCAGGGCGAGGGGACTGAGGCGCATGGTCGGGCTCCAAGCGTGGATGGTGGCGGCAGTGTCACCGCTGCCACCGTCAGGCCGCGTCAACGCCTACTGCCCGACCAGCGCCAGCGTCTCGCGTTCGCGTTGTTCCTCGCGCACCAGCCGCTGCAGCAGCAGGGCCAGCGTCACCACGTCCTGGTGATTGTGGTCGGCGACCCGCCGCAGGTTCACCGCATCGCCGCCGCGCAGGAAGCGCAGCCAGGCGCCGGGTGCTTCCGAGCCCGGCAGGTCGTCCTCGCGCACCACGCGCAGCAGCTGGCGTTCGATGGTGGACAGCTTGCAGTTCTCCCACGTGCCGCGATAGCGGCGGCGCGTGGGATAGAGCAGGTCCAAATGATCCAGTGCGGTGATCGGGCAACGCTGGCGGGCCAGTCGATAGCGTGCCTTCAGCAGTGGCGCATCGTAGCTGCGGCCGTTGTAGCTGCAGAACACGGTGGTCGGCTGCAGCCAGCTGGCAAACGTAGCCAGCATCGCGTCTTCCGCAGCCATGGTGGACATCAACAGCTGGCGGATGCGCAGGCCTTCGCCGCGTTGCGGGCACTCGTGCCAGTCAGCGGCGCCGATCATGAAGGCACGGGTGCCGGTGCCGCCAGCCAGGCCGGTGGTTTCGGTATCGAAGAACAGCAGGTCGCGCGCAGCCACGTGTTCGCCCTCGCGCCGGGCGAAATCCAGCGACAGCGGTTGTGCCGGGATCGCCTGCGGCTGCAGCGATTCGATCAGGAACAGGCCCGGTGCGATCTCTTCGCCGGGCAGCTGCCGGTCCTGCGCGCTGGCGCGTGCCGGCGCGGCACCACCGCGGGTGCGCAGGCCGAGCAGGCGATGCAGGCTGCCCACCTCGGGCCGACGCAGCGCGGGCGGCGCCGTGGCAGGTGCCGCCGCGCCGGTCGGCTTGTGGCGGATCTCCTGCTCGACCCAGGCGAACACCGAACGCTCCGCTGCTGGCTGACGTGCATCGTTGGCGGCCACCGGGGCCTGCGTGGCGGGTGCTGGCTCGGGCGCGGGCGGCGTGCTCGCCTTCGGGTCACCGGCCTGTTTCCGCAGCAGGCGCAGCTTGTCCAGGCTCAGGCTCACGGTGCCAGCAGTTCCATCGGCTCGCGTGTGGTCACCACCACGTCGCGCACATGCTGGCAGGCCTCGGCATCGAACAGGTCGAGCACGCGCAGCGCCAGCGCACGCGGCGAGGTGTCATCCTCTTCCTGCGCGGCCAGCACCGGGCCCACGCAGGCCGGGCAGCCGGCTTTGCAGTCGCAGCGCTGCACCAGTTCGCGCGCGCGCTGCACCAGTTCAGCCTGGCGCTGCCACAGTGGCTCGCTGAGGCCGACGCCGCCGGGGAAATTGTCGTACAGATAGACTGTGGGCACGAACTCCTGCAGCAGCTCGACGATGCCGGGATCACCCTCGCCGCCGCGGAGCTGGCCACGGCCGGTCTGGTCGGCGACCGCGAACCACGAGCCATCGCCGTTGCCGACCGACTTCTGCAGGTCGCGCGCATCGGCCATCACCGCCACGGTGGCGACGATGTGCAGTGCGTAGGCGGCGCCGAGGAAGCCATCCAGCGCATCCTGCTTGCTGGCGAACGCGCGCAGCAGCAGCGCCTGCGGCAGCTGCCACCACACCGCGGTGGTATGCAGTTCCTGGTCGGGCAGGTTCACCGGCCCGTAGCCGATGTTCTCGTGGGTGTAATAGCGGATCTTCTTGTAGCCCGCCACGCGGCGTACCACGTGCACTTCGCCATGGTGCGAATCGCCACGGCCGGCCACGCCGCCATCGAAGCGGTCCAGCACCTTGAGCTTGGTGAAGTCGATGCTGTCGGTGTAGTAGTCCACGTGGGTGCGCGTGACATAGGCCTTGCGGCCTTCCCAGTCCAGCGTTTCCACCTGGTAAGGGGTGGACTGCACCATGTGGATCGCGCCTTCGTACAAGGTGAGCGCGGCCGCGGAATAGTCGACTTCGGCGATGATCTGCTGGCGGCCATCGCTGCGGTCGACCACCACGAAGTTACCGTCGGCCACGGCGCGCAGGCTGACCGCGTTGGCCGGATAGCTGTCGGCGATCCATTCCCAGCGCTCGCCTTCGCGATGGATGACTTCGGTTTCGGCCAGCGCTTCCAGGAACACTTCCGGATCGATCGGGCCGAAGCCATCGCCGACCCGGAACGGCAGTTCAAAGGCCGCGCAGCGGATGTGGTCGAACAGGATCAACGGCTGGTCCGGCGCGATGCGCGCATGTTCGGGCGAGGCCTCGGCAAAGAAATCCGGATGTCGCACCACGTACTGGTCCAGCGGCTGCGAGCTGGCCACCATCACGCCCAGCGCGGGCTGCTGGCGACGACCGGCGCGGCCGAAGCGCTGCCAGGTGGCGGCCACGCTGCCGGGGTAGCCGTTGAGGATGACCACGTCCAGGCTGCCGATATCCACGCCCAGTTCCAGCGCCGAGGTGCTGACGATGCCGTCGATGTTGCCGGCGCGCATCGCCCTCTCGGTCTCACGCCGCTCGGTGGGCAGGTAGCCGCCGCGGTAGGCGCGGATGCGGGGCGGCTTGCGCGGGTCGTGGTCGAAAATGTCCTTCAGGTACTTGGTCAGCACTTCCACCATCAGGCGGGTCTGCGCGAACACCAGGGTCTTCAGCCCGGACTTGATCGCGATGCGCGCGATGCGGTTGCTTTGCGAACGTGCGGAGGCACGCAGGCCCAGGTCCGGATTGATCACCGGCGGGTTCCACAGCAGCACCTGCTTGGGTCCGCTGGGCGCGCCGGATTCGGTGATGGCGGTAACCGGCGCCTCGATCAGGGCCTCCGCATGCGCCTGCGGGTTGCCGATGGTGGCCGAGCACAGGATGAACTGCGGTTGCACACCGTAGAACGCGCAGATGCGCTTGAGCCGGCGCAGCACGTTGGTCACGTGGCTGCCGAACACGCCGCGGTAGGTGTGCACCTCGTCGATGACGATGTAGCGCAGGTTCTCGAAGAACTGTGCCCACTTGGTGTGATGCGGCAGGATGGCCTGGTGCAGCATGTCCGGGTTGGAGACCACGATGTCGCCATGCAGGCGGATCGCCTGGCGCGCATCGCCGGGGGTGTCGCCGTCGAAGGTGAAGGCCTTCACCCCCAGATCGCCGGCGCGGTTGAGTTCCAGCAGTTCGGCTACCTGGTCCTGGGCCAGGGCCTTGGTCGGGAACAGGTACAGCGCCTTGGCCTTGTCCTGCATGGCCGCACTGACCACCGGCAGGGTGTAGCACAGCGACTTGCCGCTGGCGGTGGGGGTGACGATGGCCACGTGTTCGCCGCGCTGGCTGGCCTCCCACGCTTCGGCCTGGTGGCTGTAGAGCTGCTCGATGCCACGGGCCTTCAGCGCGGCGGCCAGGGCCGGCGGTACCGACCCGGGAAGGGGCGCGTAGCGGCCTTCGCGGCCCGGAATGGCAAAGCTGCCGGTGATGCGGTCCTGGTAGCGGCGCTGCAGGCGCGCACTGAGCAGGGCGCCGTCGCGCGCGGGCAGGCCGTCGCGGGTAGCGAGCTTCTGCTCGGCATCGGCGGTGCGCTTGGCGAGTTCGTAGGCCATGGAAGATGGAGCCAGTACGGATTGCGAGGGGTCACATGGCACCACATCCACGTCTCAGGATGTGAGACATCGCGCGCGAAGGGCGTGAACCGTTCAGTGCCACGGGTCCGGACGCTGCGCGATGTCCGCGTCAAGCGCCTCGTTGCGGCGGTGGAGCTGCACCATGCAGATCACAAACCGCACCGCGTGCCAGCCCAGCGCCAGCAATGCCACCGCCTGCCAGCCAGACGCAAGCGGCCAGCCCAGCGCCAGGCGCTGCGACACCGGCATCCAGGCGGCGCCGAAGACCAGCACGCACAACAGCAGGCCCAGCCACGCCAGTTGCCAGAACCCTCCCGTGGGCGGATAGCGCCGTCGGTCACTGGCCAGGCACCATGCCGTGCCCGCGCCGAGTACCCATCCATCGCAGGTGCGCACTTCCAGCAGCATCGAGCGCCCGCGGGAGAATGCCGCAGCGTGCTCCCATTTCTCTGGTAGCTGCACACGCCGGTCACTACCCAGCAACCACACCCGTGATGTCTCGGCAGTACGCTGGTACGCGCGCAGGCGCCCGCGGACCCGCAGCACGCGCTGCGCAGTCGCAGGGCCCTTGCGGCGAGGGAGGCCCAGCCAGGCCGCAAGACCGGCGATGGCGAGCAACGGCATGGCGAGCAGGCCCGGAACGCCGGCGGCGGCCCACAGCGCCAGCATGGCAATCAGCAGCGGGGAAGGGCGCAGGCGGGGACCCCGTCGCATCGAAACTTCTTCGGGTGTCTCCAGGCGTTCGCCACAGACGCGGCTGGTGGCTGCATCCGGCCGTGCTGCAGCGATGGTGAAGCCATTCAGACGCACCACCATGGCCACGTGTTCACCCAGTACCACGTCAGCTTGATTGTCTTCCGAGAGGTAGGGCCATGCCTGTCTTGGCACCAGCACGGGTATGCCACCCAGAATGCCGTCACCGACCGGGAAGCTGTTCCGCCACGTCCCGCCGGTGAAGGCTCCACTCAGCCGCTTTATCTGGTCGTCATGGTCACAGCCGGTCAACGCGCGCACCGGTGCCAGTGCCATGTGTTCGTCCGCGCCCAGCGTCCGCAGCGTGCTGCTCCGGCGCAGCGAGGCGAGGCCTGCGCGGACACGCGATGTCCATTCGGCGGCGGTCGCGATGACCATCAGGCACACAACCGCCAGACCAACCAGTACTGCTGCGCGCGACATCAGCAGGCGACCGGCCGACGCGGCGGGCGTGCGGAGGGAGCTGTCATCAAGGAGGGCCTTACCGGGAAAACCGCAGGATGCCGACCCCGCTTCCCGAGGGGAATGAAGTTCGTTGCAAACTTCGGCGCCCAGGCCGCGCAGCGACGATGCGTGATACACCCTGAATGCCCCCGCCGATGCCAACGAAATCTGAAGCCCGCATCCGTATCCTTGTTCACTGGACGCAACCAACAGGGTGGATGGCTGTGGCACGACGTGGAACGCAGGGAGCGCTGCTGGCCAGCCTGTTGCTGGCGGGCATCGCGCAGGCGCAGCAGGCAGCGCCGGTGGCGGCGCCCGTACCCGTGCCTGCAGCCGCTGCGGATGCGCAGGCGGCAACCACCGCGCCGGTTTCCACCGCCCTGCCGCAGGACAACGTCACCACCCTTGGCGAGGTGCGCGCACTCAAGCCCGATGACGAGCCGCTGGACCTGTACCGCTTCAAGAACCCGGTGAAGTTCGGCGACAACCGCTTCAGCCGTGACTGGAGCGAACCGCCCTCGCCGGAGCAGGTCAGCATGAGTGGCGGCTACATCATGATGGGCGTGGTGAAGGGTGTGATGGCGGCTGCCAAAGGTGTGAACAAGCTCACCGGTGGCCCTTCGCAGATCCAGGCGGCGGTCGCGCGGCCGCCGCCCGAGCTCAGCGCCGAGCAGCAGCGGCGCGCGTTGCAGTTCTGCCAGGAGCAGGACGGCTGTGACGCACCGCCGGTGAAGTAGGGCGTATCCTTCGGCGGTTCCCCCACGAGACTGCCTGGATGCTGCTGCGCTCCCTGATCCTGCTCGCGACGCTGAGCCCGTTCGCTGCCATCGCCACTGACCTGGCTGACGATGGTTCCTGCCGCAACGGCGCGTTTCCTTCGCAGCAATCGGGCTTTGCCCTGGCCAAGGTGGTGGGTGCTCCCCGCCTGTACCTGCTGGGCGACATGGACGGCTGCCCGGCCAAGGGCGAGCCGGCCTGTCGCCAGCGCAGCTACGTGGTAAGTGGCGATACGCTGGTGACCGGGCGCGACCTGGGGAGCTATCGCTGCGCGTTCTTCCCGAACAAGGTGGGTGGCAGCGCCGGGTGGGTTGACCGCAGCAAGCTGCAGGTGTTGCCGGCCCGCACGCCGTCGCTGCAGGACTGGGTGGGCGACTGGAAGGATGGCGACAACGGTCTGCGCATCTCGGTGCAGGGCGGGCAGCTGCATGTGGACGGCGACGCCTACTGGCCCTCTGCCAACCCCACGCCGGAGCAGCGTCCCTACGGGCCGAACATGGGCCAGGTGGAAGCGCGGGCGACGCCGCGTGGTGCTGATGTGGAATTCGTCGAGGACACCTGCAGGGTGCGCGTGCACTCGCTGGGCGAGGTGCTGATCGTGGCCGACAACAGCGAGTGTGGTGGCATGAACGTGCGCTTCAATGGCGTGTACCGCCGCGCGGGAAAACGTTGAAGGGCGCATGAGGGGCCAGTAGATCCACGCCATGCGTGGATGCGGTTCGCGATCCAGCCGTTGGGGTCGGAGCCCTTTCGCGGCCGAAAGGTATCCGGCCCCAGGTCAGCGCCGCCGTTCCAGCCACCACAGCAGCGCGGCGCACAGCACGAAAGCCAGCCACCAGGGCCAGCGCGAACCCGGCACCGGCTGCGTCACCCGCGCATTCGCGGGCACGCTGCGGGCCAGCGCCTGCGTGGTCGCATCGATCATCGCCTGCCGATGCAGTGCAGCTGCGTCCTTCGGGTCGAATACATAGCGCCAGACGGTAGTGTCCCCATGCTGCAGGCGCTGCCAGCCGGACGCGCGCGGCCACCAACCGGCGCACCGCAGCGCCGATGTCGCACCATCGATGATCAGCGGCACGCTGTCACCGCGCGGGTTGAAGGCCTGCAGCGGTGCCTGCACGCCACATAGTGCCTGCCGCTCTCCTGCCCAGGCAATCGCCTGAGGCGACCACAGCACATCATCGCTGCCCTGTGCGCGCGCCAGCGTGGCCACCACGCTGCTCCACAGTTCACCGTGACGGTCGTCGCGGCCCGCCAGCACCCAGCGCCAGCTGTCGGTGATTGGCAGTACGGCGATGCGGCCCTTGCCAGCCGCGAGCCAGCTGCCGACGGCCTTGCCACCCCGATCGTGCAGCAGCGCGTTGCTGCCCGGCGCCTGCAGCGCCAGTGCTTCCAGCGAGGGCAGCGCGGCGCTGTGCGAGCTGCGGTCGGCCTCTTCGCCGTAGCTGGTCGGCAGTGTGCCGGCGGCAAGCGGGCCACGGCGCGCGGCAAGGACTTCGCTGTCACCGTCGCTGGGTAGTTCGAGGGCGTGGCTGCTGCCATCGCCCTGCACGGGCAGGCCAAGATCATGCAGGCGCTGCCGCGCGCTGGCCGAAGGTGCCCCCGCACTGCGTACCAGCACACCCAGGCCGTCGCGCAGCGCCTGGCGCACGACGGCCAGCTGGCCTGCATTGAAGGCAGCCAGGCTGCGTTCGTCCAGCAGCAGCAGGTCGCTGCGCGCCAGCGTTGGGGCATCGATCGGGACCACGCCATCGCCCACGCTGAGCCCGGCACCGGTATCGGCCTGCGCCTGCACGCGCAGGCCCGCGTCGGCGGCCCAACGCCGCAGGTACTTCAGTTCCGGGCCGGGCGCGCTGGCACGCACCAACAGGCGCAGGGGCGCTGCCGGCAACGTCTGCTGCGGCACCGGTACGCTGTCCACCACATGGCCTTCGGCGTCGAGCAGGCGCAGCCGGAACATGCTGCGGCCTTCGGCGCGGGCGATGCCGCTGAGCTGGACGCGACCGTCCCCGGCAACGTCCGCGCGATCGACCACGGTGTCGGCCGGGTCCAGCAACTCTGCCTTCGCCTTTGCCGTGCCACGAGCCTGCGCCTGTACCTCGAAGCGTCCGCCGGGAGCAACGTCGGCAGGTGGCTGCAGGGCGACCCAGCCGCGCGGTGCGGGTGCCGCCTGCCAACGCACGTCGGCTGGCAGTTCCGCGTCGCGATCGCGCGCAGCCAGGCCGGCACCGACCAGGGTGAGCGTGGATGCCGGATGCTGGCGCAGCGCGGTGGCCAGATCCGGTACGCGCTGGCCGCCGGGTACATCGCCCGCTTCCGGCAACAGCAGCAGCGGACCTTCACTGGCTGGCACCGCACCCGCCTTGTCGGCCTGGGCGCCGAGCACGACCAGGCCAGCGGCAGGTCGCTGATGCGTAGGAGGTACCAGGCACAGATACAGCAACGTGGCGGCGATGATCTGCAGCCCGATCATGATCCACTGGCGGCCGCGATGCGCTGGACCTCCGCGCAACTGGCGCAGGCTGGCGATGACCACGACCAGGGCGAGTGCCAGCGCAATCCACAGGCTCGATCCGGAGGCGCTCATGGTGTTGCCTCCAGCGCGTCGAGATACCGTTGCCCCATCGCATCGGCCGCACTGCGCCGCATCACCTGCGGCAACGGACGCTGCAGGGCACGCCACAGCTGCGCACGCAGGCGCTGGCGGCAGTCGCGGCAGCCGGGCTCGATGCGCAGCTGCTCGATGGCGGCTGCCAGGTCCAGTGCATCGGGCAGGTAGGTAGCGTTGCGTTGCTGCCAGGTAGCGAGCGCATCGAGATCGGGTGTGCCGATGTCATCGCCGAGACGCTGCCAGGCTTCGACAATGGCCGGGTCCGGCGGCGTGCGCGCGGCCAACGGCAGTTCGCGACTGGCCAGCCCGGCGCGATCGCCACCCAGCCGTCGGCTTTCATCGATGGGGGGCAGCTCCGGCCCGACCCGGGCCAGATAGATGCGCTCGGCCTGCTGCACCTGCTTGATGAAGCCCAGTGCCTTGTAGGCGAAGGGCAGGGCCTGCGCCGGGCGTCCCTGGCGCAGCTCGCCTTCGGCCGACCACATCTGGTCCAGCGCGGCCTTCAGCGTGGCACGGGTCTGCGGATCGAGCAGGGTGGCCGCCTCGGCGTGGTCGTGGGTGTGTCCGTACTCGGATAGCACGTCGGTCGCGCTGCCGAACACCGGCGGGGCATCTGCGTTGGCTGTACCGCCATGATCATGGCCATGGTCGTCATGCGCACCGGCCTGCGCGCCAGGGTCGTGCTCGTGATCGTCGCCGTGGTCATCTGCGGTCGGCGCATCGCTGGTGGGCAGGTCGCTGGTCGGCGGCGGCTTCGGTGCGCCTTCGCTTTCCTCGCCCAGGAACTGGCCGTAGCGCAGGCGCAGGATGCGCTGGTCGACACCGATCGCATCGCTTCGCTTGATGAAGTCATCAGCGGCCAGGCCAGGTCGCTGCCGGATCAAAGCCTCCGCATCGATGATGATCTGTCGCTGGCTGCGGAAGTAGGCCGGCAGCGTCTTCTTGATGCGTCCTTCCAGTTCGGCACCAAGCGCGACCTCGGCACTGGGCAGGCGAAGGATGACGCTGTTGCTGCGCCCCGTCTGTGGCGTGGGTGCGTGATTGTCGCGCACCTCGAGCTGGGCGATCACATCGTTGCCGGGCTGCGCGCCCAGCGCAGCCAGATCGAGGGTGTGGGCGAAACGTCGAGCGGTGGCTTCGCCGCTGCCGGCAAGCGTGACACTACGTTTCACGAAGGTGATGTTCTCCCCGCTGCCCTGGGTGGTGGTGATCGACAGCGTTGCCTGTGCGGCCACGCCGTAGTCGTCGCTGGCCTCGAAGCGCAGCGACCATTGGCGCTGTCCGGGCGAGGCCAGCACCAGGCTGGCTGCCGGCTCCAGCACGCGCACGGAGGGTGTACGGTCGGCCACCACGTCCAGCCGATGCAGGCGCGTCTCGGCCAGTGCCGGTTCGCTCACCACGCGATACAGCGCCGGCGCGCGTGCCACGTCCTGCGCCTGCCATTGCCCGTCCTGCTCGTTCAGCGGCAGGCGCCGGCCATCGTGGAACTGCAGCCACGCCTTGTCCGGTACGCGGTCGAAGCGCAACGACCACGACAGCCGGCTGTCGGCGGCAACCTTGGCATCCAATGCATTCTGGGTGAGCGTCGCCTGGCCGGTGTAGGCTGGCGCGTCGACGCGCAGGCGGGTGGACTGCAGGTGCAGTGGGCCCGCGGGCATGGCGGTGTCGTGCGCTGTGGGTGCAGCGGCGGTGGGCCCGCTGTTCGAGCGCGGCCAGCCGAGTGCCAGCAGTGCGATGGTCAGGCCCGCAATCCAGCACAGGGCCAGCGCCGCGCGTGGCCAGCGCGGTCGCAGCTCCGGCATGTAGCGCTCCAGCGTGGCCAGCACGTGGGTGCGTTGACGCTGCTGAAGCGGATTGAGCGTGGCGGCCTCGGCGAACAACAAGTCCGCGCTGTCCTCGCTGGTGCCACTGGCATCAAGTTGCCGCTGCAGCCACTGACGGTCGAGCCGGCGGGCACGCGCCGTCGCAACGGCGGCGCAGCCGAGTACGACGAGCGTGCCAACCACGCAGGCCGGATCGAAGCCGGCCAGGCGCAGCGCCAGCGCGGTGGCGGCCAGCGCCAACGGCAGGCCAAGCAACAGGGTGATCAGGGCGCACCGGCGCCGCGCACGCTGCCAGGCACGCTGCAACGCGTTCATGCCGCCACCCGGCGCCGGGCGCTGCTGGCCATCCAGCGTTCCAGGGCGAACAGCAGCACGATGGCCAGCAGCAGCCAGGAGGTTGGTTCACGCACGGGGGGCGTTGTCGCAGGCAGCAAGGCCGTGCGTGGTGCCTGGTCCTGCGCATCGCCCAGCCGAGGCGGGGCAGGCGGTTGCAGGGCCAACAGCAGGGCACGCGGCAACCCTGGATCGCGCAGCGCCGTGTTGCTGGCGGCATTCCAGTCGCCGGGCAGCGACAGCAGTTGGCCTTGGCCGATGCGTTGCTGCCACAGCAGTGGTTGGCCGTCGGCATCGCGCAGCCGCACGTTCGCCTCTGCGGCGGGCGGAGTGGCGGCCAATACGTGGCCGCCGTCGCGCAGCCACGCCTGCCAATTCGCCGGCAGTGCATCGCTGCGGCTCCACACGCCGATTTCGCCGCGTTCGGGCAGGGCATCCGCTGCCAACGGTACGAGCCCTGCCTGCGCGCCCCACGCGCGTTGCAGCGCCCCCAGCCAGCGCTCGGCTGTGGCCGACGCCCCGCTGTGCACGCGCAGTCGCGGCGAGGGCGCCGCGGGATGCTGCCCGGTGACCGCCAACGGCTGTGGCCGCCATTGCACATCGCGTGACAGTTGCAGGTGCGTGCCGTCCAGGCCGGGCAGCGGATCGGGCACATGCACGGTCAAGGCGGTACCGGTAGGCAGCTTCGCGTCCAGTTCGCGCAGCAGGCTGGGCAGGGTGGCGCTCGAGATCGGTGGTGCCTGGTCGATGGTGGGGAAGCCAGGCGCCAGCCAGTGCCAGTTGCCATCCTCGGCCGTTCCGCGCAGTGCCATGGCATCCAGTCCCGGCGCTACCACGGTCCATGCAGCGGGGGGCGCCGCCGGGCCCGTCAGCGCGGGCCGCGCCAGCAACAGCGCCAAGGCTGCCAGCAGTAACAGCCGCACCAGCAGCAACGGCCAGTCATCGAAGCGGATGCGCTGGCGCGGCCGGATCTGCGCGCGCAACCAGCGCAGCGCGGCGAAATCCAGCGGTGTATATGGATGGCGGCGGGCGAGGTGGATCAACAACGGCAGCAGCCATGCAGCGAGCGCGGCCAGGCCCAGCGGGAACAGCAGGTTCATGCGCCCTCCCCGCGGCCGAACAGCGCCTGCAACGGCTGGTCCAGCGGCTGGTCCAGCCAGCCGGTGGCGCTGGTGATGCCGCTGGCCTGCAGGCGTGCGTGCAGGGCGCTGTGTGCGGCGGCGAAGCGCTGCAGGTAGTCGGCGCGGATCGCGGCGCCATCGCCCAGCAGTTCCTCGCCGGTTTCCGGATCGCGGAAGCGATGGCCGGCATCGAAGGGGAAGTCGCGCTCGTCGGCGGTCAGCACCTGCAGCAGCATCACCTCGCGGCGCGCGCTGGCGAGGTGTTCCAGCAGCACGATGCCGGCGTCATCGAAGCCATCACCGATCGCCAGCAGCAGATCGCCGGGGCGCACGCGCTCCCACAGCGGGCGCAGGCGTTCGGCCACGGGCCAGCCGCCGCGCGCCTGCAGCGCTTGCAACTGCAGAAGCACACGGTCGCGCTGGCGCGCGCCGTTCGCGGCCGGTACCAGTTGAAGGCCATCGCCATTGATCGCCAGCACGCCGAAACGGTCGCCCTGCTGCAGCGCCAGTTCCACCAGGCAGGCGGCCACGCCGCGCATGTGATCCAGGCGCGTGCGCTGCGGTGCCGCGCGATCGGCCTGGCCGGCCGAGGCGGTGGCGTCGAGCAGCAGCCAGACCGTGATCGGGCTTTCGCGTTCGGATTCGCGCACGAAGAAGCGGTCCGAACGCGCGTACAGCTTCCAGTCGATCTGGCGCAGTTCGTCGCCCGGCTCGTAAGCGCGGTACTGCGCGAATTCCAGCCCGGCACCGCGGCTGCGGCTGGTGTGCTGGCCGATGCCGCTCGCCCCGCTGGCCAGGCGCGGCCGCAACCGCAGCAGGCGCAGGCGCGCACGCAGTTCCGGCGGTAGGGTCAACGGCGCACCTGCGTTCACGCGTGGCTCAACCCGGGAACGGCACGGCCTGCAGCAGCGCGGCGACCACGTCGTCGGCACGCTTCTGCTCGGCCTCGGCGGCGAACGACAGCAGCAGGCGATGGCGCATCACCGGTGCGGCCAGCGCCTGCACATCCTCACGGGTGGCGGCGAAACGGCCCTGCAGCAGTGCGCGTGCCTTCGCCGCAAGTACCAGCGATTGCCCGGCACGCGGACCGGCGCCCCACTTCACCCACTGGTTGATCGCCGCCGGCGCGCCTTCGCCCGGCCGGCTGGCACGCACCAAGCGGGTGATCCAGGCCAGCACATCGGGGCTGACATGCACCTGGCGCACGGCGGCCTGCAACGCGATCACGGCTTCGGCATCCATCACCTTCGGCACTGCGTCGGTGGCGCCGCCGGTGGTCTGCTCCAGGATCTGCCGCTCCTCGTCCTCGCTGGGGTAATCCACCAGCACGTGCAGCAGGAAGCGGTCCAGCTGTGCTTCCGGCAGCGGGTAAGTGCCCGCCTGCTCGATCGGGTTCTGCGTGGCCAGCACGAAGAACGGCGCCGGCAGCGCGTAGGTGGTACCGGCGTAGCTGACGGTGCGTTCCTGCATCGCCTCCAGCAGCGCGGCCTGGGTCTTGGGCGGGGTGCGGTTGAGTTCGTCGGCCAGCAGCAGGTTTGTGAAGATCGGGCCCTGCTGGAAGCGGAAATGGCGGTGGCCGGTGCCGTGGTCCTCCTCCAGCAGCTCAGTGCCGAGGATGTCGCTGGGCATCAGGTCGGGGGTGAACTGCACGCGCCGGAACTGCAGTTCCAGCGCCTGCCCGAGCGAGCGCACCAGCAGGGTCTTGCCCAGGCCGGGCGCACCTTCCAGCAGGCAGTGGCCGCCGGCCAGCAGGCCGATCAGCAGCTGTTCGACCACGGTGTTCTGGCCCACCACGGCGCGTGCGAGCGCAGCGCGAAGATCGTGCAGGCGCGGCAGCAGGGAATCGAGGTCGGGGGCGGTCATGGGCGTGCAGGTCCTATCAATTGTTCAGCGCGTACATCACGATGTTGACGCCGAAGCGGGTGTTGTCTTCGGCCAGGAAGCGCTTGTTGCGCCAGTCGTAGTCCCACTCGCAGCCATAGTCCTTGTTGCTGTAGAGCAGGCCCAGCCGGCCATCGACCTCGATGCCCTTCAGGTAGTCGTGCACGAGGTCGTCGCCCCAGCCGTTCAGTTCAAAGCTGGTGGCGGGCGGGCCGTCGGGGAAGCGGAAGAAGCTGCGGTACAGCGCGTGGTTGTTGGGCAGCTTCTGCAATGCCCTGGGCCCGAACAGGCGGCCCATCTGCGCCTCGAACGAGGTGGCGAACAGGCCGTCGATGTCATGGTTGCAGTCGTCGACGAAGACGAAGCCGCCGTTGCGAACGTAGCGCACGAAGTTCTGCCGTTCGGCGGCGTTGAACTCCACCAGCGTATGCCCGGCCAGGTAGCAGAACGGCGCTTCCAGCATGCGTGGGTCGGCCAGTGCCACCACGTGTTCCTGCGGGTCCACCCGCAGCGAGGTGTAGTCGATCAGCGAGGTGATCAGGTTGGACGGCATGCGCGCGTCCACGTCCCAGTCACCGGAGTCATATTGCAGGCGGGTGAACCAGAAGTCGTAGCGCGAACTGCGCGGGCCTGCCTGTGCCCAGGCCGGCAGCGCCGCCGCCGAAGCGGCAGCGGCCAACCAGCGCAGGCAGGCCCGTCGGTCCATCAGACCGCGTCGGACAGCGAGGTGAAGGTGAAATCGCGCAGCTTCATCGGCGGGATCATCATCACGTAGCTGGATTCATCACCGGCCACACGCACCGGCTTGCCCAGCTCTTCGATGTTGTTGAGCATGATCACCGGCGATTCGTTGAAGCGGAAGTTCTTCACCGGGTGCTTGATCTGGCCGTTCTCGATGTAGAAGGTGCCGTCGCGGGTCAGCCCGGTCAGCAGCACGGTCTGCGGATCGACCATGCGGATGTACCAGGTGCGGGTGACCAGGATGCCCTTCTGGGTGCCGCGCACCAGCTCGGCGGTGCTCTTGTCGCCGCCGCTCATCAGCAGGTTGCCTGGCGAAGCCTTGGCGGTCTTGCCCTGCTTCTGCGCCCAGAAGCGCGAGTAATCCAGGTTGGCGATCCTGCCGTTCTCGATGATGGCCATGCGCTCGCGGGGCAGGCCCTCGTTGTCCCACGGCAGCACCGGTGCATCCGGATGCCACGGGTCAGCGATCATGGTCACCCGCGGGTCGTAGACCTGCTCGCCCAGCTTGTTGCCGCCGCCCTTCTTGGACAGGAAGCTGCGGCCTTCATCGGCCGAGCGTGCGCTGAAGAAATTCATCATGAAGCTGATCAGGCCCGCTGCTGCAGCCGGCTCCAGGATCACCGTGTACTTGCCCGGCTCCAGCGCCTTGGCTTCGGCCGATTCAGTGGCCTTGCGCATGGCGATGCGGATGTCCTGGTCCGCCCTGAAGTCCGCCGCATCCTTCAGGTTGCGGCCGACCCAGCCCGAACCACGGCCATCTTCGGTACGCACGGTGCAGGTGTAATCGAAGTTGGTGGTGCGCTGGTAGGCGAAGTTGCCGTTGCTGTTGGCGGTGGCCTGGAAGCCCTGACCGTCTTCGAGGAAGCCGGCGGCGATCAGACCATGGCCACGGCACGGCGCGATCGAATCGGCGGCAACCTTGGCACGGAAGGCCGGATCGATCGCGGCAGTGGACTCGCTGAAGGTCGGGCTGGCACGGTAGCTCTGCTTGCCGATGGCCGGCATGAACTCCGGGTTCTCGGGGGCCAGCCGCGCCAGGTCCTCGGCACGGCGCACCACGCGCTCCAGCGCGGCGTCGTCGAACTCGTTGATCGAGGCGGTGCCCACGCGCTTGCCGAAGGCGACGGTGACCGCCAGTTCGGTGTTGTCGACAATCCCGCTGGTGGAAACGTTGTTCAGTGCGAAGCGGATGTTGCCGCTGATCGCGCCGGCCAGCACGGCGGTGCACTCGTCGGCCTTGGACAGGGCAATGACCTTGTCGAGGATGGCTTTGGCCTGGGCTTCGGTGAAGATACTCATGGTGTAAGGGCTCCTGACCGGTCAGCCGAGGCTGCGTGCGGTGTTGATGACGTTGATGCCGTTGAAGCGCGCGGTGGACGAACCGTGCGAGACCGCCGAGACCTGGCCCGGCTGGCCCTTGCCGTCGAAGAACGAACCGCCCAGGCGGTAGTCGCGCTCGTCGGCCACGGCGGTGCAGGCATTCCAGAATTCCGGCGTGCGGATCTGGTAGGCCACGTCTTCCAGCATCCGGGTGATCTGGCCGTTCTTGATCTCGTAGAACAGCTGGCCGCCGAACTGCGCGTTGTAGCGCTGCTGGTCGATCGAGAACGAACCATCACCGATGATGTAGATGCCGTTCTCCACGTCCTTGATCAGGTCCGGCACGCTCAGCGGCTTCTTGCCCGGCGCCATCGACACGTTGGCCATGCGCTGGAACTGCACGCTGGACCACGAGTCGGCATAGCAGCAACCGTCGGACTCGGTCTTGCCGAGGATGTGGGCCTGGTCGCGGATGGTCTGGTAATCCACCAGCTTGCCATTGCTGATCAGGTCCCAGCGCTTGCACTTCACGCCTTCATCGTCGTACGCCACCGCGCCGAGGCTGCCCGGCTGGGTCTTGTCGGCGAAGATGTTGACCAGCTCGCTGCCGTACTGGAAATGCTGTTCGCGCTTGTCCAGGGTGGCGAAGCTGGTGCCGGCGTAGTTGGCCTCGTAGCCGAGAACGCGGTCCAGTTCCAGCGGGTGGCCGATCGATTCGTGGATGGTCAGCCAGGTGTG
The DNA here is from genome assembly GCF_030291075.1 of Stenotrophomonas sp. 57. Classification (NCBI taxonomy): domain Bacteria; kingdom Pseudomonadati; phylum Pseudomonadota; class Gammaproteobacteria; order Lysobacterales; family Lysobacteraceae; genus Stenotrophomonas; species Stenotrophomonas sp. 57. Next base: position 114,243 of record NZ_CP127407.1, read on the forward strand.
CGACGGGTCGAGCACCAGGTCGTACTTGCCCGGCTTCACCGACGGTGCCTTCAGCTTCTCCTGCGCCTGCCGGGCCGCGTCGATGGCGTCTTCCTTCATGTCGTAGGAGGTGCTGTAGTTGACCACGCCGTTCGGGCTGACCACCTTGCCGGCGGCGGCACCGTCCAGGTACTCGTAGCCCAGGCCCATCGGTGAGGACAGCCCGGAGCGGGTACGGAACTTGCCACTGGACTTGTCGATGGCGGTGACCGTCATCGGCGCCCAGATGCGGTGCACGTCCTGGTCGATGTAGGAACCATCGGTGGACGCGAAGTACTTCTGCTCGTTGACCAGGAACAGCATCGAGTTGACGAAGCTGGCACCGGCGCCCATCGCGGCCGCGTTGACGTCCAGCAGCAGCCCGACCTTGTCCTTGATCGGCACCTCCATCGCGTTCTTGCGGATCGGCGTGCGCCAGCTCACTTCACCCACGCCCGGCGCCTTGGCCAGCTGCACCGGCGCGGTCTGCACGCCGGCATTGGCCTTGGCAATCGCGGCGGCCTGCTGCGCGGCACGGGCCACGTCGGCGGTGCCCAGCGCGTTGGTGGCGGCGAAGCCCCAGGCGCCGTTGACGATCACGCGGATGCCCACACCGGTGGACTCGGTGTTGACCACGTTCTGCACCTTGTCTTCGCGGGTGATCACGAACTGGCGCAGGTAGCGGCCGATGCGCACATCGCAGTAGGTGGCACCGGCCGCGCGCGCGGCCTGCAGCGCGGCGTCGGCCAGGCGCTTCTTCAGGCCCAGGTCCAGGCTGGACTGCAGCTGTTCGGCGGCGATCACCTTGCCGAAGAAGGAGGGCACGATCAGCCCGCCCGCGGTAAGCCCGGTCAGGGCCAGGAAGTCACGTCTTTGCAAGGCTGCTCTCCATATCGAAGGATGGGTGGCTCAAGCGCCGAGACTGCGCGCGGTGTTGATGATGTTGATGCCGTTGAAGCGGGTGGTGGACGAACCGTGCGACACCGCCGAGACCTGGCCGGGCTGGCCCTTGCCGTCGAAGAACGAACCGCCCAGGCGGAAGTCGCGTTCATCGCAGATGGCGGTGCAGGCGTTCCAGAACTCCGGCGTGCGGATCTGGTAGGCCGCATCCTCGACCATGTCGGCAATCTTTCCGTTCTTGATCTGGTAGTACAGCTGGCCACCGAACTGGGCGTTGTAGCGCTGCTGGTCGATCGAGTACGAACCACGGCCATGGATCCAGATGCCGTTCTCCACGTCCTTGATCATGTCCTCGACACTGAGCGGCTGCTTGCCTGGTGCCAGGGAGACATTGGCCATGCGCTGGAACTGCACGCTGGACCAGGAATCGGCATAACTGCAGCCGTGCGAGGCGTCGCGGCCGAGGATATGGGCCTCATCGCGCGTGGCCTGGTAGTCGACCAGGATGCCGTCGCGCACCAGGTCCCAACGCTGGGTCTTCACCCCTTCATCGTCGTAGCCCACCGCACCGAGGCTGCCCGGCTGGGTCTTGTCGGCGAAGAAGGTGACGATGTCGCTGCCCCAGCGGAAGCCGGCATCGCGCTTGTCCAGCGTGGCGAAGCTGGTGCCGGCGTAGTTGGCTTCATAGCCAAGCACGCGGTCCAGTTCCAGCGGGTGGCCGACGTTTTCGTGGATGGTCAGGAACAGGTTGGACGGGTCCAGCACCAGGTCGTACTTGCCGGGCTTCACCGAGGGCGCCTTCAGTTTCTCGCGCGCATGGCGGGCGGCGGCAATGGCGTCCTCGACCGGATCGTAGGAATCGCGGTAGGCGGTGATGCCGCCGGGCAGCTGCACCTTGCCGCGTGCATCGCCATCCAGGAATTCGTAGCCCATGCCCATCGGCGAGGACAGGCCGGCGCGGGTACGGAACCTGCCGCTGGCCTTGTCGATGGCAGTGGCGGTGAATGGCAGCCAGATGCGATGGATGTCCTGGTCGATGAAAGAACCGTCGCTGGAGGCGAAGTACTTCTGTTCGTTGACCAGGAACAGGGTGGAATTGATGTAGTCGGCGCCCGCATTCAGCGCGGCGGCATTGAGTGCCAGCAGCAGCTCGACCTTGTCCTGGATCGGCACCGCCATGGCGTTCTTCCGCACTGGCGTCTGCCAGCGCACCTCGCCGACCGACGGCGTCGGCGCCAGCTGCACCGGCCGGGTCTGGATACCGGCATTGGCGCGCGCGATCGCCGCAGCCTGCTCGACCGCGGCGCGCACGGCGGTTTCGCTCTGCTGATGGGTGGCAGCGAAGCCCCACGCGCCGTTGACGATCACCCGCACGCCCACGCCGGACGATTCGCGGTTGGTCACGTTGCCGACCTGGTGCTCGCGGGTGATGACTGACTGGTTGAGGTAGCGGCCGATGCGTACATCGCAGTAGCTGGCCTTGGCGGCGCGCGCGGCGGCCAGTGCGACCTCGGCCAGGCGCCGGCGCTGGGCGGTATCGACCGGGGCGAGCAGCTGCTCGGCGGCGATGGCCCGGGAATGCGGCAGCAGCAGACCCGCCAGGCCCAGACCGGAAAAAGCCAGGAACTCACGTCGTTGCACAGCGTTTCTCTCTCTCGCTTGCGTGCGGTTGGCAACGGGCCGGACCGATCACGTCAACTCCTCGACTTTCGCCAGCGCGGCGCGTGCGGGCAAGTGACTGCAGTCATGGTTGGTGCGGGTTTCGGCAGGGCTTGCAGCCCTGCACCTGCTTCAAGCCAGGGCAACGTCAATAGCGGGCATTCCGTGGGTGGGCGGGGCGATGTCGGATTGCGGGGACGCCGTGAATCCGTCCATGGAGGCTTGGCAGCCGCATCCATGCGGCTGACATCCCGCAATCCGACACAGCCCCACCTCTGACAGATTCCTGCGGCTGTTGGTAGGTGTCGACCTTGGTCGACACAATCTGTCAGATATCGAAATGAATACGGGGTCAGATCCGTTCCAACAGACCGCAGGAAACTGTCGAAGGCGGGGTGGGTCCGGTGGCGGGGGTGTCCGCGGCATGGATGCCGCGGCCAAGCCCCCAAGGACGGGTTTACGGCGTCCCCCGCAACCGGACCCACCCCGCCATCCCTCAGGGAGCCCGCTTCTGCTTTTGCTGTTGCTCTTGCTCTCGGCGGGTGCAGGGCGCAGCCCTGCCGAGCACCCCCCTCGTGCACAATGGTGCCGACCCCACCCGGACCCCGTCCCGATGTCGAGCAAGCCGCACTCAGAAGCCTGCGAACGCAACCGCGAACCCATCGCGGCTGCGCTCGACCCGTGGATGGGCGATCGCCACCGGGTGCTGGAGATCGGCAGCGGCACCGGCCAGCACGCCGCCTTCTTCGCCGAGCGCTGGCCGTGGCTGCGCTGGCAGCCCAGCGATCATGCCGACCATCTGCCTGGCATCGAGGCGTGGCGCGCCGAGGCGGCGCTGCTCAATCTGCTGTCGCCCGTGGCCCTGCAGGTGGAGCTGCCGCCCGCGCCGGGCCTGGTACTGCCTGAGGGCAGCACGTTCGACGCCGCGTTCAGCGCCAACACACTGCACATCATGAGCTGGGACCACATACAGGCGCTGTTCGCCGCGCTGCCGCCGCTGCTGCGCCACGGCGCGCTGCTGGCGGTGTACGGCCCGTTCAACTATGGCGGCCGCTACACCAGCCACAGCAACGCGCAGTTCGATGGCTGGCTGAAGGCGCGCGACCCGCGCAGCGGCATCCGCGACGTGGAAGCCGTGCAGGCGCTGGCCGCGGACAATGGTTTCACCCGCCTGCGCGACGTGGCGATGCCGGCCAACAACCGGCTGCTGCTGTGGCGGCTGGGGTGATCAGGTAGCGGATTGTTCGAATTGACGCAGGCAGCGCTGGCAGCTTGCACTGATGCCGTCCACCAGACGTTCCAGAACCGGGTGGCGCATCCCCTCCGCCTGCAGCCCCGCAAGCAATGCCCGGGCGATGCCGGGCAGCTGTGTTGCCATGTCGAACAGGCCCGACAGTGCTTTCTGCGGGTCCAGCTTCATTCCATCAGCGGTGGCCTCCCAATCCGCCAGGCGGACATCCCACCAGCGGTAATGACTGCCTATCTTCATGGCCATCTTGATCTTGCGTTGCTGCAGATATGCATAGGGCAGTGCACTTGAGATGTCATACAGCGGGGCAAGGCGAACGTTTCCTTGTGCGCCGATCAGCAGCGAATAGTTCTTGGCATGTGCGTCAGTGCCGCCAATGAGATAGTTGAACTGCAGTGCCTGCAGCAGTCTTTCGACATCCGCTCGCGGCTTGCTGGAATGTTCCCAAAGCACGCGCGCCAGATCGGCCGGCCCCGGTCCGCCCTGATTCTGGTACTTGATGTGTGGCATGACACCCAGCGCTTGACAGAAGTCTTCCTGGTGAACGCGTTGCCAACCCTGCGCTGTTCGTACGCGGTCGAAGCGCGTCACCGCAATGGCCTGTGCATCCTCCATGCAGATCATTTCAGTGGACGCAGCCGACATGCCGAGTTGACTGGCCAGGCGCAGACAGAAGACCTCGTTCTCCACGAATCCGTCGTAGTCGCCACTGGGGGGTTTGAGGATATGGGTGGTGGGGATGCGACCGGCCGGAATTGCCCAACCTCCATCGTCGCGTTGCATCAGGGCGATCTTGGGTTGCGCCCCGGCCAGGCTGAACTGGCCGACATCATCGGGTTGCCGCGCTGCAATCTGGTCCACTCGGATCCGCTGAAGGCGCTGGGCGACCTCATGGAGGGACAGCGGCTCTTGCCGATCGTCTTCACCGGCAAGCACGGCGGCGAGCCGTTCGCCTCGTACGAACTGGACCGCACCGGCACAGTCTTCACCGACATGTGACAGCAACGCGACCGGGTTGCGGGACGAAACATGGAACCGGGAAGCCCATCGCTGCAGAAGGGCCTCGTTGTCGGGAAGCAGCCCCCACAGGACCGCAGAGAGCGTGGCAGCGGGCGTGCTGTTCTCTGCCAATGGAAGTGCAAGTGACAAGGGATAGGCGCCCGGCGTCTGGCGCCAGCTGTCTGCGTACCGGAATGTCGGATGGCCATGTGCATCCTGTCCCAGGTATCCAGCCAGTCTGTTGGAAAGGAGTACGTTGAGGTCCATGCGGGAGGCACGATGTCCGGGAGGAAGGGGCTGTCAGACGGCCCTGTGGGGCTTTCTACGCCCCAACGTCATGGCAGTCGCGCGGTGCTCATCCGGGCGCAGCCCGTTGCCATCCACGATAGTGTCGATATCAGGCAGTTCCAGAGGCATTTCCGTCGATGCAGCGGAGGAGACCATTCCCTCGACGGTGCCCGTAGCCAGTATCAGGCCGAGGACGTTGAGCGTCCGCAGCACCAGTTGCAGCTCCACCCGTGGCTTGCCCTTCTCCATTTCGATGACCCATTGCCGACTGACGCCTACGCGTTCGGCCAGCTGGGCCTGATCCCAACGGAGTGCTTTGCGACGCTGGCGGATGACCACGCCCAGGTCTCGGGAAGTTCGCAGGACGTCCATATGCCGAATGTATGCGCTCGGCAACATTTAATCAAAAGTCGCCGTTCGATGACATTTCAAGAATGTCACTGAACGGCGACAATTTCTGAAATGTCGACGTTCGCTGGCATTCATCGCCAGCGTCTCCAGCGCGAGACCCTTCCCGGGCAGTCGGCCCAGGGCCGGTCGGGTCCTGCTGCCGGTTAGGCCACCTGCACGATATGCAGCGCCTTCGGGTTGCGCCACTGCGCCAGCAGGGCGGCTTCACGCGCCTTGGCCTGTGCGAAGTGGGCTTCCTTGACGTGGCCGAAGCCGCGGATGTGTTCGGGCACGCTGGCGATCTCCACCGCCAGCGACAGCCGATCATCCTCCAGCCCGTCCAGCAGCAGCTGCACGGTCGCCTCGTAATCGGCAATCAGCTGGCGCTCCATCCGGCGCTCCTCGGTGCGCCCGAACACATCAAGGCGCCCGCCGCGCAGGAACTTCAGCTTCGCCAGCAGGCCGAAGGCCTTGAACATCCACGGGCCGTATTCCTTCTTCAGCAGCCGGCCCTGCTCGTCCTTCTTCGCGAACAGCGGCGGCGCAAGGTGGAAGCGCAGCTGGTAGTCGCCCTCGAACTGCTGCTGCAGGCGGCGCTGGAAGTCGCCGCTGGTGTACAGGCGGGCCACTTCGTACTCGTCCTTGTACGCCATCAGCTTGAACAGGTAGCGGGCCACGGTCTCGGTCAGCGCGGTGGAACCGCCGATGCGGTCGGCCTCGGTGGCGCGCACGCGCGCCACCAGATCACGGTAGCGGTTGGCGTAGGCGGCATCCTGGTACTCGACAAGGAAGGCGGCACGGCGCTCGATCATTTCATCCAGCGAGCGCGACAGGCGCGCGTCGTCCAGCGGCAGGAACGCCACGTCGCCACCATGCGAGGGCAGGCCGCGCAGTTCGCGTTCGTCGCCGGTGTTGCGCGGCGCAGCGGTGGCGCCCCACTCGTTGCCTTCCCACTCGCCCGGCGGCAGCGGGTGCAGCGGGCCCGGGGTGGATTCGGTATCGGTGTGGCGGTTGCGCACCAGGCCGGCAGCCTGCTGCACGGCCTGCGGATCGACCGCCGCCAGGCGACCCCAGGCAAACGCCTGCTGGTTCATCGCCACGGCGGCGCCATTGAGTTCGATGGCGCGCATCAGCGAAGCGAACGACAGCGGTACCAGGCCCTGCTGCCAGGCGTAGCCGAGGATGAACAGGTTGGCGGCGATGGCATCGCCCAGCAGCGCAGTGGCCAGCTGGGTGGCATCGAGCAGCAGCGGCTCCTGGCCGCCCAGGGCCACGCGCACGCCGGCGACGATGTCGGCAGCGGGGAACTGCATGTCCGGACGGGTGGTGAACGTGCCCGGCATCGCTTCGTAGGTGTTCAGCACCACCTGCGAGCGACCGGCGCGCACCTTCGACAGTGCCCAGTAGTCATTGACCACCACCATGTCGCAGCCCAGCACCAGGTCGGCTTCACCGGCGGCGATGCGCACGGCGTGGATGTCGTCCGGTCGGCGTGCGATGCGGATGTGCGTGGTCACCGCGCCACCCTTCTGCGCCAGGCCGGTCTGGTCGAGCACGGTCGCGCCCTTGCCTTCCAGGTGGCCGGCCATGCCCAGCAGTGCGCCGATGGTCACCACGCCGGTACCGCCGACGCCGGTGATCAGGATGTTCCAGGGCTGTTCCAGCGTGCCGCGGATGGTCGGTGCAGGCAGGTTGTCCAGCAGCGCGGAGGCATCGCGCTTGCTGCCCTTGCGCGGCTGGCCACCGTGCACGGTGACGAAGCTCGGGCAGAAACCATTCACGCAGGAATAGTCCTTGTTGCAGTTGGACTGGTCGATCTCGCGCTTGCGCCCGAACTCGGTTTCCTTCGGCAGCACCGAGACGCAGAAGCTCTTCTTGCCGCAGTCACCGCAGCCTTCGCAGACCAGCGAGTTGATCAGCACGCGCTTCTGCGGGTCTTCCAGCTTGCCGCGCTTGCGGCGGCGACGCTTCTCGGTGGCGCAGGTCTGTTCGTAGATCAGGATCGAAACACCCTTCACTTCGCGCAGGCGCTTCTGCACCGCGTCCAGTTCGCTGCGGTCGTGGAACTCGACGTCGCTGGGGAAATGTTCGCGCTGGCCGGTCCACTTGCCGATGTTGTCCGACAGCACCACGATGGTGTGGATGCCTTCGGCGCGCATCTGCCTGGCGATGTCGGGCACGCTCAACGGGCCGTCCACCGGCTGGCCGCCGGTCATCGCCACCGCATCGTTGTAGAGGATCTTGTAGGTGATGTTCACCCCGGCAGCCATCGCCTGGCGGATCGCCAGCGAGCCACTGTGGAAATAGGTGCCGTCGCCCAGGTTCTGGAACACGTGCGGAGTATCGGTGAACGGCGCCTGCCCGGCCCAGGTCACGCCTTCGCCGCCCATGTGGGTGAAGGTGTCGGTGCTGCGGTCCATCCAGGTCACCATGTAATGGCAACCGATGCCGGCCAGTGCACGCGAGCCTTCCGGAACCTGGGTGGAGGTGTTGTGCGGGCAACCGGAGCAGTAGTGCGGCACGCGCGGGAAGCTGGCGCGGGGCAACGCAAGCTCGGCTTCCTTTTCCTGCATCCACTGCAGGCGCTGTTCGATCGATTCGTTGTTGAAGAACTTCTGGATGCGGCGGCCGATCACGCCGGCGATGGTGGCTGGCGTCAGCTCACCGGTGGACGGCAGGATCCACTCGCCGCTCTCGTCGTACTTGCCGACGATGGACGGGCGCTGGCCCCAGCTGGCTGGCCAGTTGAAGAACTGCTCCTTCATCTGGCGCTCGATGAAGGCACGCTTCTCCTCCACCACGATGATGTCGTCCAGGCCCTGCGCGAAACGCGCGATGCCCTGCGGCTCCAGCGGCCAGGTCATGCCGACCTTGTACACGCGGATGCCGATGTCGGCGCAGGCCGCTTCGTCCAGGCCCAGGTATTCCAGCGCCTGCAGCACGTCCAGGTAGCTCTTGCCGGTGGTGACGATGCCCAGCCGCGCGCGCGGCGCGTCCATCACCACCTTGTCGATGCCATTGGCGCGGGCGAACGCCTGCGCGGCCTTCACCGCATAGCGGTGCAGGCGCATCTCCTGGTCCAGCGGCGGGTCCGGCCAGCGGATGTTGAGGCCGCCGCTGGGCATGTCGAAATCTTCCGGCAGCACGATACGCCGGGCCAGCGGGTCGACCTCGACCGAGGCCGACGATTCCACCGTCTCGGCGATGGTCTTGAAGCCGACCCAGCGGCCGGTATAGCGGCTCATCGCCCAGCCCAGCAGGCCCATGTCGAGGATGTCCTGCACGCCGGCCGGGTTCAGCACCGGCATCATCGCGCTGACGAACTCGTCCTCGCTGCCATGCGGCAGGGTCGAACTGCGGCAGGCATGGTCATCGGCGGCCAGCGCCAGCACGCCGCCGTAGCGCGAGGTGCCGGCCGCATTGGCGTGCTTGAACACGTCGCCGCAGCGGTCCACGCCCGGGCCCTTGCCGTACCACATGCCGAACACGCCCTGCACGTTGGCGCCGGGGAACAGGTTGGTCTGCTGCGTGCCCCACACCATGGTGGCGCCGAGGTCCTCGTTCAGGCCCGGGGTGAACTTCACCTTGGCGGCTTCAAGATGCTTGCGCGCGCGCCACAGCTCCAGGTCGAAGCCACCCAGCGGGCTGCCACGGTAGCCGCTGACAAAGCCGGCGCTGTCGATGCCTTCGGCGGCGTCGCGCAGGCGCTGCATCAGCGGCAGCCGGACCAGCGCCTGCACACCACTCAGGTAGATCCGCCCCTCACTGCGGGTGTACTTGTGGTCGAGCGTGTAATCACGGTCGAGCAGGTCGGCGGAAGAGGGCGAAGTGAGTTGCGCGGTACTGGTCATGGCTGGCCCGGTAGGATCGGCTGGCACCGGCCGCGTGCAGGCACGCGGCGGGAAAGGCGCGAATTGTAGCAGCGGGGCCGTGGTGGCCCCGGCACTCGCGCCCGCGCCGCTGCTGGGGTTAGGATCGGGGCGAGAAGAGAGGGAGGCTGCGATCGTGCAGCCTGGGGAGAAGGGATGTCAGTTCCAGGAAAGATCCTGGCCAGCGTGCTGCTGGCCTCGGGAGCGGCCACGACGTGGGCCGCGCCGGCCGTGCCGGCACCGCAGGAGTTCTATTTCGACAGCGACCTGGCGGCGACGCCGATGGTGGTGGTGCAGGGTGAGGGCGATGATCTGGTCGCGCAGCTGGTCAAGTTGCGTGAACGCGGACGTCGTGCGGTGGAAGCCACGGTGCAGCTGGCGTCGGTGGCCAGCGCCCAGGGGCGGGCCGAACTGGCCGATCAGCTGTATGGCGAGGCGTTGAAGGAGTCAGCCGCGCAGAGCAGTGTGGGTCGCGGCGTGCGCTGGAACTACGGATGGGCCCTGCTGCGCCAGGGCAAGCCGGAGGCAGCGCTGGAACAGTGGCTGGCTTCGGCAGGCAATGCGCGCAGCAAGCCCAGCTGGGTACCGCCGACCTATGCGCTGGCGCTGTGGCGGATGGGGCAGAAACAGGAAGCGGTGCAGTGGTATGCCGCTGCCGTGCGTACCGAGCCGACGCAGTGGAGTACCAGTGCCCACCATGCGCAATTGCTGCCGCAGTGGCGGGAGGACGAGCGCGCGTCGCTGGCCGAGGTGCAGCAGGCCTGGGCGGCCGCACCGCCTGCGTGGCCCTGAGGTTGGGATTCGGCCGGGTTGCACCCGGCACCCGCAGAGGCGACAGCCGAAGCAACAGCAACAGCGGGCAATCCGAGGGATGGCGGGGCGGTGTGGGTTGGCAGGACACGCCGTAAACCCGTCCTTGGGGGCTCGATGGCGCCATCCATGGCGCCAACGGTCCTGCCAACCCACACCACCCCACCTCTGACGGTTCGACGCTGCTGTTGGTAGGTGTCGACCTTGGTCGACACGGTAGATCCACGCCATGCGTGGATGAATCTGCATCGGAATCGAATACTGGAAATCTGATCGAAATGCAGCCGAGCGTGGGCTCGGCTCTACAAAAAGCGGCCGGCCAACCGGCTTTTGCTTCTGATCTTCTTTTTTCTTTTCCGTGGCTGATCGCCCCCGGAAACTGTCAGAGGCCGGGCGGGCAGGCTGCGCAGGGGCGTGAGCCGCATGGATGCGGCGATCGAGCTTACATGGACGTACTTGCAGCGTCCCCTGCGCAGCCTGCCCGCCCGGCCCCACCGGGCATTCGCCTTCAGCGAGCAACCACGAGGGGCTGCGCCGTTCGCTGGAAACTCAATCGTCCGCGGAAACCGTCCGCCCCGACGCCCACGCCCGCAGCGCCTCCACCTGCTCGGCCATCAACACCGACAGCGGCCGCGTGGCGCGGATCTCCGTCATCAGCAACTCGGTATCCAGCGGCCGGCCCTCGGCATGCGCGGCATACAGCCCGGCCACGATCGCCTGCTCGATCTCGGCACCGGAGAACCCATTGGCGGCCGCCGCCAGCGCGGGCAGCGCGAAGTCGTCGGCATTGAGCTGGCGCCGGCCCAGGTGCAGCCGCAGCAGTTCCACGCGCACTTCAGGCGAGGGCAGGTCGACGAAAAAGATCTCGTCGAAGCGGCCCTTGCGCAGCAGCTCGGCAGGCAGCTCGTGCACCTGGTTGGCAGTGGCCACGATGAACACCGGCGCCTTGCGCTCGGCCATCCAGGTCAGCAGGTGGCCCAGCACGCGGCGTGACACGCCGCCGTCCTCGCCGCCGCTGGCCAGGCCCTTCTCGATTTCGTCCATCCACAGCACGCAGGGTGCCAACTGCTCGGCCGAGGCCAAGGCCTGGCGAAGGTTGGCCTCGGTTTCGCCGTGGTACTTGTTGTACAGCGCGCCCACGTCCAGGCGCAGCAACGGCACGCCGAAGCCGGCGGCGGTGGCCTTGGCCAGCATCGACTTGCCGCAGCCCTGTACGCCCAGCAGCAGCATGCCGCGTGGCGGATCCAGACCGGTCGGGGCCGAGCCGGCGATGAAGGCCACCCGCCGCTGGTTGATCCAGCGCTTGAGCCGGTTGGCCCCGGCCACATCGCCAAAGCGCGCGCTGTCATGCTCGAAGAACAGATGCCCGCTGCGGTTGAGCAGCTCGAACTTCAGCCGTGCCAGCTGCGGCAGGTCGTCGTCGCGCAGCGCGCCGTCGGCATAGATCAGCTGCCGGGCGATACGCCGGGAATCGACCAGGCTCAGGCCCTGCAGGTTCTTCAGGATCTTCTTCACCGCCTCGCTGTCGACCTCGACGCGGCGGCCGCCGTGTTCGCGGGCGTAGGCATCGGCCTCCTCGCGCAGCATCTTCAGCAGGGCGTTGGCATCGGGCAGGCGCGGGTTGAAACGCACCGCCAGTGCTTCCAGCTCGGCCGGCAGCTCCACCTTGGCACCGATCAGCACCAGCACGTGCGGTTCGCTGTGGCGGCGCTGGATCAGGTCGCGCAGGGCGCGCTGGTGGCTGGCGTAGCCCAGGTACGGGTGAAAATCGAGCAGGAGGTAGACCCCGCGCTGCTCGGCCTGGCGGATCATCTGCAGGGCCGCGCTGGCGTCGGGTGGCCCGACCGGCGGGTCTTCGCTGTCCAGGTCGATGCGGCGCAGGCCCTCGGTGATCGACCACCGGTGCAGTGCCCGCCATACGTGCATCAGCGTCTGCCGGAACAGGTCGACGATGCGACCCTCGTCCTGGGTCTCGATCACGATCAGGGGGGTGTTGGCGCGTATCAATGCGCTCAGGTCCTGCAGCTCGCTCATGCCGGTTCGATCCTTCGGGGGCGCCACGATAGCAAAGGCGATGGCCGCAGGTTCAGCCGGTGCTACCTCCCGTCACCACCGCCGGTGTACGCTCGGGGCACGTACCCGGAAGCGAGGCTGGCATGAAGACGATCCTGGTGGCCGGTTCCAAGGGCGGGGTGGGCAAGACCACCGTCGCCACCCACCTGGCCGCGTACGCGGCATTGCAGGGCAAGGCCACGGTGATCGCCGATGCCGACCCGCAGGGCTCCAGCACCCGCTGGGCGCAACGGCGTGCCGGGCTGGAAAGCGCGGTGCTCCCCATCGACGTGTATCGGAAGAAGCAGTGGGCGCAGAAGCTGCCCGAGGGCACCGAAACCGTCATCATCGACGCACCGGCCGGTGCGTTGGCCGACGATATCCCCCATTTCCTTGACGCTGCCGACGCGGTGGTGGTGCCGGTGCTGCCCTCGGCGCTGGACATCGAAGCCATCGTCGGCTTCCTCAACAGCCTGGCCCAGAACCCGCGGGTGCACAGCCGCAAGCTGCCGGTGGGGCTGGTCCTGAACCGCACCAAGCCCTGGACCCAGACCTCGCAGCAGGCACTGCAGATGCTGGCCGAATGGCCGTACCCGGTGGTGGCGCAGCTGCGCGACAGCCAGAGCTACGTGGTCATGACCGGCCTCGGCCGCAGCCTGTTCGACTACCGCTCCGCCCAGGTGCGCGAACACCAGGCCGACTGGGAGCCGCTGCTGTCCTGGCTCAAGCTTTGATGCCTGCGTCACTCTTTCTGCTGCATCCTCTTCTTCATGGAAACCCGCGATGCGTGAATTGATCCTGCTGCGCCATGCCCATGCCGAACCGGCCACCCCCGGCCAGGCCGACCTTGACCGGCCGCTGTCGCCGGTCGGGCTGGCCGAAGCCGAAGCCGCCGGCAAGTGGCTGAAGGAAAACAACCTGCTGCCGGACTGCGTGCTGTGTTCACCGGCGCGGCGTACCCGCGAAACCCTGGAAGCCGTGCTCGGCACCATCGGTTACGTGGAAAAGCGCCTGGAAGACCGCATCTACGAAGCCACCCCCGGCACCCTGGCGGCATTGGTGGACGACCGTCGTGATCTTGACCGGGTACTGATCGTCGGCCACAACCCCGGCCTGGAGCGCCTGGTGGCGTTGATGACCGAGGGCACCAGCAGCGATTACCGCGGCATGCCGCCGGCCGGCATCGCCGTGCTCGGCTTCCCGCGTGAGGCCTCGATCGAACCGGGCGTGGCCAGCCTGAACGCGTTCTGGTGGCCGTGATCCGATGAGCCGGGCGCGGCGCAGCCGCTATCTGCTGCCCGCGCTGCTGGCGCTCGGCCCGGCCTGGGCTGCCGTGCCTGCACCGACGCCGCTGCCGCCAGTGGTCGCCGAAGCGCACCATGTACTGCGCCTGGACGTCCAGCGTTCGCAGATCGGCTTCGAGGTGCGTACCCGCTTCGGGCAGCGCATCGAGGGCGTGTTCCCGCACTTCGAGGGCCGCATCGAGATCCTGTCCGATGGCCGCCACCAGGTGCACCTGAAGATGTTCACGCGCTCGGTCGAGATTCCCGGCAAGTCGCGCTACACCGGCTGGATGCGCGGCGAGGAGTTCTTCGATGCCGGCCGCCATCCGGTGGTCGAGTTCGACTCGCTGCCGTACTGGCCGGAGACCGTGGAGAACGGGGGCGATATCGATGGCCGGCTGACCCTGCGCGGGATCAGCCACCCCGAGAAGCTCAGGGTCGAGAAAGCGGACTGTGCCCGTCCCGGCTATGATTGCGACGTCGTCAGCCGCGGTACCGTGCAGCGAGGCCGGTACGGCATGGACAGCTGGCAGCTAGCCTTGAGTGACCGAGTGACCTTCGTATTGCGTGCGCGCCTGAGCGAGGCGCCGAAACCGTGAACCTACTGCTGCGTCTACTGGCACTGGCAACCGTGTTGCTGGGCAGCGGGTGTGCATCGCTGTCGCAGGCCGAGCGCGACCGCGCCGAGACGATCGCCGTGCAGGCGCGCTCGACCGTGGTCGACTGCCAGCGCGCCGACCGTTGTGCACAGGACTCACCGCTGCGGGCGCTGGCGGGGCGCGCGTTCACCGAATCCACCCCGGAACGGCCACGCCACTACGCGACCCTGCTGGACGAGGGCGAGGGTGCCCTGGTGGCGCGCCTGAACCTGCTGCGCAGCGCGACCCGCAGCATCGACCTGCAGACCTACATCTTCGACAAGGACGACAGTGCCCGGCTGGTCATCGATGAACTGCTGGCCGCATCGCGCCGCGGGGTGAAGGTGCGGGTGCTGATCGACCAGCTTTCGGCGATCTCCGACCTGCAGATCCTCGGTGCGTTGTCCGGCGCCCACGAGAATTTCCAGCTTCGCGTCTACAACCCGACCTTCGGCAAGGCCCGGCTGAACTACTTCGACTACGCCGGCAGCGTGCTGTGCTGCTTCCGCCGCTTCAACCAGCGCATGCACAACAAGCTGCTGGTGATCGACGATGCGATCGGCGTGGTCGGTGGCCGCAACTACCAGGACGACTATTACGACTGGGATCGCGAGTACAACTTCCGCGACCGCGACGTGCTGATCGCCGGCCCGGAAGCGCGCGCGATGGCGGCCAACTTCGATGCCTTCTGGCGTGCCCACCGCAGCGTCCCGGCCGAACGCCTCAACGATGTCGGCCGCACCCTGCTGCGCGACGGCGTGCCGACCCTGCCGCCGGCCACCTTCCGCCGCCCGGAACGGGTACAGCGGGTCAGTGCCGAAGCCAATGACACCGAGTTCGTCACCCGTTCCTTCGTCGATACCGCGCTGCCGGTGGCGTCG
Organism: Stenotrophomonas sp. 57; assembly: GCF_030291075.1. NCBI lineage: Bacteria > Pseudomonadati > Pseudomonadota > Gammaproteobacteria > Lysobacterales > Lysobacteraceae > Stenotrophomonas > Stenotrophomonas sp. 57. The sequence goes on from NZ_CP127407.1 coordinate 129,279, forward strand.
GTGCGCTATGTGGCCGACCTGCCACGCAAGCATCGCCGCGAGAAGGCCGATGCGCCGCTGGCCGGCCAGCATGTGACCGAGCCGCAACTGGACGCGCTGATCGCCAGTGCGCAGAAGGAAGTGATCCTGCAGACGCCGTACCTGGTGCTGTCCAAGCCGGCGCAGAAGCTGTTCCGCGAGCTGCGCAAGCGGCCGCAGCCACCGCGCGTGGTGGTGTCCAGCAACAGCCTGGCGGCCACCGACAACCCGATCGTGTATGCGCTGTCGTACAAGTACAAGCGGCGCAACATGCGTGAACTGGGCTTCAACATCTTCGAATACAAGCCGTTCCCGCTGGATGCGCCGGTCGACTACCGCAATCTGCTGCCCGACCCCATCGCCGCGCCCGGCGGTGAGGACGAGGGTGGGCGCAATCCGTTGCTGGGGGGCAGTGCCGCCGGCAGCAATGCGCGCGGTGGCAGCGATGGCGGTTCGAGCGCGAGGGACAAGCGCGGCCCGGTGAACCATCCGCGTACCGGCAGCGCCTACCAGAACGCCCGCGAGCGCCGCCGCGCCGCCGGCAGTGAAGTGGAAACACGCCTGCTGCGTACCGAGACGCGGCCGTCCTTCCTTGGCAGCAAGGCGGTCAACAAGCCGCTGCCGGTCACCCGCAAGGGTGCGCGCATGGGCCTGCATGCGAAATCGCTGGTGGTCGATCGCCGCATCGGCGTGGTCGGCACCCACAACTTCGATCCGCGCAGCGAGAACTACAACACCGAAGGCGCGGTGATCATCGACGATCCGGTCTTCGCCGAGCAGCTGGCCGAGAGCATCCTGCGCGATACCCACCCGCAGAACTCGTGGACAGTGGCGCCGCGGGCCAAGCCGCCGGTGCTGTCGGGGCTGAACTACAGCGTCGGCAAGGCCTCCGAAGCGCTGCCCATCCTCGATTTCTGGCCGTGGCGCTACGCCACCGACTACGAGTTCAAACCCGGCCCGGACTGCCCGCAGCCGCTGCCGCGGCAGGACCCGGCGTTCCACACCTGCTACGTCGCCGTAGGCGACTTCCCCGAAGTCAACGTCGGCCCGAAGTGGCTGCTGGTGCGCATGCTGACTGCATTCGGCGCCGGCCTTGTTCCCATCCTCTGAAGGTACCCGCATGACCCAGGTCTTCCGCGAAGCCGTTTCCATCGAGCAGCTCAACGCGCTCAGCCGCAACACGGCGATCGAATCCCTGGGCATCGTCTTCAGCGCCGTCGGCGAGGACTGGCTGCAGGCCACCATGCCGGTGGACGAGCGCACCCGCCAGCCCTACGGCATCCTGCATGGCGGCGCCTCGGTGGTGCTGGCCGAGACCCTGGGCAGCAGCGCCGGCAACCTGTGCGTGGATACCGGCAAGCAGATCTGCGTGGGCCTGGAAATCAACGCCAACCACGTGCGTGCCGTCCGCTCGGGCACGGTCACCGGCACCGCCCGCGCGCTGCACGTCGGCCGCAGCACCCAGTTGTGGGAGATCCGCATCGAGGACGAGCAGGGCCGCCTGGTATGCATCTCGCGGCTGACCCTGGCGGTGGTGGCTGCCGGCCACGGCTGAGCCCCCGGGGTTCGTTGCCGGCGGCGGAACCCAGCGTTCCCCGCCGATTGCCCCGGTCGATCGCTCTTATGGCCTAAATCGGCTGGCAGCGATGACGGCCCTCCGGTATCGTGCGCGGATGACTTCCCCCACCCCGGCCCCCCGTGGCGGCGTGGCGCGTGTGTGCCGTTACCTGTACCGCGTACCGCTGCTGTTGGTCCACATCATCGTGTTCCTGCCGCTCATCCTGATCGGCATGCTTCCGCCGTGGGGCGAACTGCGCGTGGGCGAGGCGACCTTGGGTGCCAAGGTGGTCAACTGGTGGCAGGGCGGGCTGATGTGGATCTTCGGCTTCCGCCTGGTGCAGATCGGCACACCGCTGCCCGGCGCCGTGCTGTTCGTGGCCAACCACGTCAGCTGGGTCGACATCTGCATCCTGCACAGCCAGCGCATGATGGGCTTCGTCGCCAAGCGCGAGATCGCCAGCTGGCCGCTGGTCGGTTGGCTCGCCGCGCGCGGCCAGACCATCTTCCACCAGCGTGGCAACACCGAATCGCTCGGTGGCGTGATGCAGGTGATGGCTGATCGCCTCCGCGACGGCAAGGCGGTGGGCGTGTTCCCGGAAGGCCGCACCCGCGGCGGCCACGAAGTGGGCCCGTTCCACGCGCGCATCTTCCAGGCCGCGGTCGAGACCGGCGTGCCGGTGCAGCCGGTGGCGCTGGTGTACGGAGTGAAGGGCGACGCGCAGACCATCGTCGCGTTCGGCCCCGGCGAGAGCTTCTTCGCCAATTTCCTGCGCCTGCTCGGTGAGCCGGCGCGTCGTGCGGAAGTGCACTTCCTGGCACCGATCGGTGCACAGGACCTGGAAGGCCGTCGGCGCATCGCGGAAACCTCGCGCGCGCGCATCGTGGCGGCCATGAGCGCCGGGTGAGACGGCGGTGGCCCTGATCCCGCCACCTGTCCTGGACGCCGGCACGCCGACGCTGCACGCGGCTGACTATCAGCCACCGCGCTGGCTGCGCAATCCCCACCTGCAGTCGATGCTCAGCTCCAGCCGCATGCGCCTGCAGCGTGGCCTGCTGCTGCTGGCCGCCACCGGTGCAGTCAGCGAGGAGCTGATCCTCGATGGCGGCGACGGCGTGCGCCTGCAGGGCTGGCACAGCCATGTCGAGGGCCGCGAGCCGCAGGGCATGGCCCTGCTGCTGCATGGCTGGGAAGGCAGTGCCGAATCCAGCTACATGCGCATGGCCGCCGCGCGCATGCTGGAACAGGGCTTCGACGTAGTGCGGCTGAACTTCCGCGACCACGGCAACACCCATCATCTCAATCGCGGCATCTTCCACTCCAACCTGATCGACGAAGTGGTGCATGCCGCGGGCGATATCGCCCGGCGCTGGCCGCAGCTGCCGCTGGTGGCCGCCGGCTATTCGCTGGGGGGCAACTTCGTACTGCGCCTGGCCCTGCGCGCGCCGGCTGCCGGCGTGCCGCTGCAGCGCGTGGCCTCGGTGTGCCCGGTGCTGGACCCGGCGCTGACCATGGAGAGCATCGAGAACGGCCCGGCGATGTACGACTGGTACTTCCGCCGCAAGTGGGCCGGTTCGCTGCGCCGCAAGCGTGACCTGTTCCCCGAGTTGAGCGACTGCGACGACCGCGTGCTGAAGCTGGACATCCGCGCGCTGACCGCCTGGCTGGTCGAGCGCCACACCAGCTTCGGTTCGCTGCAGGCCTATTTCGACGGCTACTCGATTGCCGGTGACCGCCTGTCGGCCCTGCAGGTACCGGCCGACATCCTGATGGCACAGGATGACCCGGTGATTCCGTACGCCACCTTCAGCAACTGGCAGCTGCCGCGCCAGGCGCACCTGGAAACCGCCTGCTGGGGCGGCCACTGCGGGTTCATCGAGAACTGGCGCGGCGACGGCTTCTCCGAGCGCTGGGTGGCGCAGCGCCTGCAGCGGGTGCTGCAGGCCTGAACCGGCACCGGCGCGCAGCCCGCTACAATGCGGGTTTGCACTTGAACCGGACTGCCATGCAAGACCAGATCATCCAAGCGTTGCGCCAGAACCAGGCCGACCAGGCCGTGCAGCTGGCCCAGGCGTGGACCCATGACGAACCCGGCCTGGCCAATGCCCACCGCTGGCTGGCGCTTGCGCTGCAGCAGCAGGGCAACGCCGAGGACGCAATGGACGCCCTGCAGCAGGCGCTGCGGCTGGCCCCGGACGATGCCCAGCTGCACCTGCAGCACGCCGGCCTGCTGATGGCCCTGCGCCAGTTCGACGGCGTAGACGCGGCACTGGCACGCACCACCGGTCTCGATCCGAATTCCTTCAACGCCTACCTGATGCAGGCGCATCTGGCGATCGGCCGCAACGACTTCGATGAAGCGCAGCGCATCTCGACGCTGGCCGCGCGCGTGGAGCCGGACCATCCGGAGCTGCTGACCATCGACGGCATGGTCGCGCTGCGCCGTGGCGATGCCGACCGCGCGCTGGCACTGCTGTCGGCGGCCAGCAAGGCGCTGCCGGACGATACCCGCGTGCTGTACGCGCTGGGCTTTGCCTACCTTGGCAAGGACATGCTGGCGTTTGCCGAGCAGTCGTTCCGCCGCGTGCTGGAACTCAACCCGTCGCTGTCTTCGCTGCATGGCCTGGTCGTGCAGCTGGCCCTGCGCCAGGGCAACGTGGCGGCCGCCGCCGAAGCGATACAGGTGGCGCTGCAGCAGCCGGAGATGGACGTCCCGGCGATGCGCCGCCTGGCCGGCGAGCTGTCGCTGCGCAATGGCCAGCCGCTGCAGGCGCTGGAGTACCTGCTGCCGCTCCTGGACGCGCAGCCCGAAGACCGCCAGGTGCTGCAGCTGCTGCTGATGTCCTGGCAGCGTCTCGGCCGTGAGGACGAGGCGCGCGCGCGGCTGGATGCCGCGCTGGAAACCCACGACCAGCTGCATGACCTGTGGCTGGCGCGACTGGCCATCGAGCAGGTGGGCGGTGAAAGCGCGGTGGCCACGGTCGAGCGCTGGATGGCCGCGATGCCGACGCATCTGCCGGCCTTGGAGGCGCGCCTGCGCCTGCACGACATGGTCGGCGAACACGCACAGGCCGAAGCGATTGCCGAGCGCATCGTCAGCCTGGAACCGGGCCGCGTCAGTGGCGAAAGCCGGTTGGTCGAGGGCCTGCTGCAGCGTGATCCGGCCGCCGCCGTGGCCCGCATACAGGCCCTGATCGAGCAGGCGCCTGAAAACCAGCGTGCCGACCTGCGCACGTGGATGGGCGAGATCCAGGACCGTGCCGGACAGCCGCAGGATGCCCTGCGCACGTGGCTGTCGCTGCAGGCCGACCAGGCCCCGCAGCGCCTGCCGCTGCCGCCGCAGGCCAAGTCCCCGCCCAGCTGGCCGGACAAGGGCAGCATCGATGGCGATGTCAGCTCCGCGCCGATCTTCCTCTGGGGTGCGCCGGGTTCGGGCGTGGAGCGCGTGGCGACCGGCCTGGCCGCGGCCAGCCCGGTGCTGCGCAGCGACCGCTATACCAACACGCCGCCCGACGATGCGTTCCAGAACTACAACACGCTGCAGGACCTGGCGTCGGGCGTGCTGACGTCGGAGCGGCTGGTGCAGCGCTGGCGCGAGCAGCTGCCGGCACGTGGCCTGCAGAGCGACACCGTGATCGACTGGCTGCTGTGGTGGGACAACGCCCTGCTGTGGGCGCTGCGCCCGCAGCTGCCGCAGGGCCGCCTGGTGCTGGTGCTGCGCGACCCGCGTGACATGCTGCTGGACTGGGTGGCCTACGGCGCTGCCGCACCGCTGGCGATGACCTCGCTGGCCGAAGCCAGCGAATGGCTGACCCGTGCGCTGAACCAGATCGCGACGCTGCACGAGGAGGACCTGTACCCGCACGTGCTGCTGCGCATTGATGAGATCGGCAACGATCCGCAGGCGATGGCCGAACTGCTGGGCCGTTTGTTCGAGCGGCCGATGCCGCCGGCGGCGCAGCTGGGCGCCCCGCGCCTGCCGGCCGGCCACTGGCGCAACTACCGCGACGTGATGAGCGCCGCCTTCGCCCAGCTCACCCCGGTTGCGGTGCGCCTGGGTTACCCGGAAGAGTGAGGAGAGTCTGATGCAGCTGACCAGTCACAGCCTGAGCAACGGCACGCCGATCAACCAGGAGTTCGCCGCGGGCGATGCCGACGGCTTCGCCCCGGACCGCAACCCGCACCTGGCCTGGAGCGGGGTGCCGACCGGAACCCGTTCGTTCCTGCTGGTGTGCGTGGACCCGGACGTGCCGACCGTGCCCGAAACGGTCGGGCGCAATGACATGACGGTGCCGCGCGACCAGCCGCGCTGCGACTTCGTGCACTGGGTGATGGCCGATATCCCGGCCACGGTGCAGGAGATCGCCGCGGGCAGCTGCAGCGACGGCTTCGTGGTGAAGGGCAAGAGCGCACCGGCCGGTCCGGCCGGCAGCCGCCAGGGCCTGAACGACTTCACCGGCTGGTTCGCGGGCAACCCGGACATGGCCGGTGACTACCTAGGCTACGACGGCCCTTACCCGCCGTTCAACGACGAGCGCGTGCACCGCTATTTCTTCCGGGTGTTCGCGCTGGACGTGGCGTCGCTGGACCTGCCGCAGCGCTTCACCGCCGCCGACGCGTACCGCGCCATGCACGGCCACGTACTGGCCGAAGCGGCGCTGCACGGTACCTACACCTTGAACCCCGCATTGGCCTGAGCGGGCAATGTGCTTCTGTAGAGCCGAGCCCATGCTCGGCTGCTTTTCCCGATAGACAGCAGCCGAGCATGGGCTCGGCTCTACAACGCACAATGAAGAAGGGCGGCCTTTCGGCCGCCCTTCCATCGTTTTATTTCTTCTCGATGGCCGACTCGACCACCATGTCCAGCACGTACGCCTGCGACGGCGCATCGGCCGGCGGGTTCTTCACTTCATAGCGCTTCACGCGCACCACGTTGCGCACGCCGTCTTCGTGGGTGTAGCCCTCGATGGTGCCGTAGAAGTTCTCGAACTTGCCCGGCTCGCCCTGCTTCAGGCCCTTGTCGTCGAACTTCACCTCACGCACCTGCAGGCACTGGTAGTCCGGGATCAGCGGGTGCGAGCACTTCTGGGTCTTGGCAGCCACTTCCAGGAACACGGTTTCGCCGGCGCCGCCATAGCGGGTTTCAGCGGTGGGTTCCGGGTTGAACACCAGCACGTCGCCCTTGGCGGTGGTCAGGGTCAGCTTGCCGTCGGCATCCTGGGTGGCCTTCAGATCGCCCTGCAGGCGGCTCGACACGGCCTCGTCCAGCGCCATCAGCGCCTTGTCGGTGCAGGCCATCATGGTCGACGCCATCGCGCCCACCTTCAGCGTGCCGTTCTCCAGGGTGTAGCCACCGCCGAGGTGGTTGCAGGTGTTGCTCACCGACAGGCGACCATCGGCGAAGTCCAGGGTGACCGGCTTGTCTTCACGGGCGAACAGCGCGTCGATGCGCTTGCCATCGGCGCCGGTGGCCTGCCGCAGCAGCCAGTGCTGGCTCTGCAGGCGCTGCGCATCCAGGTGCGCCAGCGTCTGCTGGTCTGCTGCCTTGGCCGCGGCCGGGGCCACGTCGTCGCCGCCGGTGCCGGCCGGGGCCGGGGTCTGGCTGCAGGCGGCCATCAGGGCCAGCGGGAGGAGCAGGGTGAGCTTGCGGTTCATGGTGAGTCTCCTTGGGGAACCGTGGGGGAAACGGGGTAGGGCCGACAACGGGGTTGCCATGCGCCGGCGCTGTTCAGCTGCCGGACGGCAACCACAGCAGCAGCGCTGCGCCCAGCGCGATGCGGTAAATGGCGAAGGCGGTGAACCTGTGCGACTTGATGTAGCCCATCAGCCACTTCACTACGACGAAGCCGGTGACGGCCGCGGCAAGGAAGGCCACGCCCACGTCGGTCCAGTTCTCGCTGCCCAGCTGACCAGCCTTGGCCATTTCCAGGAAGGTGTAGGCGCTGGCGGCGAACATGGTGGGAATGCCGACCAGGAACACGAACTCAGCGGCGGCCGCTCGGCGGCTCAGGCCCAGCAGCATGGCCAGGAAGATGGCCGAAGCCGAGCGCGAGGTGCCGGGGAACACGCCGGCCACGACCTGCGCCAGGCCCACACCGATCGCCACCGTCCAGGTCACCTGGTCGCGGTCGGGCAGGCGCGCGGTGTAGGCCTCCACCAGCAGCATCCAGAGGCCACCGATGATCAGCGCCCAGGCCACCGGGCTGACCGTCTCCGGCAGCGACCAGCCGGCCTTGCGCACCACCAGGCCGACCACGGCGGTGACCAGGAAGGCCGCGCCCAGCTTGAACACGTACTCGCGGTTCTCGCGCTGGCCGAAGCCGGTGGCCAGCTGCAGCAGGCGCTGGCGGAACACCAGCACGACGGCCACGATCGCGCCGGCCTGGATGACGATGTTGAAGAAGTCCGAACGGGCACCCAGCCAATGCTGGGCGATGAGCAGGTGGCCGGTGCTGGAGATCGGCAGGAATTCGGTCAAGCCTTCGAGGATGCCCAGCAACAGGGCGGAGAGCAGGTCGGACATGGACGGTGCGTGCACGCGCGGCGGAAGGAAGAAGGTCGAGAGGATAGACGATCCCTGCTGCACCAAACGGGTGCGTCTGGCCGTCGGCGCACCTGTTTGGTGCGGCCTGTTCTGCACCGGCACGGGGCGGCCTTTTTGAAATCAATGACTTGCAGTCCGCAAAAAGTTGGCACGGTCGTTGCTGTACCTCAGCAGGCATTCATCCCCATCCGAGGTCGTACCGATGTCCGTGGAAAACGTTGAGAAGCTGATCAAGGACAACCAGATCGAATTCGTCGATCTGCGTTTCGTGGACATGCGTGGCGTCGAGCAGCACGTCACCTTCCCGGTCAGCATCGTCGAGCCGTCGCTGTTCGAAGAAGGCAAGATGTTCGATGGCAGCTCGATCGCCGGCTGGAAGGGCATCAACGAGTCGGACATGGTGCTGCTGCCGGATCCATCCAGCGCCTACGTCGACCCGTTCTACGCCGATCCGACCATCGTGATCAGCTGCGACATCCTCGACCCGGCCACCATGCAGGCCTATGGCCGTTGCCCGCGCGGCATCGCCAAGCGCGCCGAAGCCTACCTGAAGTCCTCCGGCATCGCCGAAACCGCGTTCTTCGGCCCGGAGCCGGAATTCTTCATCTTCGACTCGGTCCGTTTCGCCAATGAAATGGGCAACACCTTCTTCAAGGTCGACTCCGAAGAAGCCGCCTGGAACAGCGGTGCCAAGTACGACGGCGCCAACAGCGGCTACCGTCCGGGCGTGAAGGGCGGTTACTTCCCCGTTCCGCCGACCGACACCCTGCACGACCTGCGCGCTGAAATGTGCAAGACGCTGGAACAGGTCGGCATCGAAGTGGAAGTGCAGCACCACGAAGTGGCCACCGCCGGCCAGTGCGAGATCGGCACCAAGTTCAGCACCCTGGTGCAGAAGGCCGACGAACTGCTGCGCATGAAGTACGTCATCAAGAACGTCGCGCACCGCAACGGCAAGACCGTCACCTTCATGCCCAAGCCGATCGTCGGCGACAACGGCAGCGGCATGCACGTGCACCAGTCGCTGTCCAAGGGCGGCACCAACCTGTTCTCCGGTGACGGCTACGGCGGCCTGAGCCAGCTGGCGCTCTGGTACATCGGCGGCATCTTCAAGCACGCCAAGGCCATCAACGCCTTCGCCAACTCGGGCACCAACAGCTACAAGCGCCTGGTGCCGGGCTTCGAAGCCCCGGTGATGCTGGCCTACTCGGCACGCAACCGTTCGGCCTCGTGCCGCATTCCGTGGGTGTCCAACCCGAAGGCGCGCCGCATTGAAATGCGCTTCCCGGATCCGATCCAGTCGGGCTACCTGACCTTCACCGCGCTGATGATGGCCGGCCTGGACGGCATCAAGAATCAGATCGACCCGGGCGCACCGAGCGACAAGGACCTGTATGACCTGCCGCCGGAAGAAGAGAAGCTGATCCCGCAGGTCTGCTCCTCGCTGGACCAGGCCCTGGAAGCGCTGGACAAGGACCGCGAGTTCCTGAAGGCCGGTGGCGTGATGAGCGATGACTTCATCGACGGCTACATCGCGCTGAAGATGCAGGAAGTGACCAAGTTCCGCGCGGCCACCCACCCGCTGGAATACCAGCTGTACTACGCCAGCTGACCGGATGCGATGGCGGCGGGCTTCCCCCTCCCACCCGCCGCCGTCGCTTCCGTTTTCGCGGCTGGGGAGCCGCGAGGCGGGCGCAGGCCCGCCGTTGTAGAGCGGACGGTGGTAGAGCGGACTGTTAGTCCGCTGAACTTCAATCCGCTTTTCCAGGGGCAAGAGAAAGACCGGATACGCGACCAGGGCCGCCCTCCCTCCCGCGTCGGTCGTGCAAGGAGAGAGGCACGGCCGTCCCGGCCCAGTACGTGTCCGGTGCAACAGCCACGGCCATCACCCTGATGGCCCGTGGTTGCCTGATGCCAACGCGCGTCTGCGCGCTGGCCCCATCCACCATCGGGACATGCGCATGAAACTGATCTCCGCCATCATCCGGCCGTTCAAGCTCGACGAGGTCCGCGAGGCCCTGTCCGACGCAGGCGTGTCGGGCATCACCGTGACCGAAGTGAAAGGCTTCGGCCGCCAGAAGGGCCACACCGAGCTGTATCGCGGCGCAGAGTACGTCGTCGACTTCCTGCCCAAGATCAAGATCGAAACCGTGGTCACCGACGAGCGTGCCGACGCGGTGATCGAAGCGATCCAATCATCGGCAGGCACCGGCAAGATCGGCGACGGCAAGATCTTCGTCACTGCCGTCGAGCAGGTCATCCGTATCCGCACCGGCGAAATCGGTGCCGACGCGCTGTAACCCCTTTCCGGAGATTCCCCCCATGAAGATGCGCCTTCTCACCGGGTGGCAAGCCCGGTTCCATGTCGTGTGGCTGTTGATGCTGCTCAGCGCGCTCGCCGCCGGTGCCTGGCCGGGCACTGCGAACGCCCAGGCCCAGGTCTCGCCGCTGCCCAGCGAAACCGTCGCGGTCGAGCCGCTGCAGGCACCGGTAGCTGCGGCACCGGTGGCCGCAGAAGCCGCAGCGCCGGCCTTCGACCACGGCGACGTGGCCTGGATGCTCACCTCCACCCTGCTCGTGCTGCTGATGGTGGTACCGGGCCTGGCCCTGTTCTACGGCGGCCTGGTGCGCTCGAAGAACGTGCTGTCGGTGCTCAGCCAGATCCTGGTGGTGTTCTCGCTGGTGCTGCTGCTGTGGGTGGCCTACGGCTACAGCGCGGTGTTCAGCACGGGCAATCCGTTCTTCGGCTCGTTCACCGAGTTCGCCTTCCTCAAGGGCTTCACCCCCGACTCAGTGGGCAACACGCCGATCAAGGGCCTGCCGGACTATCTGTTCGTCGCCTTCCAGTCGACGTTTGCAGGCATCACCACCGCGCTGATCGTCGGCGCCTTCGCCGAACGCATCAAGTTCCGCGCGGTGCTGCTGTTCTCCGCGCTGTGGTTCACCCTCAGCTACATCCCGATGGCCCACATCGTCTGGGGCGGCGGTTACCTGGGTGAAATGGGGGCGATCGACTTCGCTGGTGGCACCGTGGTGCATATCAACGCGGGCGTCGCGGGCCTGGTCGCCGCGTGGTTCGTCGGCAAGCGCCTGGGCTATGGCCAGACCGCGCTGAAGCCGCACAACGTGCCGTTCACCTACATTGGCGCGATGCTGCTGTGGGTGGGCTGGTTCGGCTTCAACGCCGGCTCGGCGGCAGCGGCCGACACCGTGGCCTCGCTGGCCTTCCTCAACACCGTGCTGGCCACGGCTGCGGCGGTGCTGGGCTGGACGCTCACCGAAGCGATCACCAAGGGCAAGCCGTCGGCGCTGGGCGCAGCGTCGGGTGCGGTGGCCGGCCTGGTCGGCATCACTCCGGCCTGCGGCACCGTGGGCCCGCTGGGCGCCATCGTCATCGGTTTGGTCGCCGGCGTGGTCTGCGTGTGGGGCGTTACCGGCCTGAAGCGCCTGCTGAAGGTGGACGACACCGCCGACGTGTTCGGTGTGCACGGCGTCGGCGGTATCGTCGGTGCCATCCTCACCGGTATGTTCAGCGCGCAGTCGCTGGGCGGCACCAAGGCCGATCTGGATATCGGCCACCAGGTGTGGGTGCAGGTGGTCAGCGTCGGCCTCACCGTGGTCTGGTCGGCGGTGGTCACCGCGGCCATCCTGCTGCTGGTGAAGGTGGTGGTCGGCCTGCGCGTGACCGAAGAGGCCGAGCGTACCGGCCTGGATGTCACCTCGCACGGCGAATCGGCCTACGAGGCCTGAGGTAACGACGGGCAGCCTTTTGCCCTGGTGGGTGCCGACCCTGGGTCGGCACTCCGCTTTGACGGGGTGGGTTCCGACCGTTGGTCGGTACCGCGTCATGCACCGTCGCGCGCGATCGCGCACAATCAAACGCATGCACCCGATCCGCACCCCCCTGATGCTCTCGGCCTGCCTGCTGCTGGCCGCCTGTGCTTCCGTGCCGCAGGAAAGCCGCAACCCGCTGGCGACCTGGGTACCTTCGCCAAACCAGAACGCACGCGATCCGGTCATCATCGTCATCCACCACACCGAACAGGATTCGGTGCAGCAGAGCCTGCACACGCTGCGTACCGCCAACAGCGGCGGCCGGGTCAGTGCGCATTACCTCATCGGTGCCGATGGCCACCGCTACCAGCTCGTCAGCGACGAGCGCCGCGCCTGGCATGCAGGTTCCGGCCGCTGGGGCACCATCACCGATCTCAACTCGGCCTCCATCGGCATCGAGCTGGACAACAACGGCAGCACGCCATTCACGCAGGCGCAGATCGCATCGCTGATCCTGCTGCTGCGTGACCTCACCGAGCGCCTGAACATTCCGCCGCGGCAGGTGATCGGTCATGCCGATCTCGCGCCGACGCGCAAGGCCGACCCCAGCCGCTTCTTCCCATGGCAGCAGCTGGCCGAAGCCGGCTTCGGCGTATGGCCGCGTGCCAGCGACGGCCCCGCACCGGAAGGGTTTGACGCCTGGAATGCGATGGCCCGCTTCGGCTACCCGATGGAGGATCGCGAAGCGGCCGTCGCTGCCTTCCATCGCCGCTTCCGCGGCAGCGACGACCTGCCGAAGACGCTGGACGCCGAAGACGCCCGCATCCTGCATTCGCTGCTGCTGCAGACGCCGTGACCCGGCGCATGAACGCTGGACCCCACGCCGGGTTGCCGCCCAGCGGCCGGCACTCCACCATGGCGGCATGATCGATTCAGCCACCTTCAAGCGCAGGCACTGCATCCTGCTGGCAGCGGCCGCGCTCGCGGGCTGCTCCACCACCGTCCCCCGCACCGGATCCGACCGGCCGACGGCCGTCACACCGCCGGCGGCGACCTACGCCAAGGTCGCATGGAGCGCACTGCCGCCGGTCACCGACAGCGACCTGCAGGCCGGCTTCGTTGCCTGGCGCAGCAGTTGCAGCCGGCTGAAGAACGATGCGGTCTGGGCAAAGCCCTGCGCCACGGCCGCTGCGGTTTCAGACAATGACCCGGCGGCGATCCGCCAGTTCCTGCAGCGCGACCTCGATGTCTACGCGCTGCGTGCCGGCGGCCACCAGGCCGACGGGCTCATTACCGGCTACTACGAACCGATCTATCCCGGCAGCCTCACCCGCACGGCCACTGCCACGGTGCCGGTGTACGGCACGCCCGATGACCTGATCGTGGTGCAGCTGGACAGCCTCTACCCGGAACTGAAGGGCAAGCGCCTGCGCGGGCGCGTCGAAGGCAAGGTGCTCAAGCCCTATGACGACGCCGGCACGATTGCCAGCAAAGGCGCCAGGGCCCCGGTACTGGCCTGGCTGACCGATCCCATGGACCTGCAGCTGCTGCAGATCCAGGGTTCCGGCCGGGTACGCCTGGCCGATGGCACGCAGGTGCGGCTGGCCTACGCCGAGCAGAACGGCCATCCCTACCGCGCCATTGGCCGCTGGCTGGTGGACCAGGGCCAGCTGAAGAAGGAAGACGTGACCATGGACGCGATCCGCGCCTGGGCGCGGGCCAATCCCGCGCGCGTGCCGGAACTGCTGCGAAGCAACCCCAGCTACGTGTTCTTCGTGCGCAGCGCCGACAGCCCGGAAGGCCCGCGTGGCTCGTTGAACGTGCCGCTGACCGCCGGCTACAGCGTGGCGGTGGATCGGACCGTGGTGCCACTGGGCAGCCTGCTGTGGCTGTCCACCACACGCCCGGATGGCACCCCGGTGGTGCGTCCGGTGGCTGCGCAGGACACCGGCGGCGCCATCGCCGGCGAAGTACGCGCCGACCTGTACTGGGGCAGTGGCGATGCCGCTGGCAAGCTGGCCGGCGACATGAAGCAGAAGGGCAACCTCTGGATGCTGTGGCCGAAAGGTCTGGCGTTGCCACGGTAGGTCGGCTGGGGTCAGATCCGTTTCCGGAGGACAGGGATCTGACCCCTGGATACCTGATAATGGCGTCATTCCGAACCTTCCGGCCGCGCCTGCGGCCAGGCCCCCTGCAATGACCTACGCAAAGCACAACGCAAAACCCGGCGCGAAGTCCGCCGCAAAGAAGTACTACAAGCACTGGGCCGAATCGGGCCTGGGCAAGGGCAACGTGCTGATGGAGGCCCGCGGCGAGAAGATCGTGCGCCAGGTGGAAATCTACGGCACCAAGATGGTCTGGGCCGACGAGCATGCCCACAGCGATGACCGCTTCCTGCTGGCCGACCAGCCGGTGTCGTTCCTGGATTTCGACGAGGACGACGAAATTTCCGCGCGCGAATTTGAAAGCGCCTGGAAGAAGGCCAGGGAAGCCACCGGCTACCCGGTGTAAGCACCGCTCCACCCCCTGTGTAGGGTCGAGCCATGCTCGACTGCGGTTTGCCAGGCGCCGTCGAGCATGGCGCGACTCTACATGGCAGGTGCTTGAAATGTTATATGATTACATTTCATCCGCACCCTTCCACCCCCATGAAGACCTCCACGCTGGTGGCCGCCCTCGCGGCCGCCCCGTTCGCTCCTGAAGCTTTCGCACAGTCCGCCGATGCCGCGCTCACCCTCGGCAAGGTGCAGGTGCACCAGCATGGCGAAGGCCAGCTCAGCGCACACCAGGTGCTGACCTCGGTGGACGTGCTGGGCGCGGACCAGATCGAAGACCGCAACGTCTCGCACAGCTGGGAACTGCTGGGGCAGATGCCCGGCATCCAGCTCACCGAAACCCGGCAGGGTGCGGAGTCGGGCAAGGTCAGCTTCCGCGCCTTCAACGGCGAGGGCTACCTCAACGCGATCAAGACCCTCATCGACGGCATCCCCAGCAACGTCAACAGCGGCAACCAGCGCTTCATCGACATGCTGTTCCCGCTGGAAATCAGCTACATCGAAGTGGTGCGCGGGACCAACGACCCGCGCTACGGCCTGCACAACATTGGCGGCAACGTGAACTTCGGTACGCGCCAGGGCGGCACCTACACCGATGCGCGGCTGGCCTACGGCAGCTACAACACCCGCGATGCGCAGCTTGCCGTGGGCCGTGAAGCGGATGGCTTCGCCCAGAACTACTTCGTCGGCACCCAGGCCAGTGATGGCTACCGCGACCATGACACCTCGAAGAAGTATTCGCTGGGCGGCAAATGGTTCCATGGCTCGCTGGACGACGGCCTGCGCGTGGGCCTGACCGCGCGCGCCTACCACCACGAAGCGGACGAACCCGGCTTCATGACGGCCGACGAACTGCGCACGCACCGCCGTGGCAGCGACCTGCGCAACGGCAACGATGGCGATGACCGCGACATGCGGCAGATCGCCGCGCACGTGGATTTGAAGCTCTCTCACTCGCTCACCTTCGGCACGCGGCTGTACTACAACCGCTATGAAGATGATCGCCGGGTGACCTTCAGCGATCTGCCCACCGGCAACCTGCCGCGCCAGCGCCGCGTGTGGGATGAGCGGCAGACCGGCCTGCTCAGCACGCTCACCTGGCAGGCCAGCCCCGCGCTGACCGTGGAAGGCGGCCTGAACTACGAACAGCAGGACAACGGCTACATCCGCGAGCGCTACGCCTACGCCGAACCCACTGATTTCAGCCAGGCCCCGGCGCGCGTGCAGAACAACGACCGCCACAGCTTCGACAACTGGGGCGCCTACGTGCAGGCCATCTACCAGCCCGCCGAGGCGTGGAAGATCGTGCCGGCCTACCGTATCGACCGCTTCAGTGGCAGCACGCACCTGATGAGCGGCATCAGCGGCCGCTTGCAGGACTACGGCACGATCGGCCAGCCCAAGCTGAGCGTCATCCACAGCCTGGGCGAAACCACCCACGTCTACGCGAACTGGGGCCGCACCTTCCAGGTGCTCACCGGCTCCACCGCGCCGGCCTACCTCACCCCGGGACAGGCGCCGATGCAGCCGTCCACCAACACCGGCATGGAGCTGGGCCTGAAGTTCCAGCCGTTCGCCGGCAGCCAGGCGCGGCTGGCGGTGTGGCAGCAGGATGCGGAAAACGAGGTGTCCAACATGCCGGCCACCGGGACCACGGTCACCCTGGGCAAGACCCGCCGCCGCGGCGTGGATGCGCAGTTGAGCCTGCAACTTGGCGATGACTGGACGCTGTGGGCCTCGCACGCCTATCAGGAAGCGAAGATCACCCGCGACGAGCGCGATGCCAGCATTTCGCTGCAGGGCAGGGAAGTGGCGGCCACCCCGCGCCATATCAGCAACCTGGGCGTGGACTACCGCGCCAGCGACGCGCTGCGCCTCGGCCTGCAGGCGCGCGCGCAGGGCGACTACTACCTGGAAGAGCGCAACGTGGCGGGCAAGTTCGGCGGCTTCGCCGTGCTCGACCTCAGCGCCGCGTATCAGATCAACCCGCGCTGGAGCGTGGACCTGCAGCTGAAGAACGTTACCGGCCGCGAGTACGCCTACGTCTGGTACGACAGCTTCTTCTGGGACAGCGCCCGACCGATGTTCTCGCCGGCCCCGGGCCGCAGCGTGTTCGTCGGCCTGAACATGAAGCTGTAACCGGCCACGCATCCGGTAGTGGTTCAGCGTGCTCGACCTGCCGGGGTCAGAGCCCTTTCCTCGCAGAAAGAGATCCGACCCCGGACCCCGCAGCGCAAGGGGTCAGATCCCTTTCCGCGAGGAAAGGGCTCTAACCCCGAACCCGCGCTTTTGCACTACATTGGTGCAATGTCCGACCCCGCACCCCCGCCGTCCCTCGATGCCCTCGGCACGCCGCTGGCCTGGGCCGGGGCCGATGGCCGCATCATCGGCTGCAATCCCGCCTTTGCCCGCTGGCTGGGCGTCAGTGGCCGCCGCCTGCTGGGCCAGCCGCTCGCCGCGCTGGAAGTGCAGGGCGAGGCCCTGGCCCATTTCCTGGCCCGCGACGAGCGCGACAGCCTGCGCCTGAACCGGCTGGCGCTGGCCGTGCCGGGCGAGGCGCCGCGTTTCGCCGAGGGCTGGATGAGCCGCCGCGACGATGGCGGCTGGCTGCTGGAAGCACATCCGGTGGACGAATTCCCCGGCCTGGACCCGACCCAGGCCCTGCCCAGTGCGCTCAGTGCCGCGCTGAAGGGCCTGGCCCACGAGCTGCGCAATCCGCTGGCCGGCCTGAAGGGCGCGGCGCAGCTGCTGGCCCGCCGCGCCGCCCAGCGCGACGCCAGCGAACGTGAGCTGATCGAGCTGATCGGCTCGGAGATCGAACGCCTCAATGGCCTGCTCGACCAGCTGCTGTCGCCCGCCCCGGCCGCGCCGCATGCCGAACTGAACATCCATGCCGCGCTGGAGCGCGTGCTGCGCCTGGCCGAGAGCGAGGCCGGCTGGGCGGTGCGCTTGCAGCGCGACTATGACCCCAGCATTCCTGAATTCCATGGCGACGCCGATCGCCTCACCCAGGCCGTGTGGAATCTGGTGCGCAATGCGATCCAGGCCGGCGCCGGCAACATCACCCTGCGCACGCGGGTGGAGCATGGCGTGCGCATCACCGAGCAGCTGCACACCCTGGCCCTGCGCCTGGAAATCGCCGATGACGGCCGCGGCGTGCCCGAGGAACTGGCCGAGCACCTGTTCCTGCCGCTGGTCAGTGGCCGCGCCGAAGGCACCGGATTGGGCCTGGCGCTGGCCCAGCAGGTGGCGCGCGAGCATCGCGGCACGCTCACCTACCGCTCGCGCCCCGGCCATACCGTGTTCACCCTGCTGCTGCCGATCGGCAACGGCGCCGCCCCGGCCGAGGAGGCCCTGCGCGATGTCTGAGTCTTCATCGTCCCCGCAGCGCATCTGGGTGGTCGACGACGACCGCGCCGTGCGCTTCGTGCTGTGCACCGCGCTGCGTGAGGCGGGCTACCAGGTCGTTGATTTCGACAGCGCCGCGCCTGCGTTGCAGGCCTTGAGCGAGGGCCCGCCGCCGGCGCTGCTGTTCACCGATGTACGCATGCCCGGCGACGACGGCCTGGTGCTGCTGGACAAGCTCAAGGCCGCGCTGCCGCAGCTGCCGGTGGTGGTGATGTCCGCCTACACCGATGTGGCCAGCACGGCGGGGGCATTCCGCGGTGGCGCGCATGAGTTCCTGTCCAAGCCGTTTGATCTGGACGATGCGGTGGCGCTGGCACAGCGCGTGCTGCCGGCTGTGGCACCGGCACTGGCCGCGCCCACGCCTGCCGCCGAAACGCACAGCGACCAGCCGCCGCAACTGGTGGGCGATACCCCGCCGATGCGCGCGCTGTTCCGCGCCATCGGTCGCCTGGCACAGGCGCCGTTGGCGGTGCTGATCACCGGCGAGACCGGCACCGGCAAGGAACTGGTGGCCAATGCGCTGCATCGTGAATCACCCCGCGCGCACGGTCCGTTCGTCGCGCTCAATACCGCGGCGATTCCCGCCGAACTGCTGGAGAGCGAGCTGTTCGGCCACGAGGCCGGTGCCTTCACCGGCGCGCAGCGCCGCCATATCGGCCGTTTCGAGCAGGCCGACGGCGGCACGCTGTTCCTGGATGAAATCGGCGACATGCCGCTTCCGCTGCAGACGCGCCTGTTGCGCGTGCTGGCGCAGGGCGAGTTCTTCCGCGTCGGTGGCCGCGAGCTGATCCGCGTCGACGTGCGCGTGGTGGCCGCCACCCACCAGGATCTGGAGGGACTGGTCGCGGAGGGGAAGTTCCGCGCCGATCTGCTGCACCGCCTGGACGTGGTGCGCCTGCAGCTGCCGCCACTGCGCGAGCGCCGCGAGGACATCGCGCAATTGGCCAGCACCTTCCTGGCTGCCGCCGCACGCAAGCTGGATACGCCGCCGAAGCGCCTGACCGCCGCGGCCCTGCAGGCGCTGCGCGAGCACGACTGGCCGGGCAATGTGCGCGAGCTGGAGAATGTGTGCTGGCGGATGGCCGCGCTGGCCGCCGCCGACACCATCGGCGTGGCCGACGTCGATACCGCGCTCAATCGCGCGCGTGGCCGCCGCAGCCCCGCGCACGGTGCCGATCCGGGGCAGTGGGAAGTGCTGCTGGCCGAGTGGGCACGGCGGCAGCTGGCCGAAGGCGTGGAAGGGCTGCATGCGCAGGTGCGCGAGCGGGTCGACCATGCGCTGCTGGAAGCCGCGCTGCAGATCACCCATGGGCGCCGCGCAGAAGCCGCTGCCCGCCTGGGCCTGGGCCGCAATACCCTTACCCGCAAGCTGGGCGCCGGACGTCGCCGCGGGGGCCATTGAACGGCCTCTGCACGCGATCCTCGCGCCCGCTTGCCGAACTGTTGATCGTTCATGGACGATGCCGTCCGTAGTGTCATCTGCAAGGAGTCTTCGATGCGTCTGTCCTTTGCCATCCTCCCGTTGTCCGCCGCCGTGCTGCTGTCTGCCTGTGGCAGCGCGCCCAAGAAGGCCGAGCCCACCCCGCCGCCGCCGACCGTGGTCAGCGCTGCGAAACAGGCCGAGGCCAATCTGTCGCCGTCGTCGGCCAGCATCGTCAGTGGCCGCCTGGCATTGATGGTGGAGCCTGGTGGCCTGCACATCACCGGCCTGATCGGTGGCCTGCAGCCGATGCAGCAGGCCGGCTTCCACATCCACGAGCGCGGCGACTGCAGCGCGGTGGATGCCAGCAGTGCCGGCAACCACTTCAACCCCGGTGGCGCCGCGCATGGCCGCGCCGGCACCGGCAAGCACCACCTGGGCGACATGGACAATCTGCGTGCCGACGCCCAGGGCCGCGCCAACGTCGATATCCACCTCAAGGGCGTTACCCTTGGCGGAGGCGCCGCCACCGATATCGCCGGACGTGCACTGGTCGTGCATGCCAACGCCGACGACTATCGCAGCCAGCCCGCCGGCAATGCCGGCGTCCGCATCGCCTGTGGCGTGATCCGGGTTGTCCGCTGATCACTGCAGGCATCATCCAGGGAGAGATTCCATGCGTTTGATCCACACTTCGCTGTTCGCTGCCATCACCGCGCTGGGCCTGGCGGCCTGCGGCCAGCAGCCCGCCGCACCGCAGGCGGAAACCGCACCGGCGGCGCCGGCGGCCACCACTGAACCGGCTGCCGCACCGGCACCGGCCGCCGATGCTTCGGCCACCGCCGAGCTGGCTCCGACCCAGGGCAACGAAGCCAAGGGCAGCGTCACCTTCAAGGTGGTCGACGGCAAGGTTCACGTGACCGGCCAGATCAGCGGCCTGAAGCCGGGCAGCGAGCACGGCTTCCACATCCACGAGAAGGGCGACTGCAGCGCGCCGGATGGCATGAGCGCCGGCGGCCACTTCAACCCGGGCCACCAGGATCACGGCAACGTGGCCACCGATCCGCACCACGGCGGCGACATGCCCAACATCAAGGCCGACGACAAGGGCGTGGCCACCATCGACGGTCCCGTCTCCAGCAACGTCAACATCGGCAAGGGCGATGACTTCGACATCATCGGCCGCGGCCTGATCGTCCACGCCGACGCGGACGACTACAAGACCCAGCCGACCGGCAACGCCGGCGCGCGCCTGGCCTGTGCGGTGATCAAGAAGGCCCCGTAAGGCGCACGTGCCGCCTGTAGAGCCGAGCCCACGCTCGGCGGCTCTGCAGGCGGCCTGAGCCGAGCATGGGCTCGGCTCTACAACAAAGCGTACAGGTAGCGCCGGGCCATGCCCGGCGGAATACGTCCGTCGATCAGCGCGCCAGCAGCTCGCGCGCGTCCTGCCCGGCCTCGCAGTGCACGAACAGCACCGGCACGCCGTGCGCTTCCAGCACCGCCGCCATCTGCCGCTGGCGCATCAGGAACTGCTCGTAGATGCCCTTCAGGCGATCGCAGTCGTTGTTGCTGTGGTTGTAGTGCGCGCACCAGCCGGCCGGGTCGAACAGCGCCATGCGTGCCTCGCCGTGGGTGTAACGCAGCAGCGGCTCGGGTGCGGCGTTGAGCCATTCGTCCTCACCCGGCGCCATGATCGCCGTCTCGATCAGCGGCCACAGCGCGGCCAGGCCCTGGTTGTCGTACTGCATCGACATCATCGCGGCCAGATCGTTCACGGTGAAGTAGCGCGCGTGCTCGATGCGGGCACCGAAGGTGTTCTGTGCCATCAATGCGGTGTCGGCATGCGCCATGCCGTTGGCCAGCAGGGTTTCTTCCAGCGCGTTGGCCACAGCGTTGGTGGTGGCCACGTCGCTGCCGGTCAGCAGGAACGGCACTACGCGCAGGCCACCGCCCACCAGGCTGGCATCGGCCTGGAACGGCAGCGGCACGTCACCCTGGGCGTCGGTGCCGAAGGCGAGCAGGCGCGGACCCTGGTTGCGGCCCGGTGCCCGCATCTGCAGTTCTTCCAGGCGGCGATGGATCGGCCAGCCCGGGCGCAGCACTTCGGCCGGGTCGAAATGGGCGGCGGCGAACACCAGGTCCAGCTCGGCCACCTGCGGCACCAGCTTGGACAGGTCGCGGCCGACGCGATCGGCCAGTTCACCGGCCTGTTCGGCGCTGAGTACCGCCTGGCGGGGGATTTCGCCGCCGGCCAGTTCCAGGGCCAGCACGCCAAGGGCATTCATCGCGGGGTCGGGTTTGCTCATGGTTCCACGGTTGGCCCATCACAGGGCGGCAGCTACACTTGGCTCCATTATGCCTGCTCCGTCGTGCAGGCCATGTTGCAGACACCCTCATCCATGCCAGGTATCTCCATGCCCAATGCTCGTCCCGTCGCCATCCTCGGTGGCGTCCGCATTCCGTTCTGCCGCCAGAACACCGCGTATTCGGATGTCGGCAACCTCGGCATGTCGGTCCGTACGCTGGGCGCACTGGTCGAACGGTTCGGCCTGCATGGCCAGCAGCTGGGTGAAGTGGCGATGGGTGCGGTGATCAAGCACTCCAGCGACTGGAACCTCGGCCGCGAGGCCACGCTGTCTTCCGGCCTGTCGCCGCTGACCCCGGGCATCACCCTGCAGCGCGCCTGCGGCACCTCGCTGGACAGCATCATCACTGTCGCCAACAAGATCGCGCTGGGCCAGATCGAATCCGGCATCGGCGGCGGTTCGGACACCACCTCCGACGTGCCGATCGTCTACGGCAAGAAGCTGCGCGCGCGCCTGCTGGCGGCCAACCGCGCCAAGAGCACCGGCGACAAGATCCGCGCGTTGACCGCCGGCTTCAAGTTCTCTGAACTGAAGCCCGAGTTCCCCGGCGTGGCCGAGCCGCGCACCGGCAAGAGCATGGGCGACCACTGCGAGGACATGGCCAAGGAATGGAACATCTCGCGCGACTCGCAGGACGAGTGGGCGGTGTCCTCGCACAAGAAGCTGGCCGCCGCTTATGAGCGCGGCTTCTTCAACGACCTGATCGCACCGTTCCGTGGTGTCGAGCGCGACAACATCCTGCGCCCGGATACCTCGCTGGAAAAGCTCGCCACGCTGAAGCCGGCCTTCGACAAGGTCTCCGGCCGCGGCACGCTCACCGCCGCCAACTCCACCCCGCTCACCGACGGCGCCGCTGCGGTCCTGCTGGCCAGCGAAGAGTGGGCGCGTGCACACGGTCACGAGCCGCAGGCCTACCTGCGTGATGCGCACGTCTCTGCGGTGGACTTCGTGCATGGCGAAGGCCTGCTGATGGCGCCGACCGTGGCCGTACCGGAAATGCTCAAGCGCAATGGCCTGACCCTGCAGGACTTCGACATCTACGAGATCCACGAAGCCTTCGCTGCGCAGGTGCTGTGCACCCTGCGCGCGTGGGAGAGCGAGGACTACTGCCGCAACCGCCTGGGCCTGGACGCACCGCTGGGCCGCATCGATCCGGACAAGATCAACCTGCTGGGTTCGTCGCTGGCCACGGGCCACCCGTTCGCCGCCACCGGCGCCCGCGTGATCGCCACGGCGGCCAAGCAGCTTGCCGAGCGTGGCGGTGGCCGCGCGCTGGTGTCGATCTGCACCGCTGGCGGCATGGGTGTAGTGGCGATCGTCGAACGCTGATCGCATCCATCGAACAATAGAAAAACGCCGCCCATCGGGCGGCGTTTTTTTTTGTTCGGATTGTTGCTCCGGTGGGTGCCAAGCATGCTTGGCGCGTTGCCAGATTCACCGGTGGATGCCGGCCAGCGGCCGGCATTGCCCATCAGGGAAAGCGCGGGTTGCCGAACTCATCGCGCTCTTCGTTGGCGTCATACACCGGCGGCTGCACCGCGATCGGCTGCTCTTCCACCGTGGTCCGCGACGGCGCTTCAATGCCGCGCACCAGATCCAGGCTGTCCTCGCCGCGCTGCAGGCGCAGTGCATTGGCCAGGCACTGCGCGGCCAGTGCGTGATCGCCACGCTGTGCGAACAGTTCACCCAGCGCTTCCCACGCCGGTGCACCGGCGCCCGCGGCGATGGCTTCGTGCAGGAACGCATCGGCGGCATCCCACTGCTGCTGGGCCAGCGCCACGCGGCCCTGTGCCAGGCGCAGCGCGGCCGAGCCGTCATGCACGTTGCGCCAGCGCGCCAGGTTGCTCTGGCGCGTGGCCAGGCGCTCGGCCGGCAGGCGGCCATACAGCGCAACCAGTTCGTCGTCCCAGCGATGGTCCAGGGCCTGTTCCAGCGCCAGCAGCGCGGGCTCGTCCCAGTTCAGTGCCACCGCGCGGGTGGCATACGCGCCAACCACGTCCGGGGTGGGGCGCAGCGCCTTCGGCGTGGCTTCCCACTGCGCGGCCAGCGCGTTGACGTCGGCTGCTTCCAGCAGCGCCTGTGCGGCCAGACGGGCTTCCAGTTCGCTGTTCGCATCGGCCGGCAACACCTTGCTCTGCCGCAGTGCGCCCAGTTGGCCGTACGCCTCGTGGGCGCGGCCGGCCTGTGCCAGTGCTTCGGTGCGCAGCCACAGGCCGCGCGGCGGCAGCGGCTGGATCGCCGCCACGTCCAGCACATTGATCGCATCCACCGGCAGATCGCGGGCGATCAGTTGTTCGGCGCGCAGCAGCGCCTGCAGCGTGGCATCGCTTTCGCCAAGGCGCTGCAACAGCGCCTCGCCAGCGGGGCCATCGGCACGCGCCTGCGCGCTGCGCACGGCATTGGCCAGCGCCACGCCACTCACTTCCGGGTCCTTGGCCGCGCCATCAAGCAGCTTCTCGGCACGCTGCCACTGGCCGTGCTCATAGGCCTGCAGGCCGTCGATCAGGCGCACCCGGCCCTGTTTGCGGCGATAGCGGCCCCAGGCCCGGAACGGTGCGGCGATCAGGCTCCACAGCAGCCACAGCACCAGCACCGCGATCACCGACAGCAGGGCCACCTTCGGCAGATTGCTGTGATAGTCGTAGCCACCGTAGCGCAGGGTCACTTCGCCGAAGCGGTTGAGGTCATCGGCGCCGAGCCATTGCGCGGCGACCACGCCGATGGCCACGGCCAGCAACAGCACGACCAGGGATTGCAGGGGTTTCATGCGGGATTACCTCCGGTCGGTCTGGGTGCGCAGTTGCTGCAGGGTGCTGCCAAGAACGGTACTGCTGGCCTGCAGCGGAAGCTCGCGCAAGGCCTTCAGTTCAGCACGCTGCGCGCGCAGGGCCGGTGAATCCGGCCAGCGCCGCTGTGCCCAATGCTCCACGCGTGCCAGCGCAGTATCGCGACCGGCGCGGTCGCCGCGCTCGATCGCGGCGCGCGCCAGGGTCAGT
The DNA here is from genome assembly GCF_030291075.1 of Stenotrophomonas sp. 57. NCBI lineage: Bacteria > Pseudomonadati > Pseudomonadota > Gammaproteobacteria > Lysobacterales > Lysobacteraceae > Stenotrophomonas > Stenotrophomonas sp. 57. The sequence goes on from NZ_CP127407.1 coordinate 153,918, forward strand.
TCCAGCTGCAGTGCATCGTCGGCGTTACGGCGTTCGGCTGCGGTCAGTGGGCCGTTCTGGCGGCTCGGGGTGATGTCCACGAACGGGGCCAGCGTCGATTGCCACCACGGTTTTGCCGTGTGCATCGCCGCGTCGCCAGTCACCTGCGAGGGCAGGCCCTGCAATGCTTTGGCCACTGCATCCAGTCGCTGCAGCGCCTGCACGCGCGGTCCAGCGCCGAGCGCATCAAGCGCATCGCGCTCCTGCACCAGCGCCTGGCGCAGGTTCAGGCCCTCGCTGTCCGGCAGGTCGGCCAGTGCGGTGGCGGCCTGTGCGTACAGGCGGCGTGCGCCGTCCACGTCGTCGGCGTAGTTCAACCGCTGTGCGGCCTGGGTCAGCAGCAGTTCGGCCTCATCGCGCTGTACCGCCTGGCGGCCCTGGTTGGCGCTGTCGGCCAGCTTGGCCAGGTTCTCTTCCAACAGCGAACTGCGCTGCGAAAGGCCCAGCATCTCGTCGCGCAGCACGCGGTTGGTGGCCGCCGCATCCTGCAGGCGCTGGCTGGTCGCGCGCTGGTCGCGGCGCAGCGCATCCAGCGTGGCTTCCAGGCCCTGCAACTGCACGGCGGTGGTCTGCGCCTGCGCGTGCTGCTCTTCCTGCTGCTGCTGCCAGACGTACCAGCCGGCATAGCCGCCCGCGCCAAGCACGACCACGCCGGCCAGCGGCAGCAGCCAGCGCACGTGTCGATGGGGTGGAGCAGCGGGCGCAGTGTCGTTCATCGGGCTTCCTTGTCGGCTGTGTTGCCAGTCGGTTCCGGCAGGCCGCGTTGTGCACAGCATTACTGTTGCCGACGGCAGCGGCAAGCGTGACGCCCGTCCCTGTTCAGGTCGCTGCCGGGCCGGTGAGCGTGGCGTGTGCAGCGGCGACCAACTGCTCAGTGGTCGGCCCGGCGCTGCGCGCCACATGGTGCAGGCCCAGACCGCATGCCTGCTCACCCAGCCGATCGCTGGCGACCACAACGCTGGCGTGGGCCTGCAGGCGGTGCTGCAGCGCAGGCGGAAGCTGCTGCCAGAAATGCTGGAGCGCTTCACCACTGCTGACCGCCAGCACCCAGGGGTACGCTGAACGCGCCAGCCGGGCCAATACGCGCGGTTGCAGGCCCAGCAGACGGCGCTGATAGACGTCGGCGCGTTCAAGGGTGGCACCGGCCGCCTGCAGCTGCGTGGCAATCAGGCCACGCCCACCGGGCGCGGTCACCAGGCCGATGCGCAGCCCCTGCACGTCGGCCACTACCGGCAGGGCAAGCAGGCCTTCGCTGTCCATCCGCTGCGGTGCATGCACCTCGGCAACGCCCTGTGCCCGCAGTGCGCGCGCGGTGCCTTCGCCCACCGTCAGCCAGGGGCTGCGCTGCGCGGCGGCCAGCGGCATCAGTGCGGCGGCTGCGGCCACGGCGGCTGGGCTGGTGAACACCACGCGGTCGCAGTTCAGCGCGCGTTGCAGCTGGCGTACCACAGGCATGCCCTGCAGGCGCTGCAAGCGCCAGGGGGGCAGGGCCACCACATGCCCGCCCAGCCCAGCAACGGCGCGGCGCAATGCCGCATTCTGGCCTTGCGGGCGCAGCGAAATGAAGGTCCAGCCCGCTTTGGAACCCGCGGCGCCAGTGGGTATCGTATGGTCGGCCATTGCCTGCATTATGCGGGCCCTTCGTTGTCGTGGTCGCTGCTCCGATGTCCGTTGATGCCCTGACTTCCTCGCTGGCCGCCCTGCAGGACGTGCTGGACTGCATGCCCGCGGTCCGCGCCATGCAGATCCAGCTCGATGGCTATGCCGACGGCGTGCTGCGCATCACCGCGCCGCTGGCCGCCAACGTCAACGACAAGGGCAACGCCTTCGGTGGCAGCCTGGCGTCGGTGCTGACCCTGTCCGGCTGGGCCTTGGTCAGCCTGCGCCTGCGCCTGGCCGGCCACGATGCCGAGGTCTATGTGGCCGACAGCAACCTGCGCTACCTGGCGCCGGTCTACGAAGACCTGCACGCCCATGCCGAAGCGGCCGAAGCCAGCGGCTGGGACGCCTTCCTGAATACCTTCCGCCAGCGCCGCAAGGCCCGCATCAGCATCATCGCCACCCAGCCAGGTGCCGATGGCAAGCCGGCCGCCGAGTTCAGCGGTCGCTTTGTTGCCTTCGCCAAAGGGTAGGATGGCAGGCTGACGTTCTGGGGAAACCACCGATGCGCCGCCTCATCCAGCTCCTGATCTGTACCCTGCTGCTGGCCAGCGCCGCAGCTTCGGCCGACGACTTCAGCCGCAAGCAGCGCAAGCTGCTGGAAGAGACCCAGATCGCTTACGGGGCGACCATCCGCTGGGGCAGCATGGACGATGCCATCGGCTATCTGGACCCCAAGCAGCGCAAGGAAAAGCCGCCCACCGAGTTCGAGCTCAACCGCTACGCACAGCTGCGCGTGTCGTCCTACCGCGAGCGCAGCAGCGCCGCGCTGGAAGGCGGTCTGGTCGAGCGCCGGGTCGAAATCGGGGTGATCAACCAGAACACCCAGGCCGAACGCACCGTGATGGTGGTCGAGCGCTGGCGCTGGGATCCGGAGGCCAAGCGCTGGTGGCAGACCGCCGGCCTGCCGGACCTGTGGAAGGGGCAGTGACGGGCCGCGTCCGGCTTGTGCGACAATCGGCGCCCGCTTAATCGACCCGTGACCTGAGTGAATTACGAAGAGTTGCTGGCCTTTGCAGGCCGAAACCCGATGCTGTCCGCGGCCCTGGTCGGCCTGACCGTGGCCATCATCGTCACCGAGATCCGCCGCCTGTTCCGGGGCTTCAAGGGCATCAAGCCCGCCGAGCTGACCCAGCTGATGAATGCGGGCGGCACGGTGGTGGTCGACCTGTCGGCCAGCGGTGACTTCGAGAAGGGCCACATTGCCGGCAGCCGCAACGCCCAGGCCAGTGCCTTCGGCCCGGACAACAAGCTGGTGGCCAACGCCAAGCAGTCGCCGGTGGTGCTGGTGTGCCGCAGCGGCAATGCGTCGGAAACCGCCGCCAAGGCGCTGAAGAAGGCCGGCTTCGAGAAGGTCTACGTGCTCGATGGCGGCATTCCCGCCTGGCAGCAGGCCGAGCTGCCGCTGGTCAAGGGCCGCAACTGATTGCCGCAGGTGGCGGATCCGGCCTTGTATGGGCCTGATGCCGCCCCCATCGCAGTAATTCGACCATCGTTTTCATTGCATTCATTGGAGTTACTGGAAATGTCCGAAGAGATCACCAACGGCGCCGCTGCGCCGGTCGATGCCGCTACCGGCCCCGCTTTCACCGTCGAGAAGATCTACGTCAAGGACGTCTCCTTCGAGTCGCCGAACGCGCCGACCATCTTCAATGACCAGGTGCAGCCGGAGCTGCAGCTGAACCTGAACCAGCAGGTGCAGCGCCTGGGTGAGAACGCCTTCGAAGTCGTGCTGGCCGTGACCCTGACCTGCCAGGCCGGTGAGCGCACCGCCTACGTGGCCGAAGTGAAGCAGGCCGGCGTGTTCGGCCTGGTCGGCCTGGACCCGCAGTCGATCGACGTGCTGCTGGGTACCCAGTGCCCGAACATCCTGTTCCCGTACGTGCGCCAGCTGGTCAGCGACCTGATCCAGGCCGGTGGCTTCCCGCCGTTCTTCCTGCAGCCGATCAACTTCGAAGGCCTGTACGCAGAAACCCTGCGCCAGCGCCAGGAGCAGGGCGACGCACCGTCGCTGGCTGACTCCGAGCCGGCTGGCAACGCCTGATTCCTGCTGCGACGTCACGGATGAGCACTACCGCTGACAAGATCGCCGTGCTGGGTGCCGGTTCCTGGGGAACCGCGCTGGCCAGCCTGCTCGCACGGCACGGTCATCCGACCGTGCTGTGGGGGCGCGACGCTGCCGTGGTCGAAGCCATCGACCAGCGCCACGAGAACCCGCGTTACCTGCCGGGCATCCCGCTGCCGGACAGCCTGCGTGCCACCACCGACCTGGCGTCAACGGTGGAGGGCGCGGCCTGGATCCTGGTGGTGACCCCGTCGCACGCCTTCGGTGAAACCGTGCGTGCGCTGGCGCCGCTGCGCCCGGCCGGTGCCGGCGTGGCCTGGGCCACCAAGGGCTTCGAACCGGGTTCGGGCCGCTTCCTGCATGAAGTGGCGCGCGAAGTGCTGGGCGAGGACGTGCCGCTGGCCGTCGTCACCGGGCCGTCGTTCGCCAAGGAAGTGACCCAGGGCCTGCCGACCGCAATCACCGTGCACGGCGACGTGCCCGAGTTCGCGCAGACGGTGGCCGAGGCCATGCACGGCCCGGCGTTCCGTGCCTACACCGGCGACGACATGGTCGGTGCCGAGCTGGGCGGTGCGATGAAGAACGTGCTGGCCGTGGCCACCGGCGTGGCCGATGGCATGCAGCTGGGCCTCAACGCCCGTGCCGGCCTGATCACCCGTGGCCTCAACGAAATGCTGCGCCTGGCCGCTGCGATCGGCGCCAAGCCGGAAACGCTGATGGGCCTGGCCGGGCTGGGCGATCTGGTGCTGACCTGCACCGGCGACCTGTCGCGCAACCGCCGCCTGGGCCTGGCCCTGGGCCGTGGCCAGACGCTGCAGGATGCCGTTCGCGAAATCGGCCAGGTGGTCGAGTCGGTGCAGACCGCCGACGAAGTGATGCGACAGGCACGCCGCCATGGCATCGACCTGCCGATCTCCGACCGCGTGCGTGCCGTGCTGCACGGCGAGCAGACGCCGGAAGAAGGCCTGCGCGCATTGCTGGCGCGGGAACAGAAACCGGAATATCCGGACACGCTGTTCAAGTGAATCGGAAAGCCCCGGCCCAGTGCCGGGGTTTTTCATCAGGGAGCACCCCATGCGGGTGCCGGACCGGAGACAGGCTTTGGTGGGTGCCAAGCTTGCTTGGCACTACGCGCGCAGCATATCCACGCATGGCGTGGATCTACTGCAACGCCCGATCACCTTGCCCGCGGCGGTGCGTTGCCGTTGTCCATGTCCGAGAAGATCATCCACGGCCCGTTCCCCTCACGCTTCAGCGTGAGCGTGAACTTGCCGGTATCGCCCACGTTGTTGCCGTAACTGTAGGCACCGATGATGTAACCCGTGTCTTCTTCCACGGCGTAGGCCAGCGCACGCAACCGCAACGGGCTTCTGCCCTGGCCGGCATACGCGGCCTCGATCGCGCTGCGCCCGCGCACCGGCGACTGGTTGCTCTGCAGCACAAAGCCATCCTCGGCGAACAGCGCGGCCAGTGCCTTGGCATCACCCGTGCGCCACGCCTGCTCGTAATCGCGCAGTACGCGCTCCAGCGGTGCGGGCAGCGGCACATCCGGCAATCGGGCGGCTGCAGGCGCGGAGGGCGGGCTTGCGATTGCCAGCAACGGGCCGGACAGGGCGAACATCAGCAGGCAGATACGCATGGGCTCCGTCCTTTGGTGCGCCGGGCAAGGGAAGGGCGAGTATCCCCCATCCGTGCCAGGCCGGTGTGGGCACAGGCCCCATTGAAAGCGCGCGGCCGCTTCGGCATGCTCGCTGACAACCGGGGGAGGGGACGCATGCACTTTTTCCAGCTGGACCAGTTCGCAGGTCATCTCAACGAAACGTTCAGCGCCGACATCGAGAATACCGGCGTACCGTTCGTACTCGTCGAGGCGGCACCGCTGCCCGATCAGCGCTTGACCGGGCAGATGCGCGCGCCGTTCTCGCTGCTGTTCCGCAACGAATCGGCCGTGCTGTTTCCACAGCGCACCTACACCATGCGCCACCACGGCCTGGGCGAGTTCGGTATTTTCCTGGTGCCGATCGCACGTGATCGAACCGGCTTCATCTACCAGGCGCTGTTCAACTGACAGCCGCGGCCACCCAGCGCATCCGCAGGTGGCTGCCGGTATCCCCCTCGGTGCGGAACGCGAGGCGTTCGTAGAGCCTGCGCGCCGCCAGATTCTCCCAGGCGACATGCAGCACGACACTGTGCAGCTGCACGGCGCGCGCCACGCATTGCACCCAGCGCACCAGTGCCGAGCCGATGCCACGGCCGCGTACGGCATCCAGCAGGGCGATATCGATGAGGGTGGCCTCGTGCTCGTCGCAGTGCAGGTACATGCGCCCGATCGGCTTGCCGCACTGCTCCACCAGCAGGTAATGCGCGGGCTGGTAGTGCCGGGTGTAGTGCAGGTGCTGCAGCGCGAACTGGTTGTCGAGGAACGCCTGTCGCAGCGCATCCGGCCACGGCACGTTGGCCAACTCGGCTGCGCGTGACTCGGCATAGAGCTGCTGCAGGAAGGGCAGGTCACCGTCCTGTGCTTCGCGCACGCTGATGCCTGCCGGAAGGCCCTCCCCCGCTGCAGGCAGCCAGGCTGCCCGCAGCGGGGGAAAGGCCAGCGTCGCGTTCACGGTCACGGCCGCTGCGGAAACACGCCGGACAGGCAGATGCAGAAGTTCAGGGTGAGATACGGTTGCCGGTTCTCATGGGGCTGGCTCCCTCCCGCAGCGCCCACCGTGGTGAGCGGGAAGGTGCTGGTAACCGTCGGTGTCGCCGCCAGGATCGGGCTCGACTCCGGTGTGATCAATGCATTGCCGCTGGCCGGCACGCCACTGCGGTGCGCGGTATCGGGCTGGTTGTAGATGCGTGCGCCATGGGTGTGGTTGGGCATCTCGCTGATCAGCAGCGTGACGCTGTCGCTGCCGAAGGTCTCGCCCATGGCGCGCGGGGTCAGGGCGGGGCCCGCGCCCTGGCCGCATGCGATGTTGTTGGTGTAGTTCGGCAGCTGGTAGTTGCTGCTGCCGTTGCCGCCGAAGGTGGTTCCCAGCAATGAGAACAATGCGGTGTTCTGCTGGATCGGCATCAGCTGCCCCTGGCACATCGCCCAGTTGTAAGGGGCGAAGTTGAAGCCGAACATCTGGATTTCGCCGGTAAAGGGATCGCTCATGGTGTGGGTCCTGATAGGCGGTCGATGATCGTCAGCCTTGCGACGGGAAGACGCCGGCCCATGCGATGCAATAGCGGGCGACCAGCGAGGGCATGGTGTTGTCGTGTGGCTGGTTGCCGCCAACGGCGCTCACCGATGCAGGCGCCAGGTTGCCACTGCCCAGGCCGCTGGTGCTGTCGGTGTACAGCGTGTCGCCGCTGACTGCGCCGAGCTGCAATGTCGGCCCGGGCGCCGGCGAACTGGCTGCGGTGTTCACCGCATTGAACGCGTGGGTATGCGCGGGCAGCTGCGTGTTGATCAGGGTGACCGATTCGCTGCCGGCTGCCTGGCCCAGGACATAGGTACCGAGGCCGACGCCGGTGCCCTGGTGGATGGGTACCCGTCCACACAGATTCGGCAGGCCGAAGGTGGAAACACCATCGCCGCCGTAGGTGGTACCGAGCAGGGTGAACAACACTTCGTATTCTGAAATGGGCAGCAATCGGCCATCACAGTCGAACCAGCCCACCGGCGCGAAGTTGTAGGGGAACAGACGGACCTCGCCAACAAAGGGTTGTGACATGGCAGAAACTCCGGTCAGTTGCGCGAGGGGAAGATTCCCCGGAGTGCGATGCAGAAGTTGATGGACAGGTACGGCTGCAGGTTCGCATGTGGCTGCGTCTGGCCGCTGGCATCGAGCACGTTCAAGGGCACCTGCGCGCCGCTGGACGCGCCGTAGACATTCTGCGTTCCGGTTTTGCCAAGCAGCACATTGCCTTGCGGAATGCGCGTCGTACCGTTACCGGTGGTGCCGCCGAAAACGTGCGTATGCTCGGGAATCTGCGCGGCAATCAGGGTGACGTTCTCCAGGCCGCCTTGTTCGCCCATGTTGCTGCCGTTGGTGGATCCCCTTGGCGTGCGGCCACGCATGTCCGGAAGCTGGAAATTGGTGGTGCCGTTGCCGCCGTAGGATGTGCCCAGCAGCGAAAAGAGCGCCTGGTTCTGTGCGATGGGCAACACCTGGCCATTGCAGAATGCGAAGTACCTGGGCGCGAAGTTGAACGCCACGGGCATTATCTGCCCGAGAAAGGGTTCCGACATACGATATTCCCCCTGGGATAGGCGCCGGCACTCAGCCCCCGGCCGGCAAGTAACTCTGGCGCATTATCCTTGGTGTTGACAAGTGCCGGTATCTGTGGGCAAGAATATCGCGCTGCCCGCCCAAGGGATGCAGGGATTGAAGGGGGGCAGGACCGCCAGGCAGGGCCAGGGAGCCTGCAGGGTGGGGAGGTCAGGAACCGCGGTTGCCGGTGCGGGAGCCACGGCGGTTTTCTCACTCGCGCCAAACGGCGCAGCGCCCGTCGGGAAGGCGGGCATGCAGGGGGCACAACATGTGGCACGCAGAGTCGATGCATCGCGACGCGATGCGCTATGGGCTCGTCCGCCGTTTCTGGGGCCACCTGGGGGCGATGCTGCTGCTGGGCATCTCGCTCGCCCTGCCTGATATCGCGCGCGCGGCCTGTACAACCTTCACGCCGGTCAATGCCAGCGCAGGCGCGCCGATGGCCGCCGGCAGCACCATCACCATCGATGCGTCCAGCTGCCAGGGCGTTGCAGGCTTCGGTATCGGCAGCGTGACGACGCCGGCCAGCAATGGCACGGCCACCGTCACCAGCCACGCCGCCTCGAGAATCTCCTATGCCCACAGTGGCAACGGATCGACCACCGACACCTTCGCCTTCGACGACGGTACCGGCACCAACAACGTGCTGGTCACCGTGCACATCCAGGCCGCTGCCTCGCCGATCACGATCCTGCCGGCCACGGTACCCCCGGCGACGGTCGGCACGCCCTACGCCGGTGCCTCCTTCAGCGCCAGTGGTGGCGTCGCGCCCTATACCTACACGGTCCCCCCCGGCACGTTGCCGAACGGCATGACGCTGAGCAGCAGCGGCAGCCTGTCCGGCACGCCGACCGCGCAGGGCACCTTCGCCTTCTCGGTTACTGCGAGCGACAGCACGGCGGGAACGCCGCTCACCGGTACGGCAAGCTACTCGATCACGGTGGCAGCACCGACCATCACCGTCACCAACACGCCGACCCCGGCAGTCATCAATTCGCCATACACCTTCGCGCTGGCGGCCACCGGCGGCAATGGGCCCTACACCTACTCCCTCGACGCCGGTACCAGCCTGCCGCCGGGCCTGGTACTGGCCGGCAACGGCACCATCAGCGGCATGCCCACGGCGTTGGGGCTGACCAGTTTCACCGTGCGCGTCACCGACAGCAGCACGCCTACACCGTTCTTCGCGCCGGCCAACCTGTCGATCAACGTGCAGAACGTGGTGCCGCCGGTGGCCGGCGCGGTCAGCGCCACCGTGGCCCATGGCAGCAGCAACAACCCGATCACCCTGAGCCTCTCCGGCGGCACGGCCACCTCGGTCGCGGTCGCTACCCAGGCCACGCACGGCACGGCCACCGCCAGCGGCACCACCATCAGCTACACGCCCACCGCCAGCTATTCCGGGCCGGACAGCTTCACCTACACCGCCACCAATGCCGGCGGCACCTCGGCGCCGGCCACGGTCACCATCACCGTGTCGCCGCCGACCATCAACTACGCGCCGTCCAGCCCGGCAGGCGGCACCGTCGGGGTGGCCTATAGCCAGTCGCTGGCCGGCGCCAGCGGCGGCACCGCGCCGTACACCTACACGATCGCCGGCGGCAGCCTGCCGCCGGGCATCACCCTGGCCAGCAACGGCACGCTGTCCGGCACGGCCAGCGCCAACGGCACCTTCAACTTCACTGTTCGTGCGACCGACAGCAGTACCGGCACCGGTCCGTTCAGCGCCACCAGTGGCACGCTGACGCTGACCATTGCCGCCGCAACGCTCACCTATGCACCGGCCAACCCGCCGGCGGCGACGGTCGGCGTGGCCTACAGCCAGTCGCTGGCCAGCGTCAGCGGAGGCGTCGCGCCGTACACCTACACGATTGCATCGGGCAGTCTGCCGCTGGGCATCACCCTGGCCAGCAACGGCACGCTGTCCGGCTCGCCGAGCGCGGGCGGCAGCTTCAACTTCACGGTCACCGTGACCGACAGCAGTGGTGGTAGCGGACCGGTCAGCGTCACCAGTGGCCCGCTGCTGCTGACGGTGAATGCACCGACGATCACGATCACCCCGCCCACCCTGCCAACGGTGAGTGCCGGCGTCGTCTACAACCAGAACCTGACCGCTACCGGCGGCAGCGGCACCTACACCTATGCGGTTACCGCGGGTGCATTGCCGCCGGGTGTGTCCCTGTCCGCTGCCGGCGCGATCAGCGGTACGCCGACGGCTGCGGGCAGCTTCCCGCTGACGATCACCGCCACCGACAGCAGTGGCGGCAGCGGCCCCTACACCGGCAGCCAGCCCTACACCCTCAACGTGACGGCGCCGTCGCTGACGCTGACGCCGCCGGCGGGCAGCCTCTCCGGCACGGCCGGTGCACCGTTGAACGTGCCTTTCAGCGCGGGCAATGGCACCGCGCCGTATACCTTCGATATCAGCGCCGGCGCATTGCCCAACGGCGTGACCCTGTCGCCCACCGGTACGCTGTCCGGCTCGCCGACGGTGTCCGGTCTTTTCACCTTCTCGGTGCGCGTCACCGACAGCACCACCGGTACCGACGCGCCCTTCAGGCGAACCCAGAACTACGTCCTGTCCATCGCCGCGCCCACCATCACTGTGTCGCCGGCAAGCCTGCCGCAGCCGGCGGCGGGCGTTGCCTACAGCCAGACCATCACCGCCAGCTCCGGCCAGCCGACCACCTTCACCTATGCCGTCAGCGCGGGGCAGGTACCGGTCGGCCTCAGCCTCAACGCTGCAACAGGTGAATTGAGCGGTACGCCCACCCAGGCCGGCCCGTACAACTTCACCGTGACCGCCACCGACGGCGGTGGCTTCACCGGCAGCCAGGCCTACAGCGGCGCGGTCGGCGCGCCGGTGCTGTCACTGGCGCCGAGCACGGTGGCAGGCACCACCGCGGGTACGCCGTACAGCACCAGCTTCGTCGCCAGTGGTGGCAACCCGGGCTACAGCTACCAGCTCACCGGCACCCTGCCGAATGGACTGTCGTTCTCGCCGGCCGGCGTGCTCAGCGGCACGCCCACGCAGGCGGGTACCTTCAACTTCAGTGTGAGAGCGAGCGACAGCACCACCGGCAGCGGCGCGCCGTTCTCGGTGACCACCGCCTACACGCTGGCGGTGTCGGCACCGACCGTCGTGGTCGATCCCACCACGCTGCCGGCGGCCACCGGTGGCGCGGCCTATTCGCAGACGCTGACCGCCAGCGGCGGCAATGGCACCTACACCTTCAGCGTGACCGCTGGCGCGCTGCCGGGCGGTATCACGCTGAGCAGTGCAGGCCTGCTGTCGGGCACACCCACCGTGGCCGGCAGCTTCAACTTCACCGCGCAGGCCACCGACGGCAACGGTTTCACCGGCAGCCGTGCTTACACCCTGGTGGTCAACGCACCGGCCATCACGCTGGCACCGGGCACACTGCCAGCGGGCTCGGGCGGCGTGGCCTACAGCCAGGCCCTCACGGCGTCTGCCGGTGTCGGCAGCTACACCTTCAGCCTGTCGGCGGGCGCACTGCCACCGGGCATTGCGTTGAGTAGTGCCGGCACCCTCAGCGGCACCCCCACCACCACCGGCAGCTTCAACTTCACCGTCACCGCCACCGACAGCGTCGGCTTCACCGGAAGCCAGGCATACACGTTCAACGTGGCGGCACCGACCATCGCCATTACCCCGACCACGTTGCCCGCAGCAACCGGCAGCATCGCCTACAGCCAGACGCTCAGCGCCAGCGGCGGCAACGGTGGCTACACCTACAGCCTGACCGCCGGCACGTTGCCGCCGGGCATTGCCCTGAGCAGTGCCGGCCTGATCAGCGGTACGCCGACCACCACCGGCAGCTACAGCTTTACCGTGCGCGCCACCGATGGTTTCGGCTTCACCGGCAGCCAGGCCTACACCGTGACCGTGAACGCGCCGGCCATCGTGTTCGTGCAGACCACGCTGCCGGGTGGGCAGGTGGCTGCCCCCTACAGCCAGACGCTCAGTGCTGGTGGTGGCAGCGGCACCTTCACCTACAGCGTGACGTCGGGCGCTTTGCCACCGGGTATCGCGCTCAGCAGTGCCGGCGCGCTCAGCGGCACGCCCACCGCTGCGGGCAGCTTCAGCTTCACCGTGACCGCCACCGACACATTCGGATTCAGCGGCAGCCAGTCCTTCACCGTGGGCATCAACCAGCCGGTACCGGTGGTGGTGAACGATGCGGCCACCACGCCGGCCAATGCGCCGGTCACGATCAATGTCACCGCCAACGACACCGGCCCGATCACCAGTATCGCCATCGCGCAGGCACCGGCGCACGGCACCGCCACGGTGAACGGGCTGGATGTGGCCTACACGCCGGCCATCAACTTCTTCGGCAACGACAGCTTCACCTACACCGCCACCGGTCCGGGGGGCACTTCCGCGCCGGCTACGGTCAGCGTCACCGTCACGCCGCTGGCGGTGCCGGTGGCAGCGGCGCAGAGCGCCACGGTGCTGGCCGGGCAGTCGGTGACCGTGCAGGCCGAGGCCGGGGCGATCAATGGCCCGTTCACGGCGGTTGCGATCAGTCGTGCACCGTCGTCCGGCACGGCGGTGGTGCAGGGCGCCAGCATCGTCTACAGCGCCGATGCCGATGCCTCCGGCGTGGTGGACTTCGAGTACACGCTCAGCAATCCGTTCGGCGCCTCGGCGCCGGCGCGGATCAGCGTGACGGTCAACCCACGGCCGGTGGCCCCCGCGCTCACCGCCACCGCCATTGCCGGGCGTGTGGTCAACGTGGACCTGACCTCCACCGCGCGCGGTGGGCCGTTCACCGCCGCGGCCGTGGTTTCGGTGTCGCCGGCCGACGCCGGCACGGCCACCATCACCGCCAGCGGTGCCGGCTACACGCTGGCCTTCACCTCGGCGGCAACGTTCGGTGGCGCGGTGCGCATCACCTATACGCTGAGCAACGCATACGCGACCTCGGCGCCGGGCACGGTTGATGTGATGGTCAAGCCACGCAGCGATCCCTCGCGTGATGCCGAAGTGCTGGGCGTGCTGGAAGCCCAGGCCGAAGGTGCGCGGCGCATGGCCATCGGCCAGATCAACAACTTCCAGCGCCGCCTGGAAAGCCTGCGTGCGGGTGGTGCTGCGGCCGGCTTCAGCAACGGCATCACTTTCAGTTCGGCCAGCAGCCAGCGCCGTACGCAGCAGGACGATCTGCTGCGCAAGGGCATCGGCGCCAGCGCTGAGGGGCTGTCGATGATCGAAGAACCTGCGCTGCAGGGCGAGGTTGCGCCTGCCGCTGGCGCGAGCGATGGATTCGCCTTCTGGACGGGCGGCGCGGTGAACTTCGGCACGCTCAAGCCGGGTGCCGGCAGCAACGGTATCGACTTCACCACCTCCGGCGTCAGCCTGGGTGCCGACCGCCAGATCGGCCCCTCGCTGACCCTGGGTGCCGGCCTTGGGTATGGCCATGACGCGTCGGATATCGGGCGCAACGGCAGCCGCAGCACCGTGGATGGCTACAGCATCGCCGGCTACGGCAGCTTCCATCCCGAAGGTGGGTTCTATGTGGATGGCCTGCTGGGCTACCAGTGGTTGACGTTCGACGCGCGCCGCTTCATCACCGACAATGGCAACACCGCCTATGGCAGCCGTGACGGTACGCAGTGGTTCGCCTCGTTCTCCACCGGCTACCAGCATCGCGGCGATGCCCTGCTGCTGACCCCGTATGGGCGGCTGGATCTGGCGCGCGCCACGCTGGATGGTTATCGCGAGCATGGCGACGACGTGTACGCACTCGACTACCAGCGGCAGACGGTCACCACCAGCACCGCCACCGCCGGTGTGCTGGCACAGTGGCTGGTGAAGCGCGACTACGGCATGTGGACGCCGCAGCTGCGCGCCGAGTTCGGCCACGACATGCAGGGCTCCAGCCAGGCCTTCATGCGCTACGCGGACCTGATGTCCGGGCCGGTCTACCGCGCCACGCTCGACCGCCAGTCGCGCAACCACACGCTGCTGGGCGCTGGCATCGGCCTGCAGACGCTGAAGGGCTGGACGCTGCGCGCCGAGTACCAGAACCAGCTGGACAGCAGCAGCCGCGACAACCAGGGCATCCAGATCAGCGTGCAGAAGACGCTGCCACCGTGATGGATGCAGCGGCGGCGGCCTGCTGGTCGCCGCCGCGCGTGGCCTGTATCCGTACAATCGTGTCTGCGGCGGCTGCGTAACGGGCGTACGCACCGGGTACCGAATGGAAGGAACAGGACAGGGAATGAAGATTCGAACGATCGCGATGTCATCGATGGTCGCATTGCTGGCAGCCTGCGGGCAGGCGCCGGAGAAGGCGACCGGGACCGCGCCTGCGGCGCCGCCAGCGCCGACCACCGACGCACCGGCCGCTACGGCCACCGTGGTCGAGAAGGAACCGTCCATCGAAGACGGCGACAACGAAGGCGAACCGGAAGACCCGAGTGCCGGCGGCGAACTCACCTGCGCGGACAATCCGCTGGCGACCCACTTCTTCACCCTGGTGGGCGGCAACACCGTGGACGACTGCGGCCGCAAGGACCCGAAGGTGCTGACCGCGTTCGAGGCGCTGATGAAGGGCACGCAGGACGCCGAATCCACCGACAAGGAGATTCCGTCGTTGCGCAAGCGCCTGTTGAGCGGACCCAGCGGCCCTGGCGAGCTGGTGGTGCTGCAGGGCGAGCCGTGGTGGTTCTACACCGCCTGCCAGGCCCACGATTGCCCCGGCACCGCGTTGGCGATGCTGTATTCACCCACGCAGGCGAAGATGGTCGGCCGCCTCACCGCGCGCTGCCGTGTGTGGTGGCTGGGTGAGCCGACGGCGGAACAGCGTGCGCAGATCGAACAGCGCCAGCCACTGCAGGATGCCGCGTTGAAGGAAGACAGCGCGCTCTGCGAGTGATGTGGCGCGCTCCGCAGCGCCGCAGGCGGGAGGATTCGGGTGTGCTCATGGCAAGAGCTCCGTGCAGGACAGACGGCAGCCGCCACGCTCCGCCCGCCATGGCCGGCAGACGGATTACCCGCCGGATCGGACATCGACACTGCAGGACCACGCTGGCCGCGCGCCTGGTCTGTCAGCGCTCCCCGCGCCTCTCATACCAGCCCTGAGTGCGATTTACGATCCGCACCACGGACAGCATCACCGGCACTTCGATCAGCACGCCCACCACAGTGGCCAGCGCCGCCCCCGAATGCACGCCGAACAGTCCCACGGCTGTCGCCACAGCCAGTTCGAAGAAATTGCTGGCACCAATCAGCGCAGACGGGCCGGCCACGCAATGCGCTACGCCCAGCCGACGATTGAGCAGGTAGGCCAGGCCGGAAGTGAAATAGACCTGGATCAGGATCGGCACTGCAATCAGTGCGATCACCAGTGGCTGCTCCACGATCTGTCGGCCCTGGAAGCCGAACAGCAGCACCAGCGTGAGCAGCAGCGCACTCAACGAGACGGGCGCCAGTTGGCGAAGCACCCGCTGCAGCGCCGCCTCGCCACGACGCAACAGGATCCAGCGCCGCAGCAACGCAGCCACCAGCACTGGCACCACGATGTAGAGGCCCACCGACAGCAGCAGGGTATCCCACGGCACGGTGACCGCTGACAGGCCCAGCAGCAGTGCAACCACCGGCGCGTAGGCGACCACCATGATCGCGTCGTTCAACGCCACCTGGCTCAGGGTGAAATTCGCATCGCCACGGCACAGGTTGCTCCACACGAACACCATTGCGGTGCAGGGCGCGGCAGCCAGCAGGATCAACCCGGCGATATAGCTGTCGATCTGCCCCGGCGGCAGCCAGTCTGCGAAGGCATGGCGCAGGAACAGCCAGCCCAGCAGCGCCATCGAGAATGGCTTGACCGCCCAGTTGATGAACAGCGTTACGCCAATGCCCTTCCAGTGCTGCTGCAACTGGCGCATCGCAGTGAAGTCGACCTTCAGCAGCATCGGGATGATCATCAGCCAGATCAGCACCGCAACCGGCAGGTTGACCTTGGCCACTTCGGCGGAGGCAAGCACCGCGAAGGCATCGGGTAGCACGTGGCCCAGCAGGGTGCCGGCCGCAATGCACAGCACAACCCACAGGGTCAGGTGTCGCTCGAACAGGCTCATGGTAGTGGCGCCGTCACGGGGTGCCGTCGGCCGGCAGCAACTGGCCGATCCGGTCCAGTGCGTGCTGCATCGCCTCGCGATCGGACCACACCGATTCGGGCAGCGCGAGCAATGCACGCAGGCGCAGCTTCACGATGGCATGGGCCTGCGCGAAGGCCGCGGCCTTGTCGGCATTGCTACCCGCTACGGCCGCCGGATCGGGCAGGCCCCAGTGGCTTCGGATGAAGTCACCGAACACCACCGGGCAGGCTTCGGCGGCTGCCGCGTCGCACACGGTGATCACCAGGTCCATCGGGGCCGCGTCCACGAACACATCCCACGATTTGCTGTGCAAGCCATCGATCGGCATCCCTTCGGCCTGCAGCTGCGCCAGCGCGAACGGATTGACCTGGCCGGTGGGCTGGCTGCCGGCACTGAAGGCGGTGAAATGATCGCCGCCCCAGGCGCGCAGCGTGGCTTCGGCCAGCACGCTGCGGGCGCTGTTGCCGGTACAGAGGAAGAGGACAGAACGGTTCATGGGGCAATCGCTTCGATGGGGAAGGCCGTGTGCGGTCTCAGCACTTGCATGCAAGTGCTACGGACGAGCACTCCTCGCTGGGTGAACCCGCGCAGCAGTTATGCGTGAGGTACTCGATCAAGCCGTTCATGGCATCGAAGTTGGCCCGATAGCAGACATGGCGGCCCCGGTTTTCGCTCTGCACCAGCCCGGCCTGCACAAGCTCCTTCAGGTGGAAGCTGAGCGTGGCCGGTGGCACCTGCAGGGCCGTGGCAATGTCGCCCGCCATGCGGCCTGCCGGGCCGGCCTCCACCAGCAGGCGGAACGCGGCCAGGCGAGTGGCGTGACCCAGGGCAGTCAGAGCGGCGATTGCATTCAACGTTTCCATATTTCTAGAATAGTCGAATGAATAAGCCCGTTACAAGTGCCCACCTGCCCAATCTGGTGGAATCGTCGTTGCCCCCGCCCGATCATCACCAGCTCGCTGCGGCAGATCTGGGGCCGCCCCGCATCCTGCTGCTTTACGGATCGCTTCGGCCGCAATCCTTCAGCCGCAAGCTGGCGCTGGAAGCCGAACGGCTGCTGCGTCACCTGGGGTGCGAGACCCGCGTGTTCGATCCGCATGCGCTGCCGATGCTGGACAGCGTGGATTCGAGTCATCCCGACGTGCAGCGGCTGCGCGCCTGGTCGCAGTGGTCGGAAGGCCAGGTCTGGGTCAGCCCCGAGCGGCATGGCACGGTCACCGGCGTGTTCAAGAACCAGATCGACTGGTTGCCGCTGGAAGATGGCAGCGTGCGACCCACGCAGGGCAGGACGCTGGCGGTGATGCAGGTGAGCGGTGGCTCGCAGTCGTTCAACACGGTCAACACGCTGCGCGTACTTGGACGTTGGATGCGCATGCTGACCATCCCCAATCAGTCATCGGTGGCCAAGGCCTGGCAGGAATTCGATGACGACGGCCGAATGAAGCCCTCGCCGTACTACGACCGCGTGGTGGACGTGATGGAGGAACTGGTGAAGTTCACGCTGCTGACGCGAGGCCGGTCGGACTACCTGGTGGACCGCTACAGTGAGCGGAAGGGCGACGCGCACGCCGCGGCATTGGCGCGGGCCGCAGGAGCTGCGGCCTCCTGAACTCCTGATCCGCGGATGGGCGCATTACTTGCTTGCGCGCCGCGCGCCTTTTTCGTCCTCGTCCTTTGCATCGCCGCGGCTCTGCGCGAATTCCGGGAAGGTCTTCGCGATCGAATCCTTGTCCGGCAGGATGTAGAACACGCCGCCCTTCTCGAACATGGGCTGCACGATCTGCGCATAGAACGCGGGCGAGACGTTGATGCAACCGTGGGTGACGCGGTTGTCGTCCGGCGTGGGCGATGCCAACCGCTCGGCGCGCTTTTCCTTTGGGCTGCCCGGCGGCAGCGGGTGCATCGATACGGCGGAATCGTAGTCCACCCACAGCACGCGCCCGGCATCGTCGGACGGGCCGTAGCCACCGATGAAGCGGCCGGCCGGCGTGGTCCGGTCGTGGCCGGGAATCGCGCTCAGCGCGAGCTTGGCGACGCCGGGTGCGGAATGATCGCCGATGGCCGAACCGAACAGCGCCGGTGCCGCGCCGCGCAGCTTGCCATCGCCGCTGAAGATCAGAACCTGCGCCGCCGCCTTGTCCATGACCGCAAACGGATAGCCCTGGTTGTCCTTGCTGGCGACCACCCAGCCGGCCAGCTCGATCACCGTTTCGGACACGCTCTGGTCGGGCGGAAGTTCATCAACGGCGGTCACCGGTGGTGCAGGTGCGTCCTTGTCCCTGGCGTTGGCTACGCCGCTGCATGCAACGACCAGTGCCATGGCCAGTGCGGCATGGAGGGCGCGGCGTGCAGGGGAGGAGGAAGTACGAATGGGACAGCTCCTTGCAATGCATTCTTGGTTGGAAGGACGCCAGTGGCCGGCGAAGGCCACTGGTTCCCTATACAGAGGTGGATCAACTCAATCAGTGAGGGAGCGGTTACCCGCGCGGCTTGCGGCCGGCCGGCGCCCTTTCAAGCTGCTGCACGCGACCTTCGATCTGGTCCAGGCGCTGGTTGGCCTGCTGTGCGGACTGGTTGGCGGACTCCGCACTCTGCGCAGCACCCTGCACCTTTACGTCGAGCTGATCGAGACGCGAGTTGATGGTTGCAAACTCGTTCTTGTAAGAGGCGCAGGCGCCAAGGCTGACGGTGGCGATGAGCGCTACAGCAAGTGCGCGGGCCGTCTTCATGTGTTGCGGGTTCAGGTTCATTGCACTCCCTCCTTCGTCTGGGGAAGCTGGAATATAGCGGCGTTTGTTCCCGCTGCTGACAAACGCTTTCAGCTGGAATTTGAGTACGTGGATGAGCTGTGAAAGCCCCCCATCAATAAACCTTAACAAGCGGGATAGGACGAGCTGATGCAGCCCGGCCGATCGCCTTGCGCTTACTCAAGACTGCCAATTCATGAGTATGAAGCCGATGTCATAGCGAGGGCTTTTCCGCCGCCGCGCGCAGGTTGCCGTCCCACCGCCTTAAGTACCGTTGCGGCAGTGCGGGGCGCACAACCAGCAGTATGGCGATGGCTTTGAACCCATCTGGCGCTATTGGCCATGTTGGACGGTACCGCTCGTTGATCGAAAGGCAGCGCGAGGCCTCGGTTTATGAATCAGGCACCATGACGCCGATGGTCAGCTGTGCACTGTGGCTGATCATCAAGTGAGGCTCTGGCATCCGCCAAGGATGTCAGCGTGTCCGGCTGCGGGGCAGCTTGCCCTTGAACACCCTGCCGCGGTGGATGGCCAGGTAGTGCTTCAGGCGATCTCCCGGTGCTTTGCGCAGACAGATGTTCTCTGGAATCAGACCGGCGTCCGCCAACTGCTTCCTGACCTGCTTGTCCGCAAAGATGGCATCACCATCGTCGTCGAAGGTCATCAGTCCGGCGTCGAACAGCAGGTCAAGAGTGCCGACCAGCGGCAGGCCGTTGTGCGGATCCAGTCTTGGATCTTGGCCTCCCGGGAGCCACTGGTCCTCAGTGACTTCATGCGCCCATGGCTGGGCATGCGATGCTCGGATCAGGGCCCGTACAGTGCAGTCCGTGACCGCACAGCGGTGATCCCACAACCTCAGCATTTCACGACGGAACGTCCCCTGCCCCAGGCGAGCCTCCATCATCGTCAGCCGGGTGGTTGGATTTCAGCTTGAGCTGGATCCGGACGTCGTCGCCTACATCTGTCAAGTCACATGCCGTGGCGTCCGAAGAGGCCGACATGTGTCAAATGCCCACGCGGACTTCCTCGTCATCCGTCGTCAATCAGTGGAGGTGGTGGAATGCAAGCCGGCCTCCAAGCTGGAAAAGCTCGTTCAGGCAAAGCCCAACGAATGGATTGTGGAAGATGGCCTGTATCGAAAACCTACAGGGTATGGACATCACCAAGGGTCAACGGCACGCATCATCGAAATCTCCAGTTCATGGTTCATCACTGGGACGAGGAACTTAGCCTCATCCGTCGTGAAGGATTCAATGACGTGCAGAAGCAACTGCTCACTGGGCCAAAGAGCATCGCCTTGGCATTCCGCACAACAGCAGGTAATCGTTACTGCGCCACCGTGCATCGGTGGTCGGGACTCGAAAACCCGTTGTTGTGATGAAGTTTGCGCTTGCCAGCCGGCATCACCTTGCGTGGTGCCGGCTGGCAATCCGTCTGCCGGCTATGGCGGGCGGGGCGTGGGGGCCTCGTGCCCACCGGCGATCATCACACACCGGTTTTCGAGCCACGCTCTGCCCGCCACCTTTATCGGTGGCGGCGTCCGCCTGCATGCACGGAGCCCGCCATGACCACGCCGCACTCCCCGCCCCCGCGCCCGATCCAGGAAGCGCCCTCGGCCGCCCCGGCCCCGGACCCCAACAGCCTCATCGCCATCCTGCACGCCATCGGCGCGGGCGCTTCGGCCGACGGCCAGCCCTGGCCCGAGCGGCACCATCTACGCAGCCGGCAGATGGCGTTGTCCGACGCCGACTGCGCGCTCACCGGCCAGCGCATCGTGCAGGAGATCCTGCTGGCCGCCGAACGCACGCGGCAGAACGGCGAGCCGGAGCAGTACGTGGGCGACCGGGTGATGGAGGGGCTGGTGATGGCCGACCTGGCACTTACCGCTTTCATCCACGAGCGGGTTCGGCCACAGGGCTGAGGACGCGCTTGTGGACGTGACGTTCTGCTTTTGTGCGGGGTGACGAATGAAGAAGCATGGCCTTGCCGCTGCGACGGTGTGTGCCTCGATCATGGGTGCGGTGTGGGTAGGATGAACTAGCGAGTTCGTGCAGGACAGCAAATCGCTGGAGAAAGGTCGCAATGATTGCCGCCGCGCCTTCTCGCCAGGAGTTGGGCTCTGCCCTATATCCATGGACCAAAGTCCAGAACAGCTTCACGTAACGGCAGAGCGAGCGCCGATCTGCCGCACATCCGCGCCGGCTACTTCACCGCCGACCAATGGCCTGCTCAGCGAGGATCCACTCCACCTAGGTGCAAGGGCCGTCTCATTCTTGGTGGCCATGACGACCTAGGCCGCGCCAAGCTCGTTGAGGACAGGCACATCCAGCACGACCGCCAACCTCAGTCCCCGGGCTACCCCACCAAGCGCTGTGACTCTCAATCCAGGCCTACCACCAACCGTTGCTCCATTAGTGGCGTGGACACCATGTTGAGGGCTAGGCGACCTTTGCTACCCGTCGCATGTTCCATCGCCCCCACTTGGAGCGAACAGACGCAGTTGCTGCCTGAACCATCGGAAAGGAGGCGGGAGTGGTTGTATCCGAGCTGTTCCATAGGTGGGGCGCCACCGCTATACGATGACAGCGCCACGCGACCAAGACATCGTCGTGTTCCATCGGGTCCACGCAATGATCAACACGGGCATAGGTCGCGCGTGATTCAAATTGGCCACGGTGTACTTCTCTGACCGTGATTCAGCCGTGCAGCGACCAACCACCTAACCGCTTGCCGATTGCAGACTTCGCCGCACCTGATCGTCAAAATATTGGCGGAAGAAATCTATGAAATGAGCATTGCACTGCGTGTTCATTGCGATTTATATTCGATTCATCGGAGCGGCGCGGAAACGGATTTCTGGGATGAGCAGGACGCTTTTTCGCAAAGAGGTGTTGGAGGCAAAGCGGGACAATTGGCTAGGCTCGGTGGTCTTGGCTCAACCCATCAGAGCGCATGTCTTGACGTTGCTTTCTGTCGGTTCGGCATCAGCCGTTCTAGCATTCCTATTCCTGTGCACATATACGCACCGGACCACCGTCTCGGGCCGTCTGATCCCTACGAGTGGATTCTCAGTAGTCGTAGCGCCTCTGACAGGGAACATAGATGCCGTCTTCGGCGAAGAGGGAGATGCAGTCTCTGCCGGTGACAAGCTCACCGCCATCTCAACCCCAAGATTCACTGAGCGCTTAGGGAGCACCCAGCTTCAGATGCAGCTTCAGCTATCTCAACGCCGCGCAGGCTTGGAGGCGGCTGATCAAGCTCAACGCGACCAGCTGAAGGCCCAGGCCGAGGGAACAGCACAGCAACTGGCATCAGCAAGGGCCGAGTTGGCGCAAATTGAGAAAGAGATAGCTACGAGAGAAGCTCAAGCCAAGATCGCCTTCTCGACTCTGGAAAGACTTGTCAGCGTCGAAGGCTCCCAATTCGTGAGTCGGATTCAGGTCGACCAGCAACGTACCACCGCGCTTGAGTATCAAGGACAAGCGCAATCACTTGGTCGCCAAGCATCTGTGATTAGGCGAACAATCGAACAATTATCGCAATCTGCGCAGGAGCTCCCTGCTCGGCTGGATGCAGCGTCAGCCAATTTCAGGAAAGACTTGGCCCAACTTGAGCAAGAGCGAATCCAGTCCGAAGCCCAAGACGCGCTAATCGTCAGATCTCCGGTAAGCGGAACAATCGCAACGCAACTAGTTAAGGCGGGACAATCCGTTCAAAGTGGTGATCCGCTATTCACCGTCGTGCAACAGGATTCGAAGCTGGAGGCCGACCTCCTGGCACCGTCCAGAGCAATCGGATTTATCAAAGTTGGAGATCAGGTCTACCTGAGATACCAAGCCTTCCCTTATCAAAAGTTCGGACATCAACATGGTGTCGTAAGCCAGATAAGCAGGAGCCCGGTAGGAACCCAAGAGACATCCGAGAGCCCTGGCGCAAAGGGGGGGGAGCCGCTGTATCGAGTAACAGTTCGCCTGTCTAGGCAAACCGTTGTCGCTTACGGAAATGAAGAGCAATTAAAGCCCGGCATGCTCACAGATGCTGATGTCATGGGCGAAAAACGACGCCTGATTGAATGGGTGTTGGAGCCATTGTACTCGCTTAGGGGTAAGTCCAATGGTTGAAGTTGAGAAAGGAAGTAGAAGCTAAGAAGTCGATATTTCGATTTAATGTTTAACGACTATCAACTAAGACAAGGAATAATAGAAATGCGTGAAATCACGATCTCCGAGATCGCCGAAGTCTCCGGCGGATCCGAAGCCTACGACGCCGGCTACGCCGTCGGTAATTTCGTGGGCAAGACGTCCATCGCACTGGCCGTTGCCATCGCCATTTACACCGCCGTAGCCACGTCCTGAATTCAAGGAGAAAAACATGAAAGAACTTAACGTTTATGAGATCGACATGATTTCCGGCGGCGCAGGCACGGCAGGCGCTCCGCCAGTCTCTGGCAACGAGTACATTGAGGCAGGCCGAGTGATTAGTGATTTCGTCAGCGGCTTCCTGCAAGGCTTCTACGACGCCTTCTGATTGATCCAGCGTGACTCCCCCTGCTAGCCGGGGGAGTCGCGCACCCACCTGCAAAAAGGTAAATCCCCGTGTTGAAAGCCAAGCACGCGTACTCCGCATACATTCTAGCCATCGGAGCAATCGCACTAAAATCTGGATATGAAAAATCAAGTCTCTTGCTGATGATCGCCGGCTCCGCCTCCGTTATTGTCGCGTACGGCGTATCTAAGCTTTCAGAAAATCGGAAAGACTGACTATTTTGCCGCTTGACCAGAACAGAACTCCCAGGTGGCGCCAGATTGATCGACCTAGGCGCTAAAGGTAAATTGAATGCGCATTCTTCTTCAATCTGAGGCCGCCGAGTGCGGCTTAGTGGCACTAGCCATGATCGCCGATGCCCATGGTCATTCGGTTAGCCTAATGGAGATGAGGCAGCGCTTTTCTTTTTCACTCAAGGGGGCGAGGCTTTCTCAAATAATCGAAGCGGCGCAGCACCTTGGCCTCTCGGGGAGGGCCCTTCGCCTTGAAATCGAGAACCTTGGCGAACTGAGGACACCCTGCATACTGCACTGGGACCTAAATCATTTTGTGGTATTAAAGAAGGCATCAAAGTCGGGAATATTTATTGCCGATCCCGCCTTCGGGGAAAAATTCGTCAGCCTCGAAAGTGCCTCAAAGCATTTTACGGGGATCGCTCTCGAGCTCACACCGAATAGCGACTTCCTCGCCAGAAAATCAGCCCCCTCCATTTCGATTAAGCAACTAACCGGCAAGGTTAGCGGGCTTTGGAAAAGCCTGATTTCCGTCCTTGGCCTTTCGCTTGCACTTCAAGTCTTCGTTGTAACCGCCCCATTCTTCCTTCAGTGGACGATCGATCAGGCGTTGGTGTCAGCTGACCGAGATCTCCTGACCATCCTGGCGCTAGGATTCGGACTGTCACTTGCCGTGCAGGTTGTGATTAATCTGGTTCGGGGGGCCGCGGTTGTTCACCTCTCGTCCCAGCTAAGCATTCAGTGGATGGGAAATATTTTTGCCCATCTAGTTAGGTTGCCATTGGAATTCTTTGAGAAAAGGAATCTCGGAGACATTACTTCGCGAGCGGCATCAGTACAGTCCATCCAACGGACAATGACCACGTCATTTGTTGAAGCGATAATAGATGGCTTGATGGCCGCCGTGACAGTCGGGCTTATGCTCGCATACAGCTGGAAGTTGGCAGCGATTTCCTGCGCAGCGATGTGTATCTATCTTGCATGCCGTGCAGCCGCCTTCAGTAGAGTTCGGAGCGATACTGAACGCCAGTTGATCTCTTCAGCGCGACAACAGGGTCACCTCCTTGAGTCAATCAGAGGCATACAGAGCCTTAAGATTGCAGGCCAGGAAGCATCAAGGACCGCCGTTTACAACAACTTAGTTGTTGATTCGGTCAATAGAGAGGCTGGCTTAGCAAAGCTTGGGATTTTATTCGCAGCCAGCAGCCAAGGGATCTTTGGGTTCGAGAGAATCGCTGTTATCTGGCTTGGGGCAATTTTCGCGCTGGATAATATTTTTTCTGTTGGCATGCTTGTAGCTTATCTTGCATACAGAGATCAGTTCGCGCAGCGGACGGGATCCCTGATTGATCGCCTGGTTGAGTTCAAAATGCTTCGCCTCCATGGCGAGCGACTAGCTGATATCGCCCTAACCCCTCCAGATTCTATTGTCGACGCCATTAACACCCCCCCCCCAGCAGGAAAGATTGATGTCCGAAATGTATCTTTTCGCTATGGCGATGGAGAGCCATGGGTGGTTAGAAACTGCTCATTTGTAATTGAGGAGGGGGATTCTCTAGCCATTGTCGGCGCCTCCGGCTGTGGCAAAAGCACTCTTCTAAAGCTCATCCTGGGACTCTTGAAGCCCACGGAAGGAGAGATATTTATTGGTGAAGCTGGGGTCAATTCAACCAATCCGGAAAACGCGCGTTCGCATATGGCCGCCGTGATGCAGGAAGACCAGCTATTTGCTGGCAGCATATCGGACAACATTTCCTTCTTTACCAGCCCAGTTGACCAGGATCTTGTCCATCAATCGGCAGGACTGGCATCCGTCAGCGAGGATATCGAGGCCATGCCCATGGGCTATTTCAGCTTAATTGGTGACATGGGAAGTTCCCTCTCCGGCGGACAGAAGCAAAGAATCCTTCTCGCCAGGGCTCTATATCGACAGCCAAAGATCCTGCTACTCGACGAAGCAACGAGCCACCTGGATATTGTTCGTGAAAAACTAGTAAATGACTCCATAAAAAAGCTTTCACTAACAAGATTGATCATCGCACACCGCCCAGAAACGATTGCTAGCGCCGATCGCATCATAGTGATGGAGAATGGGGCAATCTGCCAAGAGATCGTACCTCCGCGACCAGCAGATAGGGAGGCCACAGAACAAATCAGCATGGCTTAGATTGATTAGTAGAGCATGGGATTTTCAGTTACAGCTAGCAGCCTTGCTTTACATCTAATGGCGCCTCACATCTGAGCAGGCACGCCAATGGGCTGAAGTAGTTCGGCTAGAGCGAGGGCCCCTGCCTGGTGGCCTACCGCGTCGGCGCTACGGATCCGGCAAAGAGATCGTGGCGTTGTCGGTCGCCTACTGCCTCCAGGGCATCGGGCAGGTCCACTTCCGCGTGCGTAGGCTGGCGGCCCCCGCAGCCAGCCGCCTTGCACCAGGCAATGGGACCCAGTACCGAGCTCAACCAATAGGGGCACATTGCTTGTCATGTCCGCTATCGGCCAGAAGCGGACACCGACCAATGCTCTGCCACGCGAGGGCGAAACTCCATCCGTTGCCACCGGTAGCCAGTGCCAACTGTTCCAAGTGCAGAACTCGCCTCGAAATTATCCGCGTTTGTCCACACTTTTTGCGGGGCTGCCAGTGGTGTGCTTCCCGCTCAAAAGGCGTGGCGGGAGTACCAGTACGCACTGCAGGCGCAGCTTGTTCAGCGCTGATATGCCCGCTGATGCGAGCGTGCAGACATTCAACTATCGCCTAGTGGGCAGTGATTAAGAATAGTGCTGCCGTCAGCGGTGATTGACCATTTCAAGCTTGCTCCTGCACCTGCGTACACCGTGTCAACCTCCCACGCGAGGAAGCCGGAGGCTTGAAGTGCGAAGCGGCGGCTTTCAGTGACATCTTCTATGCTTCCCCTCTCGGCGAGATCCCTCAGGTCGCCGAGGAATACGCTGAGCACCATGTCTGAAAGGCGATCAAAGTCTGAGGCCGGAATCTTGCGCCTTCCAACAGCGACGAACAGATCGGCCAGCATCTTTGGTTTATGTAGTGGGTCCGCGCGGTTGAGCTTGTCCAGCAGCAACTCGCCTAACCGCTCTCGCTTTGCTTCTGTTCCAGCGAGTTCGTCGACGACACGGGCTCGTTCGCTGGCCGATAGGTTCTCAGCGCCGACCAGGAACCGGGCTACTTTTGCGGCGTACAGACGATCACTTATCGCCGCCGCTCCCTGACGTACGGCAAGCACAATGGACACTACGGGTACCTTACCCAGGACGTTCTCGTCTAGCGCCGCTTCCCATACTGCCGAGGCCACATCCGCTGTAAGGCTGGCGGTGGGGCCGGCGAGAGCGCCTATCAGGTTGGCAGGGATCTTCATACGGCTAGTGCCTAGGGGTGAGTTCGGATGAGTTTTACCACGCCATCTCAGTGAGTTCTGCCCCTCAGCTCGTACTTGGGGCAATTCGTGTCCAGAAAAGTGTCGACTATCCAAGAGAAGCTTTGCCTAAAGAAGATCTGATCTGGCCCCCTGAAAACGGACGCCATGAAGCCGTTTCATGCGACAGCCGGGAGCTGCCGGGCGTAGTTGTTAGGCGAGCGATAGCCCAGCGCCGAGTGTAGCCGGGCTGGATTATAGAAGCCGTGGATGTAAGCAGCGATGGATTGGCTGGCTTGTTCCCTACTGGCGTAAGGCTCGGCAGCCTCTTCTGTCTTGAGCGTCGCAAAGAAGCTCTCGGCCACCGCGTTGTCCCAGCAATTGCCAGGCCGGCTCATGCTTTGGACCACGTCATGGGACTGCAGCAGCTGGCGAAACTGGTTCCCCCAGTACTGCCCACCACGATCTGAATGGAAGATCAGGCCGGGTCGTTGTGGATGCAGAGCCCAAGCATTGGCAAATGCTTTCACCACCAGCTCTTCAGTCAGGCGCTTGGAAACGCTGTAGCCCAGCACCTGCCGGGTCTGGACGCTGATGACCACGGCCAGATGCAGCCATCCCTGACGGGTGGGGACATACGTGATATCCCCGACCCACGCCGTCGGTCCGGTTCCGGGCCGTGCGGCCATCTCCCGCCATGAGGGAGATGGCAATGACTCCAGACCAGTTAAGGGATCATCTAAGAACGCTAGATCTGTCAGCAGAAGATAGGTCCTTCGCACTCGAGCTCTTCGGCCAGGACCCAGGGCGCAGCGTTGGCGCATATGCGCTGGACAATGTGATCGTCGACTTCTATTCACGAAAGTGTCGCGATGTGCGCAGGCTGGAGAGTCACACAGTCGAGCAAACATTTGCATTTGAGCTAGAGCTTGATCCTGACGTCATCTCATACGTTTGCCAGGTGACTTGCTATGGCATAAGGCGCGGCAATCATGTGTGCACCGCCCATGCGGACTTCTTTGTGGTTCGACGGTCCTCCGTGGAAATCGTCGAGTGCAAGTCCATCTCTAAACTCAGGACGCTAGTGGAGAGAAAGCCCGATGAGTGGATACTGGACGATGGGAAACATCGCAACCTGGTGTATGAACGATGGGCTGCATCCCATGGAATCGACTACAAGATCTGGGCCTCGCCAAGCAACATCAGTCGATACCACAGGAACTTGCAGTTCATCTACCAGAACTGGGATGAAGATCTCTCAATGGTACGCCGAGAGGGCTTTGCTGCAGTGGAAAAGCAGCTCTCCATGGGGCCAAAAAGCATCGCGTTCCTTATGGAGAAGATCCCTTGGTTCAACACTGGGGTCGCCGCAGGACTCTTGGCAGATAGGCTAGTCCACGGGCCCATAGAGCACATACCGATTACCGACACACGCAACTTTCTCTTAAGCCTAAGTCAAGAGCAGGCGGAAGCAATTGCGGCCGAGTGCAGCAAGAACATCGACAACTTGTATGCCGAAGCTAGTGGCCCAGCTTCGCTCGCAAGTTCAGTTGATGTGGAAAAGGCAATTGCAAGACTGAAGAAACTTGAATGCATTGCTCGTGAAGGAAAGCGAGCGACACCCAAGATGAGGAAGTTGGAGGAGCGGGTGAGACTAGCGCGCGCAGAGGGTCGCAATCCTTTAGATGATCTCATCACCAACTACGCAAAGTCCGGGAACCGATCGAGTCGTCTCACTCGCGCGCAATCAGAGCTTGTAAGTGGAGTCATAGGCTCACATTGGCTAAAAGGCAAGGTTGCGACGCTAGCCGATCTGCATCGAGAGCTAGCACTGCAGTGCAAGTGTGCTGGCGTTCCTGTGCCTGGTCGGAAGGCGCTCGTCAGAAGAGTGAGATCCGTTTCAAGGGAGCAACGCGACCTTGCTGTTGGCGGAAAGCGAAACTATCAAGCAAACAGGCCGCGTTCCGATGCTCGGTTTAGGTCAGGCCAGGCGCTTTCCGTACATTCTGTCCTGCACATCGATGCAACCAAGGTCGACAATAGAGTCTTCACACACGAAGACGAAGGGCAGCAAGACCACTGCCCGATACTCTACTGCGGCCGTGACGAAGCGTCGTCCAAGGTTATGGCCCATGCCTTTGTCTTCGGTCCTGCTCGGCGCGAAGGGCCTCTAATCCTGCTGAGAAACTATGTGCGCAAGCATGCGCAGCTTCCACACGTGATCGTCATCGATCGAGGCACTGATCTGAAGTCAGCCTTAGGCGAGCTCTGTCGAACCTATGGCATCTCAATACTCACAGTTCCCATAGTTCGGGCACAAGTGACCAACTATGAGCACGTGGCTACTAGCGGTGGGATAGGGAGTTCCCTGAACGGGAGCCTTATTTACATACCAGTCAGTTCAATATTCAGGATCGATTAGACCCCCTAACGGATAATTCACACCTGTCGACCGCCTCCTCTCTCTCCCCCTCCCGGGAGGCGGTTGACGAAACCAAAATAATTAAAGGTGTGTCCCGATGAACAAGAATTCGCTGCTCGCCCTGGGTCTTCTGGCTGCTCTGCCGTTCGCTGCATCGGCGACCGATGGCCTGTCGTACAACTACGTTGAAGGCGGCTACGTGAACACCGATGCCAAGGGCGGCGACGCCGACGGCTGGAAGGTGAAGGGTTCCGTGGCGGTGCACCCGAACTTCCACATCTTCGGCGACTACAGCGCGCAGGAGACCGACAAGTTCAAGAATGACGTCGACCAGTGGCGCCTGGGTGTCGGCTACAACTACGGCATCGCACCGAACACCGACCTGGTGGCCCGTGTTGCGTACCAGAAGTACGACGAGAAGCGCGGCCTGGACTTCAACGGCTACTCCACCGAAGTGGGCGTGCGCACCGCGTTCAACCCGTACGTGGAAGGCTACGTGATGGCCGGCTACGAAGATTTCAGCAAGAAGCACGGCTACAACCCGGACGGCGAGTTCTACGGCCGCGTGGGCGCCACCGCCAAGTTCAACCAGAACTGGGGCCTGAGTGGCGAAGTGAAGCTGGCCAAGGCCGGCGACCGCGAGTGGTTCGTGGGCCCGCGCTTCACCTGGTAACAAACGCCTGTCGTTAGTGCGTGTTGTGCTGGCGTGTGACTCTCTCTCTCTCTCTCCCACACGCCAACCGAAGCCCGGCCTCGCGCCGGGCTTCACTTTTATGGGTCGTGTGGCGCCACAATGCGGCATGGGCGACCCTTCCTCTCTCGCAGGTACCGGCACGGCCTACCAGGAGCATCCGGCGCCTGCGCCGCTGCGTGGCCATTTTGGCCAGCTGTGGCAGAGCCAGCTTCCTGCCGATGCCGACGGGCACATCACCGAGCTGCCTGATGGTTGCGTGGATATCCTCTGGCGCGACGGTGCGCTGTTCGTTGTCGGCCCCGATCGCGTTGCAGCGCATCCTGCGCTGGCACCGGGTGCGCAGGTACTCGGCGCGCGCTTCCGCCCTGGCCAGGCGCTGGCGGCGCTGGGCCTGCCCTTGGCCGACATCATCGGCCAGGCCGTGCCGCTGGTGGATCTGAAAGGCACGTGGGCGCTGAAGGCTGCCGCCTCCATCGGCGATACCGCGCCTGCACAACGCCTGCATCGGATGGCGCACTGCCTGCAGCAGCACATGGAAGCCGCCGCGCTCGACACCCCGGCGCAGCGTGCGCATGCATTGTTCCAGGCACTTGCCCGAGGTGATGCCACGCTGGATGAGCTACCGGCACGCTTGAACCTGAGCCCACGCAGCCTGAGGCGCCTGAGCCAGTCGCAGCTCGGGTATGGGGCGAAGACGCTGGAGCGGATCCTGCGCCTGCAACGTTTCCTGCGCCAGAGTCGCGCGTTGCCACGGCATCCGTTGGCGATGCTGGCTGCCGAGGCCGGCTATGCCGACCAGGCCCATCTCAGCCGCGAGGCGCGCGAGCTGGCCGGCATGACCGCCAGCGAACTGCGCCTGGAATGGGGGTAATGATGGCCGTTTCGTTCAAGACCTCGATGCCGCGCTGATGGAAGCTGGGGCTCCCACCACGGAGCCACGCCATGAATCCTGCCGCGCCCCACGATGCCGAACGCCGCATCGACAACATTGAATTCAACGTCGCTGACATCGCGCGCAGCAAACGCTTCTACGGCGAGGTGTTCGGCTGGCACTTCACCGACTACGGGCCGGCCTACACCGAGTTCGACGATGGTCGCCTGAAGGGCGGCTTCGTGTCTGACGCACCAGTGCGTGCACACGGGGGGCCGTTGGTGATCCTGTACTGCGCAGACCTTGCCGATGCCCAGCAGCGCGTGCTCGCCGCCGGTGGCGAGATGGTGCAGGCGGCGTTTGCGTTCCCCGGTGGCCGCCGCTTCCACTTCCGCGATCTGGATGGCTACGAACTGGCAGTCTGGAGTGATGCGGGCTGACGCCTTCGCGCTTTCTAGCGGTGGACGGAACGAGAACCGCTCCGTCGCCGGTCAGGTGGTTCCGCTATGATCGCCCGCACATCGCCACGCGCGATGCGCCCGCCTCAAGCCAGCAGGAACCGCCGTGAACTCCCAGCCCGCACCGATCACCGCCCTCAACCACACGCTCGACAACGAGCCACAGCAGATCACCGCGCCGCTCACCCATTCGGCGGCGTTCCTGGTGCTGAAGGTGAAGGATGACGAGGCCTCGATCGCGAAGGCACGCGAGGTGCTCGCCAGCACCGACGACCTGATCAAGAACACCGCCATCCGCGAGATCGAGCGGACCTTCACCTGCAACGTGGCCATTGGTCATCGCGTGTGGCAGCCGCTGGTCGGCACCACGCCGCCGCGCGAACTGCACCCGTTCCGCAAGATCAAGGGCGCCACCCACACCGCCGTGTCCACGCCGGGTGACCTGCTGTACCACATCCGTGCACGCACCATGGACCTGATCGTGGCGTTCGAGCGCAACCTGCTGATGGCCTTTGGTGACGCGGTGGAAACGGTCGATGATGTCGCCGGTTTCCGCTACTTCGATGGCCGCGACCTGCTCGACTTCGTCGATGGCACCGCCAATCCGGAAGGGCTGTCGTTGCCGGAAGCCACCATCGTGGGCGATGAGGACCCGGACCACGCCGGCGGCAGCTACGTGGTGGTGCAGAAGTACCTGCACAATCTTGGTGCGTGGCGCGCACAGAAGACCGAGGCGCAGGAAGCCATCATCGGCCGCACCAAGCACGACAACATCGAACTGGACGATGCGCCGGCCGATGCGCAGAAGTCGCACAAGACGCTGTGCACCATCGAGGATGCCGACGGCGAGCACGAGATCCTGCGTGACAACATGCCGTTCGCCAACCCGGGCCGCGGCGAGTACGGCACCTACTTCATCGGCTACACGCGCCGGCTGTGGGTGATCGAGAAGATGCTCGAGCGCATGTTCATCGGCAATCCCGCGCCGCTGCACGACCGCATCCTCGATTTCTCCACCGCCACCACCGGCGTGACCTTCTTCGCGCCCTCGCGCAAAGTGCTGGCCGACCTCGGCGATTGATCGCGCCGGGCCATCACGGCCCGCCATCTGCCTGTCATCTATGGCGCCGACCATGGCGCGCTGGATGGGAGTGCAGGAGGCAGGCGACGGCCATGACTGGGAACGGGACCAACGTGCGGCGCTGGTGGCGGCCGTTGGCCGCGTTGTTCGGCGCATTGGCACTGGGGAGTGCCTCGGTGTCCGCACAGGAAGCGCCTGCGCACTGGATGGCCTATGCCGCTGCGGTAGGGGGCCAGCTGCAGCAGCGCCTGCAGCAGGAGCAGGACCCGCAGGCGCAGCGCGTGGTGGAGTGGCTGCGGGCACACCCGGATACACCTGCGCCGCTACCGGTGAGCCTGTGGATTGCGGCGGACGGTCGCATTTCGAAGCTGGAGTTCGACAGCCTGGGTGACCGCCAGGTGGATGCGGACCTGCGCGCGACCCTGCAGGCGGCGCCGTTGCAGGCCGCACCGCCGGCGGACATGCGCCAGCCGCTGCGGTTGGGCCTTGTGCTAACCCAGTAGATCCACGCCATGCGTGGATATGCCTGGTAGATGCCGACCTTGGTCAGCAGGCGCGCGCCAACCCAGGTTGGCGACTGCCGGCGCCCAGCCCGGCCATCCGCATCAACGCACCGGCGCCACCTGCGGTTCGCGTGCGGCCGCGCTCCATGCGCGCAGGCCGAACACGGCCAGCCCGAGGAAGAACACGTACAGCGCGGCGGTCACATGCAGCGACTTGAACAGATACGCGCCCACGTAGACCACGTCCACCCCGATCCACACCCACCAGCAGGCCACGTGGCGGCGCGCCTGCCACCACTGGCCAACCAGGCTCAGTGCGGTCAGCATCGCGTCCAGCCACGGCAGCGCGGCGTCGGTGAAGGTGTGCATGCCGGCTCCCAGCGCCACGCCACCGCACAGGCCGATGGCCAGGTCGCGCAGCAGCGTGCCGCGTGCCAACGGCACGATGCGGATGCTGCCTTCATCGGCGGCGTGCTGGCGCCAGTTGAGCCAGCCGTAGACCAGGAACCCACCGAAGGCGACCTGCAGCAGGGTGTCCGAGTACAGCTTGGCCTCGGCGAATACCAACCCGTACAGCGTGACCGACAGCAGGCCCACCGGCCATGCCGACAGCCGGCGCCTGGCCATCAGCCAGACGCCGAGCACACTGAACAGCGCGGCGGTCCACTCGAGCATCACGCCGCTCACAGCGCGAACGTCACCGACAGGCGCGCCTGTCGCGGTGCGCCGGGGAACAGGTAGTAGTCACCGCCGCTGCTGCCGGTATCGCGCCAGTAGAAGCGGTTGAACACGTTGTCCACCGACAGGTTCCAGGTCACCGCACGCTCGTGCAGGCGATGCTGGAAACGCAGGCCGGCGTCGAACACCGAGTAGTCCGGTGCACGCACGCCGCCGTCGGCGCGGGCCACGTTGGCACCGGCATAGCGCCAGCCACCGGTCACGTCCAGGCCCTGCACGAACGGCAGCGCATAGGCCACGTGCACACTGGCCCGCACCTTCGGCACGTTCACCAGCTGATGGCCTTCATAGGTGGGCGTGCCGGTATCGCGAGCGCGCGCCTGCAGCACGCTGGCACTGGCCACGATCTGCAATGCGTCCGTCAGCTGGCCGTTGGCGGTCAGCTCCAGGCCGGTGTGGGTCTGCGTGCCTTCTTCGACGAAGGTGTAGCCGACGTCGCTGTTGTCCGGCTTTGCGTACTGGTACGGCTGCGAAATGCGGAACACCGCCGCGCCCAGGGTCAGCGCTTCGACCGGCACGTACTTCACGCCCACTTCCAGCTGCCGCGACTGCACCGACGGCAGGAAGGTGTCGGCATTGCTGGTCCAGAACGGTGCTTCCTGGCCCAGCGAAATGCCGCGCACGTAGCTGGCGTAGGCATTGAGCTGGTCGGTGGCCTTCCACACCACCGCAGTCTGCGGCAGGAAGCGCGAAAGGCGGCTGTGCCGCTGCGGGACGCCACGCTTGTCGTAGGCGCGCTCGTCGAGGCGCACGAAGCGGCCACCGGCCAGCCACTGCCAGTCATCGCCGAAGCTCATCCGGTCCAGCGCGAAGAACGCGGTCTGGCGGCTGTCCAGACGCCGTGCGGACGGGCCGGGCATCTTCGGCGACGGTTCGAACACCGGCACCGGTGCTTCGTGGATGTTGCTGGTGCCGACGTACTCGTTGACGCTGGGGCGCTTGTCCACGGTGCGGCGGAAGTAGTCGGCACCGATGGTCAGCTGATGGCCGACGCTGCCGGTCTCGAAGCGGCCGCGCAGTTCGGCGCGCGCCTGCTGGTTGCGGCGGGTGTCATCCGGGCTGCGGTAGTCGTAGATGTCGTAGTCGCCGTTGGGCGCGAAGTAGTTGCCCGGCACGCTGCCATCGGCGCATTGCGTGGCGTAGTAGCAGCCGTAGGCGAACGCGACGTTGTCATCGATCACCGAGCGGCTGTGGCCGACCGAGACACGCGACTGCCAGGCGTCGCTGAAATCGTAGGTGTGCAGGGCGGTGATGTTGGTGCTGGCGATATCCACCGGGCGCTGCCACGGCTGGTAGCCCAGCAGGTGCTCGCGGTCGACGCCACGCGGCAGTTCGCGCGCGCCCAGCAGCTGGTAGCCCGACACCGAGCGCTGCGAGCTGGTCTGGTAGTTGGCATCCACTTCCAGCTTGCCGTGCTCGCCGATCAGCCAGTCGGCCGCCAGCGAGTAGACGTTGCGGCGGCCATCGGCGTGCTCGACATAGGCGTTGCTGGAATCCCACGCGGCGTTCAGGCGCAGGCCGAAGCGCGGGGTGATCCAGTGGCCGACATCGACGGCGACATAGCGCGAGCCTTCCGAATCGGTGCCGAGCGTGGCGGTGCGCACTTCGGCCGGGCGCTTGCCGATGTAGTTGATGATGCCGCCAGGCGCCATCACGCCTGCGGCCAGGCCGGCTTCACCCTTGAGGATTTCCACCGACTGCACGTTCTCCAGCGCCAGGCGCTGTTCGCCGGCGATGGACAGCCCGTTGAAGCGGTAGCCGGTGGCGGGGTCCAGTGCGAAGCCGCGGATGGCGATGTTCTGGTAGTAGCCCACCGGCGCATACGCATCACCCAGCGAGGCATCGTTGCTGGCCAGTTCGGACAGCGAACGTACCTGGCGACGGTCGAGGTAATCGCGCTCGAGCACGTTCACCGACGCCGGCGTGTCCTTCCAGCTGCCGCCACCGAAGGCGTTCACGCGCGAGGTGTCGGCCTTCGGTTTGCCGGCCTGCACGCGCACTGCTGCCAGCTCGGTCGGCGAGCGTTCGGCGCCGGTGGCAGCCGCATCGGGGGACGCCTCGGCCTCGCTGGCGTGCAGCGGCAGCGCGGCGCAGAGGGCGAGGGAGAGCAGGGTGGGGCGCAGGCAGCGGTTCATTCGGTTCGTCTTCGGACAACAAGGGAGACGAAGCGACGGCGCGCAGGTGCACCGGCCCATGACGGGGGTGTGGCTGCGGCTCAAAGCTCCCTACGCCGGTGCAAACCGGATCAGGTTCCAAGGGACTCTCTCAGCCTGGCAGATCCAGGCACCCCCGCTTCAGGTGACCATTTCACTACAAATGGTACGGATTTGCGAGCCGGTGCCCTTCAGGCTGCGGGGTCAGAGCCCTTTCCGAAGGAAAGGGCTCTGACCCCGACGGTGCGTCAACCGGGTCACGCTGCAGCGTGCAGGGCCTGCAGCAGGGCCTGCCCCGGCGCGCTGTGGAACCATGCGGGATGCCCCAGCATGAACGGCTGCCAGGCCACGTCCGCATTCGCGGTGGAGCCAGTGATGCCTTCGAAGTACTCCACTTCGGACAGTGCGAAGTCGAAATGGACCATCGGCAGCAGGTCGGCCAGCAGATGCACGCGCGTACCCGACAGCGGCAGCACTTCGCGGTAGCCATCAAGCAACGCCAGCGCGATGTCGATGCGCACTGCATCCCTGCCGCGCTCCAGTTCCAGCCACGCCACCGCGTTGCGCTCGATCGCGGTGGCGAGGTCGAACAGCGCGCTGGTGGGCGAGGCCAGGCCGAAATCCAGCACGGTACTGACCTGCCCGTCGCGCCACAGCAGGTTGGACACATGCCAGTCGTTGTGCGCCCACAACTGGGGTTCGTCGCGCAGGCGCGCGGCCAGGCCGGCGTGCCATGGCAGCACGTCGCGCTGCAGCTGCGCTTCCCAGGGGATGCGTGCGAGGTAACGGGCCAGCCCCGGCCGTGCGGGCAGGTCGGCCTTGATTGCTTCGATCGGATCGTCGGCACGGATCAGATCATCGCGCGCGACCAGCAGGTGGGTACTGCGCTGTGGCGCGTGGTAGCTGGCGGAGGCACGGTGCAGCCGCGCTAGCATGCGCCCGGCTTCGCGGGCCTGCGCGACATCGGTCAGCAACGACCACGACACCGCGTCGCGGTACAGGTCGTCGCCCACGCCGACATCGTGCAGTTCAAACGTCCATTCGCCGTGTTCGACCGCAGTGTGGCCATCAACCGCCGCCAGCACCTGCACCACCGGCACGCCCGCTGCGGCGAGACGGGCGATGAAGCGATGCTCTTCTTCCAGGCAGGCCGCGCTGCGCACACTGTGGTGATGGCGCTTGACGAACACCGCGCCGTCCACGCCGTCGACGATGGCGGCGGCCGACAGCGGCCGCGGGCTGTGCCAGCGGGGTTGGCTGTGCTCGCCCAGCTGCGGGTATCGCGCGCTCA
This sequence comes from Stenotrophomonas sp. 57, assembly GCF_030291075.1. Lineage (NCBI taxonomy): Bacteria > Pseudomonadati > Pseudomonadota > Gammaproteobacteria > Lysobacterales > Lysobacteraceae > Stenotrophomonas > Stenotrophomonas sp. 57. Next base: position 191,162 of record NZ_CP127407.1, read on the forward strand.
GCCACGCGATGTCCGCGGCGCTGATGGGTGGCCAGTCGGCAGCGACCTCGTCATTGTTGAGGCCCTGCACGCGGTGAGAGGAAGACGTCATGCCGCAGCCCGAGTGGGAAAAGTCACATCCAAGGCTGCGCATTCAACGCCATGGCCGCGGCCAACGCAAACGGGCGGGCCATCGACCCGCCCGTCCGTGCATCCGCATCGGCGAAGGCGCCGCGCCGCTTACCAGCCGCGATGGCGGCCGCGGTCGTTGTAGTAGCGGTTGTCGTAGTAGCGCTCGCGCTGCCAGCGACGGTTGTCACCACGGTCGTAATAGCCGCTGCGGTAGTAGCGGCGATCGTAGCGGCGATCGTAACGGTTGTCGTAGTAGCGGTTGTCGTAATAACGACGGTCGCGGCGGTCGGAGGTGGTCAGGTTGCCGATCGCACCACCGGCCACGGCACCACCGACGGTGGCTGCAGGGTCGCCGTTGGAGAGCAGGTTGCCGGCCACGCCGCCGACGACGGCGCCGACCAGGGTGCGCTTGTCCTTCCTCGACATCGCGCTGGCATCGCTGACCACGGCAACACCGGCCACCAGTGCCAGGGCCATCGCCAGACCACGGAAGCTGAGTGTGGAAGTACTGAGCATGTTCGTTCTCCTGTGAGGTGCATGCCACGCTGGGCAGGGAGGGCGCGGGCGCCCCGGCTGCCGTGGAGACCACGCTGACGTTCCAACATTGCCGGAACATTGCCTTGCCCACCGGGCGGCTTGCGCATTCATCTAGCGGCAGGCGGCATGAAGCGAGGCTGAAAGCGGGCGCGGCCGCTCAGCTGGCAGATAGGGAAAAGGCCACGCGGACGTGGCCCTCCCTTGTCTCCCAAGGCATTGGCGAGGTCAGACCCCCATGGCCTTCTGCGCCTGCCGGGCCTGCTCCTGCTGGGCATCCTGCGGCTGGTGCAGCACGTTCGGGGCGCCCTGCACCGCGCCACTGCTGACGGCCAGGCTCTGCTCGCTGGCGGCGCGCGTTTCCACCGCCACGCGGCTGGCTGCGGGATCGCCTATCGTGCCCTGCACGGCGAACAGGCGCTCGCCGTTCGGGCTGGGCACCACCGAGTCGATGCGCTGCAGGCCGGCGGCATGCGCCTCCTTGGTCAGGGCCGCTGCGGCGCTTTCCAGCGCGTGGCGATCCCTGAAGGTACCGGCCGGCAGCCGCTCCAGCCCTTCGGTGGCCTGCAGGTACATCGGATTGCGCGGGTGCCGTTCGTCGTTCAGCAGTGGGCGCTCGCGGGCTTCGCGGATCGCCTCCAGGGTCTTCGCGCCGACGATGCCGTCGGCGACCAGCCCGTTGTCCTTCTGCAGCTGGCGCACCGCCGCGTCGGTGTTGCGGCCGAAGCGGCCATCCTCGACCAGCGGCTTGCCGTCGGCACCGACGTAGCCGAGGTGGCCCAGCTGCTCCTGGACCGTGCGCACGCCCTCGCTGTGCGCGCCCTGCTTGTACGGTTCGGCGTGCGGCGTGGCAGCGGCCTTGTGCTCGGCCGCAGGCGTGCCCTGGGTCTGCTCGTGCGACTGGGTGCGGTTTTCCAGCAGGTCGCGCGCCTTGGACAGCGGATCGGAGGCGTACAGCTTCCAGTTCGGGTGCTCCTTCACCTGCTTGAGGTAGTCCTCCACCGGCATCGTGTGCACGCCCTTGCTGCCGGTGGACTGGCTGATCAGCAGCTTGTCGGTGTTGGGGTCGCGCACCACCATCACGATGTGGTCGATGCCGTTCCAGTGCTCGTGGCGGGTCCTGGCCGTATCCAGGCCGATGATCATGCCTTCCTTCAGCGCATCGGGCTTCAGGATCGCGTCGCGGTCAAGCAGCACGCCGGACTGGTCGAACGCCTTGCGTACGATGCCACCGGAACCCAGGTTGCCCAGGTCGATGCGGTCGGCCTTGCTGAACACTGCATGCCCGGCCTTCTGGTTGATCTCGTCCATGGTGCGGTTCTGCAGGGTGCCGACCCAACCGGAACAGTCGATGTAGCCCTGCTCCACGTTCTTGCCGGTCTTGCCCGGTACGTACAGCGCGTGGCCCGGAATATTGATGGCGTACTTGACGTGGTCATACTTCACGCCGGCCTCGTAGGCCGCCTGCAGTTCGATGCCCGGCTTCGGCGCGGCTGCAGCGGTTGCGGTCGCCGCCAGCGTGGCAGCACCGGCCGCCACGGCGGCGCTGGCCGCTGCCGGAGTCTGGGCCTGGCCCGACGTCACCGTCTGTGGCGCGATGTTCTTCTCCGGAATGCTGATCGCCGCGTACTTGTGGATGTAGTAGCTGGAGAAGGTGCGCGCCAGGTCGCCATCATTCATGCCGCGCATCTCGGCCAGGGTGTGGCCGGTCAGCGCCCTGGCATCGGAACCGATCTGGTTGAGCACGTTGCGGCGCATGTTGATCTCTTCGCCATGGCCGTTGCGCACCACGCCAAAGGTGCCAGTGGCGATCGCGGTCTGCACCGAGCCATAGCCGGCGCTGCCCTGCTGGTGGGCCAGGTACAGGTCCAGACCGGTCGGCGCCGCCCCGCCGGACAGGTACGGGTTGCCGGTGCGCTCGTTGCGGCGTGCCATCGAGTCCAGGTTGTCCTGGTACATCTGCGCGGCCGCTTCGGTATTGCGGGTCGGGTCGAACTCGTGGCCGGTCAGGTGATACTGGCGCGCGGAACCGGGCACGAACTGGAACAGGCCCTTGGCGCCGGACGAGATGTTGTGGGCGCGCTCATTGAAAGTGCCGCCGGTCTCGATGTGCGCGAAGCGCATGAAATCATCGACGGGAATGCCCTTGTGCCGGGCGACCTGCTCGACGATGTCCAGGACTTCCTTTCTGCTGTAGTCATGCTGTGCCATGACGTCTTCCTCGGGGTTGATGGAGCGGCCGATGCCGCGATTCGCCAACCGGACTCATCCATGAGTCAAGAACATGTCGGTCAACAGGTAACCCGCGTGTGCGGGTGGCAATCAGGGCGCGACGTACTGCTGGGTCGCGCTGTTGAAGGTGTAGTGCACGGCGTCACCGGTACCCAGCGCACGGGTCTTGCCGGGTGCGTCGATGGTGGTTCCCTTGAAGGTGACGGTCAGCCGCGGCAGGCCGTTGCCATCGGCGACGAAGGCCAGCTCGCCATCGCTGTCGGTGCAGGGCATCACGTTGCCTCCATCGCAGGCGGCGCTGTTGTCTTCGCCGGTGCGCACCGAGCCGACATAGCGCCAGACCTTGCTGTCCACGTCGTCTTCGCTGCGCTTGGGGTTGAACAGCAGCAGCGCGTAGCCGCTGCTGCTGATGCCACGGTCGAAGCTGATGGTAGGGACGGCCAGCAGCAGGCGGCCATCGGCGGTGCGATGTTCAAGCGGCGTGCGCCGGGTATCGACGTCGTCGGCTTTGTCGTAGGCACCGAGGGCGCCGATGGTCCATTCCTGGCCGCGGAACTTCCACGGTTTCCTGGCGTCGCTGCCGGCCAGTACGAAGGTGGCCTCGGCGAGGTTGGCGCGGTCATCCGGGCCGGCCGGCTGCTGTTCGCCCGGCGTGCCGTAATGCTCGCGGGTATCCCACGAGAAACCGGTGTAGTACGTGGTGCCATCGAGGGTGAAGGTATGGCCGAACCAGAAGGTCGCCACGCTGCCGTTCTGGACCTCGTAGGAGGTCGCGCCATCACCGTCCACCTGGTAGGTGAAGTACATCACGGTCGGCGCGTCGGGCGGGGTGACGGCGGCATCGGGAGAGGGGTTCTGCATCGGGGCAACATCCTGTCGGGGCGCTTTGGCAGCCTGCGCAGGCGCAGGCTGGGAGGACGAGGGGGCCGGATCGGCGGCGCTGCAGGCCGCAGCGGAAAGAGAGACGAGCAGGCACGCCGCGAATGCGCGCAGGGGCCGCAACGGCAGGGTCCAACGTAGCTCGGGGGGATGATGCATGCGCCTCTCCATGGTCAGCGTTGCCGGGCCAGACGGCCGGCAGGAAGCCGCACCCCATCCACCACGGACGGGAGCGAGGACATGAGCCGGTCGATTCCTTCGACCTCGCATTGAGAACCCATGCCCCACCATCTTTGCACAGAACCGTGGCCGGTCAAAGCAGGCGTCTGAGACCGGTCAAATTATGTGAACCAGTTCTCAGATATTGCCATCGCGCAGGTAGTCAAACAGCTCGGCATCGCCCTTCAGGCCCAGCTTCAGCATGGCGTCGCCCTTCTGCCGGCTGATGGTGCTGACGCTCTTGTGCAGCTGCAGCGAGATCTCCTTCACCGTCATGCCGGTGCCGAGCAGCCGCAGCACCTCCACCTCGCGCGGCGACAACGGCTTGCCGTCGCCCTCGCGCATGCGCCAGCTGCCGGCGGCCTCCACCCGCTCACGCAGGCTGCGGCTGATGTAGGGCTGGCCCCGGTAGACCGCCTGGATGGCCTGCGGCAGTTCGTCCATCGACGAGCTCTTGTCGACCAGGCCGAGCACACCGCTGTCGAGCACCATGCGCAGGATCGCCAGGTTGTTGGAGACGCTGAGCATCAGCACCGGCAGGTCGGGGTAGCGGCGACGGATCATGCCGATCATGGCGAAGCCGTCGGCCTGAGGGCTGCCTGGCATGGAGTAGTCGGTCACCAGCAGGTCGCAGGGTTGGCTGCCGAGCAGGGCCATCAGCGCCTGTGCGCTGTCGGCCTCGCCCACCACGCGACCGACCCCGCTCGACTCGATGACGGCGCGGGTACCAATACGGACCACCGGGTGGTCGTCTGCGATGATGATGCGCAAGCTCATGCTCTAGTATGGCCACCGGGCAGGCCGGACCGCGACCACCGCGGACCTTGGCAAGGATTCTAGGAGATCGACGCCGATGCGTAGCTGGGCTGTTCGCGGGCTGGTCCTGCTGCTGGCCTCACTGGTGCTGCCGGCAGCCCTGGCGCAGGCCGTTCCTGGGCCGCTGTCACTCAGCCCCCGGCAACGCGAGTACCTCGCCGCCCATCCGAGCATCGTCGTGGGCCAGTATGACAGTGGCTGGCCGCCGTTTGAGTCCCTGCGTGATGGCCAGCAGGTGGGGCTGGGCCCGGATTACCTGTCGCTTCTTGCTCGCCGGCTGGGTGTGAAGGTTGAGGCCCGCCGCTACCCTGATTGGACTTCCGTGCTGGATGCGGCATGTCATGGCGAGATCGACGTAGTGATGAACGTCGCTCTGAGTGCCGACCGCACCGGCTGCATGGTCTACACCGCTGCCTATGGCGAGTCGCCACTGGCCCTGGTGGGCCGCCCGGATGACCTGCGTGCCTCCGACAACCCCGATCTGGACGGCCTGCGGGTGGTGATCGAGCAGGATTTCCTCACGGGCCCGCAGGTGCGCGCGCGTTTCCCGCGCGCCCGACAGCTTGTCGCAAACAGCTCGCTTGCGGCCCTGCAGATGGTCAGAGACGACAAAGCTGACGTCTATATCGGCAACGCCTATGTCGCCAACGAACTGATTGCGCGCGAACGCCTGCAGGGCGTGGTGCTGTTGAGACCCAGCGATCTGCCGCCCGAGCGCCTCCATTTCGGCGTGCCCAATGGCAAGCAGCCGCTGGCCGAAGCGCTGGACGTGGCCCTGGCCGCGACCAGCCAGGCCGAGCGCGATGCCTTGGCGCGGCGCTGGCTGCCGCCGCCGCAGTGGTCGGCCTCGGCACAGCTGGCCCTGAGCCAGGCCGAGCAGCGGGTGCTGGAGCAGCCGCTGACGATCGGTTTCGCACCGAATGCGGCGCCGCTGTCGTTCGCCGACGAAGAAGGCAAGCCCAGTGGCCTGGCCAGCGAGTACCTGCAGCGGTTGATGCAGGCCGGTGCCAACCTGCACCCGCAGAACAGCCATGACTGGTTCGATGTGCGCGAGAAGGCGCGCCGCGGTGATCTGCAGGCGGTGATGGGCATTCCGGCGGATTCGGCCTACCTGGGCCCGGAGTGGGTGTTCAGCCAGCCCTTCATCAGCGTGCCCAACGTGATCGTCAGCCGCCAGGATGCCCCGGCGCTGCTGGGCCTGTCGGACCTGCAGGGCAAGCGCGTGCTGCTTTCCGATCCCGAGCGCGTGCGTGGCTATGTGCTGCAGCAGGCACCGCAGGCCAGGATCATTGCCGCGCGCAGCGCCGAGCAGGCGCTGCAACGCCTGATCGATGGCGAGGCCGACGCGTACGTGGGCAATCTGGCCGTGGTCGATCATCTGCTGCGCGACCGTTTTCCCGGCCGCCTGCAGGTGGCGGCGCCGGCGGGCTTCAACGACCAGCTGGTGCTGGCGGTCGAACGCCGCCATGCCGCGCTGGCCACCACCTTCGACCGGCTGCTGCTGCAGATGACCCCGCGCACGCGCGAGGCGCTGCGCAGCGACTGGCTGGCGGTGGAGTACCACAATGGTGTCGACTGGAGCCGAGCGCTGCGCTGGGGTGTGCCGCTGCTGCTTGTGCTGCTGACCGCGCTGCTGGTGCATGCCATCGGCTACTGGCGCCTGCGCCGTGAGGTGGCCGGGCGACGCCAGCTGGAGCAGCGCCTGGCCGAAGTGACCGACAACCTGCCTGCCGTGGTCTACCAGGCCCGTCGCGACGTGGATGGAACGCTCAGCTTCCCGTTCATTGCCGGTGACCTGCAGGCCCTGTTCGGGATCACCCGGCAGCAGGCCGAGCAGGACGCCAGGATGCTGCTGGACCGCGTTGAAGAGGACGATCGCGCGCGGATCCTGCAGGCCGTCGAACAGGCTGCGCACCAGTTCGCACCGCTCGTGCTGGAATTCCGCCTGCGTGGCGACGGCGCAGGCCCGCGCTGGGTGCGTACCCAGGCGCAGCCCTATGCTGCCGAGGCCGGGGTGGTGACCTGGAGTGGCTACTGGGTGGATGCGAGCGAGGCCCGCGCGCAGGCCGATGCCCTGACCCTGGCAAAGGCCGAGGCCGAACAGGCTGCAGAGGCGAAATCGCACTTCCTGGCCACCATGAGCCATGAGATCCGCACGCCGATGAGCGGCGTGCTGGGCATGCTGGAAGTGCTGGCGCATTCGCCGCTGGATGCCGAGCAGCAGCGCATCCTGCGGGTGATCGAGGACTCGGCGCAGATGTTGCGGCAGATCCTCGATGACATCCTCGATTACTCGCGGCTGGAGGCCGGCGCAATGCGCCTGGAGCCAGTACCCCAGCCGCTGCGGCCCCTGCTGGAAAGCGTGTGCCGCTTGCTGTCGGCGCAGGCCAGCGCACGTGGCCTGGACCTGCATGTGCAGATCGACCCGGCGCTGGCGCCTGCGCACGAAGTGGACGGCGTACGCCTGCGCCAGATCGTCTTCAACCTGCTCAGCAACGCCATCAAGTTCACCGCGCAGGGTGAAGTACGCCTGCAGCTGGAGGTGACGGGGCCGACCGGCGAGGACGGTGCGCAGCCCCTGTGCCTGAGCGTCACCGACACCGGCATCGGTATCGCGCCGGAACAGCTGCAGCACCTGTTCGCGCCGTTCACCCAGGCCGGTGTCTACATCCAGCGCGACCACGGTGGTACCGGCCTGGGCCTGAGCATCAGCCAGCGCCTGGTACAGATGATGGATGGCGAACTGGTATTGCACAGCACGCTGGGCGAGGGCACCCGCGCCGAGGCGAGGCTGTCGCTGGTGGAAGCCGGCAGCGGTGACGTGGAAGCGCTGGCCGCCGAACAGGAGCAGGCCGCCCTGCTGCCTGCGTCGCTGCGCCAGGCGCGCGTGCTGGTGATCGAGGACCATCCGACCAACCAGGCGATGATGGCCTGGCGCCTGCAGCAGCTGGGAGTGCCGCATGTGCTGGTCGGCGATGGCCAGCAGGGGCTGGATCGGCTGGCATCGGAGCACTTCGATCTGGTCATTACCGATTGCCGCATGCCGGTGCTCGATGGCTTCGCCTTCGCCCGCCTGCTGCGCGAGCGCGAGGGGCGCACCGGCCAGCCGCGGCTGACCGTGCTGGCGCTGACCGCCAGCGTGCTGGATGACGATGCGCGTCGTTGCCGCGAAGCGGGGATGGACGAAGTGCTGGCCAAGCCGCTGTCACTGGCCACGCTGCGCGCGGCACTGCTGCGCTGGTTGCCGCAGGCGCAGGGACAGGCGTTCGAGGCGCCACTGCCGGACAGCGTGGCCGACGATGCCGATGCCGTGCCCGATCTGGCGGCGCTGCAGCAGCGCTTCGGCTCGCGTGCCGTGGCCGAGCAGCTGCGTGACAGCCTGCTGCAGGCCAGTGAAGGTGACCTGGCCGCCGTGCAACGCGCGCTGCAGGCCGGCGACCGCGCCGCAGCCGCGCTGCACCTGCATCGTCAGGCCGGTGGACTGGGCGCGGTAGGGGCCACGGCCCTGGCCGGGCAGGCCAATGCACTGGTCGAGCGCCTGCAGGACGCCGCCGAGACCGACCTGGTGCCGTTGTTCGCGGCGGTGGCAGCGTTCGTGGCGCGCCTGCAGCAGCAGCTGCAGCGCCTGGCTCACTGAGCCGACTGCTGCTGCAGGTAGGCGATCACCAAGGCGCGGCGTTCGGCGCTGGGGAAGGCGTTGTACATGCGCGTGCCCGGCACCAGGTGGGTAGGCGACTGCAGGAAGGTATCCAGCGTCTGCGCGGTCCAGGTGATGTCGGCGCGGCGCATGCCGTCGGAATAGCCGTAATCGGGCAGGCTGCCGGCACGACGGCCGATCACGCCGTGCAGGTTGGGCCCGAAGCGGTGGATGCCACCGGGCTGCACGGTGTGGCAGCCGGCACACAGCTCGAACGCACGCTGCATGGCCCGCTGGCGCGCCTGTTCCGGCGTGGCGGGTGCTGCAGGCGGGCGCTGGCAGGCCGTGGCGACCAGCGCCACGGCAACGGCGATGAGCAGGCGGGAAGCACGCATGGGCGGGCAGGATAGCGCTGCGCGGCAACCGGCGGGCTGCGACGCGCGGTCGCAGCCCGTGGCGATCACATGCCCGAGTAGTTCGGGCCGCCGCCACCCTGCGGGGTCACCCAGACGATGTTCTGGGTCGGGTCCTTGATGTCGCAGGTCTTGCAGTGCACGCAGTTCTGCGCGTTGATCTGCAGCCGCGCGTTGTCGGCTTCGCCAACGAACTCGTACACGCCGGCCGGGCAGTAGCGCGCTTCCGGGCCGGCGTACTCGGCCAGGTTCACCTTCACCGGAATGCTCGGATCCTTCAGCGTCAGGTGGCTGGGCTGGTTCTCGTCGTGGTTGGTGCTGCTCAGGAACACCGAGCTGAGACGATCGAAGGTCAGCACGCCATCGGGCTTGGGGTAGGCGATGCGGGTGTGCTTGGACGCCGGTTCCAGGCAGGCGTAGTCCGGCTGGGTGCGATGCAGGGTCCACGGCGGGTTGCGCACGCCCAGCTTGGGCAGCAGCCACTGCTCCACGCCGGTCATCAGCGTGGCCACGGTCTGGCCCTTCTTGAACCACTGCTTGAAGTTCTTGGCCTGCTGCAGTTCGGTGAACAGCCAGCTGGCTTCGAACGCCTTCGGATAGGCGCTCAGTTCATCGTGCTGGCGGTCAGCAGCCAGCGCATCGAACGCGGCGTCGGCGCACAGCATGCCGGTCTTGATCGCCGCGTGGCTGCCCTTGATGCGGCTGGCGTTGAGGTAGCCGGCCTCGCAGCCGACCAGTGCGCCACCCGGGAACACCGTCTTCGGCAGCGACAGCAGGCCACCGGCGGTGATCGCGCGTGCGCCGTAGCCGATGCGGGTGCCGCCTTCCAGGTGCTTGCGGATGTCCGGGTGGGTCTTGAAGCGCTGGAATTCCTCGAACGGGCTCAGCCACGGATTCTTGTAGTCCAGGCCGACCACGTAGCCGATGGCGACCTTGCCGCCGTCGGCGTGGTACAGGAACGCACCGCCGTAGGTATCGCTGTCCAGCGGCCAGCCGGCGGCATGCACCACCAGGCCCGGCTCATGCTTGGCCGGGTCGATCTGCCACAGTTCCTTGATGCCGATGCCGTAGGCCTGCGGGTCCTTGCCCTCGTCCAGCGTGTAGCGGGCGATCAGCTGGCGGCCCAGGTGGCCGCGCGCGCCCTCGGCGAAGATCGTGTACTTCGCCTGCAGGGCCATGCCGCGCTCGAACGCCGGGCCGATGCTGCCGTCCTTCTCGATGCCCATGTCGCCGGTGGCCACGCCGATCACTTCACCGTTGCCGCCATACAGCACTTCGGCGGCGGCGAAGCCCGGGAAGATCGCCACTTCCAGTGCCTCGGCCTGCTGCGCCAGCCAGCGGGTCACTTCACCCAGGCTGATGATGTAGTTGCCTTCGTTGTGGAAGCACTCCGGCAGCAGCGCGTTGGGGGTGCTGCGCGAACCGGTCTCGCTGAGGAACAGGAATTCGTCGCGGGTGACCTTCTGCTTCAGCGGTGCGCCGCGCTCGGCCCAGTCCGGGAACAGTTCGGTCAGCGCGCGCGGGTCCATCACCGCACCGGACAGCACGTGCGCGCCCGGCTCGGAACCCTTCTCCAGCACGCACACCGACAGTTCGCGGCCGGCTTCGATCGCGCGCTGGCGCAGGCGGATCGCGGTGGCCAGGCCGGCGGGGCCGGCGCCGACGATCACCACGTCGAATTCCATTACTTCACGCGGGGGCAGGGCGTTGGCTTCAGCGCTCATCGATTGCATGACTCGTGGGTAGGGCCGGCATCGGGGCCACCGGCGGTGCCTGGGAATCGCGCGTGCGGCCACGGGCGAAACGGTTGTTTGAATGTGTCAGGGTACCGGGCCGCGCGTGATCGAGCTAGATCGGCGATGTTCACGCCATGATTGCTGCGGTGCAGCGTAGCGGTGCATCTCTGGTGGTGCCGATCCTGGTCGGCACGTGCTGCCCGGATGACCGACAATGGCCGGGTCCTGACTGCGTGTGAGTGCCATGGCTTTGCATCCGTACGATCTGTTCGATGTCCGTTCCCTGCTCAATGAGGAAGAGCGCGCCGTACAGGAGAGCGTCGCCCGCTTCACCAACGAACGCGTGCTGCCGATCATCGGCGATGCCTTTGACCAGGCCCGTTTCCCCGACGAACTGGTGCCGGAAATCGCTTCGCTGGGCCTGCTCGGTGCAACCCTTCCGACCGAGTACGGCGGCGGTGGCCTCGGTGCGGTCAGCTACGGCCTGATCTGCCAGGAGCTGGAGCGCGGCGATTCAGGCCTGCGCAGCTTCGTGTCGGTGCAGAGCTCGCTGTGCATGTACCCGATCTACGCCTATGGCAGCGAGGAACAGCGCCAGCAGTGGCTGCCGGCGATGGCGCGTGGCGAGCTGATCGGCTGCTTCGGCCTGACCGAGGCGCACGGCGGTTCCGACCCGGCCAGCATGAAGACCCGCGCGGTGCGCGATGGCAGTGACTGGCGCATCAGTGGCAGCAAGATGTGGATCACCAGCGGCCCAGTGGCCGATCTGGCCATCGTCTGGGCGCAGACCGAGGACGGCATCCAGGGCTTCGTGCTGGAAAAGGGCATGGCTGGCTTCACCACCCAGGAAATCAAGCACAAGATGAGCCTGCGCGCGTCGCTGACCGGTGCGCTGTTCTTCGACGACGTGCGCGTGCCCGACAGCCACCGCCTGCCGAATGTGAAGGGACTGAAGGGGCCGCTGGGCTGCCTGACCCAGGCCCGTTACGGCATCAGCTGGGGCCCGATCGGCGCGGCGATTGCCTGCCTGGATGAAGCGCTGGGCTATGCCAAGGAACGCGTGTTGTTCGGTCGTCCGCTGGCGGCCACGCAGAGCGCGCAGATCAAGCTGGCCGAGATGGCCCGCCGCATCACCACCGCGCAGCTGCTGGCACTGCAGCTGGGCCGCCTGAAGGAAGCCGGCCAGCTGCAGCCGCAGCAGGTCAGCCTGGCCAAGTGGAACAACTGCCGCATGGCCATCGACATCGCCCGCGAGTGTCGCGACCTGCTGGGTGGGGCCGGCATCACCACCGAGCACGTGGCGATCCGCCATGCGCTGAACCTGGAATCGGTGATTACCTATGAAGGCACCGAGACCGTGCACCAGCTGGTGATCGGGCGTGAACTGACCGGCATCAACGCGTTTTGACGCTATCCGGTTTCCGGACGCGATACGGGGAAGCCGAGCGCGGGCTCGGCTCTACAGGAGCGTACGTGTAGAGCCGAGCCCATGCTCGGCTGCTTTCTTTCACGCGCCGCCGGCGAAGCCGTGCTGGCGCCAGGCCTCGTACATCACCACGGCCACGGTGTTGGAAAGATTGAGGCTGCGGTTGTCCGGCCGCATCGGCAGGCGCAGGCGGCGGCCATCGGGCAGGGCATCGAGTACGTCCTGCGGCAGGCCACGGCTTTCCGGGCCGAACAGGAAAGCGTCACCGTCTTCGAACGCCACGCTGTCGTAGCGGACGCTGGCCCGCGTGCTCAGGGCGAATACCCGCTTGGGCGCGATCCGCGCCAGCGCGGTGTCCAGGTCGGTGTGCACCTGCAGGCGCGAGTACTCGTGGTAGTCCAGCCCGGCGCGCTTGAGTTGCTTGTCTTCCAGTGCGAAGCCGAGTGGCTCGACCAGGTGCAGTTGCGCGCCGGTGTTGGCGCAGAGCCGGATCACATTGCCCGTGTTGGGCGGGATTTCCGGTTGGAACAGGATCACGTGGAACTGGGGCGCGGCATTCATCGGCGCAGTGTACCTGCGGCGGCGGCCGCCTTTACGGCGCACGCCCTGCGCGGGGCAGGGCGGCACCGCTTACGGGCGCAGCAGGACCTGGGCGGTTTCGGTGGCCAGGGCCTGCAGGTCGGCAGCGCTCGGACGCACCTGCAGGGCCGGCAGGTTGACGATCACCTGGTTGGCGACGCTGGTGGCGGCGGCGGCCAGGGTGGCCGCGTAGCGCTGGGCTTCCAGTTCGGCGGCCAGGGCGACGCGCTGTTCCAGGCTCGGGCGCACTTCCACCGAGGCCAGGGTAGTGATCGGCATCGCGGCCGCAACCGGGGCAGCAACGTAGCCGCTGCGTTCGGCCAGCTGGTCGGCGCTCGGGCGCACTTCCACGGTGGCCAGGGTCGGGATGCCGCTGGCCTGTTCCCAGGCCTGCTGGGCCAGCTGGTCGGCGGCCGGGCGGACCTGCACGGTGGACAGGGTCTTGATGGATTCGGAGGCCTGCACCGACGAAACAACCGCGGTGCCGGCAATCAGGGCGATGGCGATGGCAATGGTCTTGGCGTTCATGACGGGGCCTGTTTAGTGTTGGTGATCAGTGGTGTGGTAGTAAGGTAGTACACCAATTCTGGGCATGCAAGGAAAATTTTCGATTTGCTGCCCTTGTTCAGTCTTCAGTCAGCTTTTGTCTGAAGCCCTTCCTGGTGCAGGAATTACCAAGCAATCCCCGTGCCAACTTTTAGTTGTTGATCTGAAAAGGTTTTTTAACCAAGAGAAAGTGTCCGGTGGGCGGACACCTGTCCATTCGAAGGGTCGCGGACACTGTCCGGACGGGATCTGCCGTCGCATGTGACGTGTCAGAACGGGCGGAGGAGCGCCCGGATCGCGAATCGGGGCAAACACCCCCAGTGACTGGCGACCGATTCCTGCCATTGCGTGTGCACGCTAGGATCGGGGTTCACCTATGTGACCAAGGATCCGGATATGTCTCTCGCCCTTCGCCCGCGCGCTGCGCTGCTGGCTGTCGCCCTCAGCACCGCCCTGGGCACGCTCGCACCCACCGCCGCGCTTGCCGCCAAGCCGGCCACACCGGCCAAGGTCGATATCCCGTATGAGCAGTTCACCCTGCCCAACGGCCTGCGCGTGATCGTGCACACCGATCGCAAGGCGCCGATCGTGGCGGTCAACGTCTGGTACCACGTGGGCAGCAAGGACGAACCGGCCGGCCGCACCGGCTTCGCCCACCTGTTCGAACACCTGATGTTCCAGAGCAGCGAGAACCACGACGGCGAGTACTTCGAGCCGTTCAAGCAGGTCGGTGCCACCAACCAGAACGGCACCACCAATACCGATCGCACCAACTATTTCGAGAACGTGCCGACCACCGCACTGGACATGGCGCTGTGGATGGAATCGGACCGCATGGGCCATCTGGTGGGTGCGATCGACCAGGCGGCGCTGGACGAGCAGCGTGGGGTGGTGCAGAACGAGAAGCGCCAGGGCGAGAACCAGCCTTATGGCCAGGCCTGGGACCAGCTCAACAAGGCGATGTATCCGGCCGGACACCCGTACCACCACGGCGTGATCGGCTCGATGAACGATCTCAATGCGGCTTCGCTGGATGACGTGAAGACCTGGTTCCGCACCTGGTACGGCCCGAACAATGCGGTGCTGGTGCTGGCCGGCGACATCGACCTGGCCACCGCCAAGGAAAAGGTCGGCAAGTACTTCGGCAGCATCCCGGCTGGCCCGACCATGGCGCAGCCGGCCGTGAACGTGGCCAAGCGCAGCGCCGACACCCGCGAGACGATGACCGACAAGGTGCCGCAGGCGCGCATCTACCGTGCCTGGAACGTGCCGCAGGTCGGCACCACCGAGGTTGATCAGCTGCAGCTGTTCGCGCAGGTGCTCGGCGGTGCCAAGTCCTCGCGCCTGAGCCAGCGCCTGCAGCACCAGGACAAGCTGGTGGACAGCATTGCTGCGGGTGTGTCCACGTCGCAGCTGGGCTCCAACTTCTTGATCATGGCCACGGTCAAGCAGGGCCAGGACCCGGCCAAGGTCGAGAAGATCATCGACGAGGAACTGGACCGCCTGATCAAGCAGGGCCCGACCGCGGCTGAGCTGGAGCGCGCCAAGACCGGTGCCCGCGCCGGCTTCATCCGTGGCATCGAGCGCATCGGCGGCTTCGGCGGCAAGGCCGATGCGCTGGCCGAGTGCGCGGTGTTCACCGGCGACCCGGGCTGCTTCCGCACCTCGCTGGCCAACATCGAGAAGGCCAGTGCCGCCGACCTGCGCCGGTTGGGCGCACAGTGGCTGGACAAGGGCAGCCATACCCTGGTGATCGCACCGGGTGAGCGGGTGGCGCTGAAGGAAGACCCGAGCCAGGCGCCGAAGCCGTTCAACGTGCCGGCAGTGGACCCGAAGTACAGCACCCTGCCGGAGCAGGTCGACCGCAAGGCCGGCGTGCCGCAGACCCGCGAGTTCCCGCAGCTGAAGTTCCCGGCCCTGCAGCGCGCCACGCTGAAGAACGGTACCCAGGTGATCCTGGCCGAGCGCCATGAGATTCCGGTGGTGCAGTTCAGCTACCAGTTCCCGGGCGGCTTCAGCGCCGACCAGGGCCGCAAGCCGGGCACCGCCAACTTCACCATGAGCCTGATGACCGAAGGCGCCGGCAAGCTGGGCTCGCTGGCCTTCGCCGATGCCGCCGACGCGCTGGGCGCCAGCCTGGACGCCTCGGCTGGCCTGGATTCGATGAGCGTGGACCTGTCGGCGCTGAAGGAGAACCTGGCACCGTCGCTGGCGCTGTACCGCGACCTGCTGCGCGAACCGCGCTTCGAGCAGGGCGAGATCGACCGGGTCAAGGCGAGCTGGATCGCCGGCATCCAGCAGGAGAAGGTCAACCCGGGTGCGGTGGCGATGCGCGTGCTGCCGCCGCTGCTGTATGGCAAGGGCCACCCGTATGCCATCCCGTTCACCGGCAGTGGTGACGAGGCGGCCATCAACGGCCTGACCCGCGAAGATCTGGTCGACTTCCATCACGACTGGCTGCGCCCGCAGAACGGCACCCTGATCGTGGTCGGCGACACCACCCTGGCCGAGATCGTGCCGCTGCTGGACAAGCAGCTGGGCGACTGGAAGGCCAGCGGCGACGCCCCGCAGGTGAAGGCGGCGACCGACGTGGCGCTGCCGAAGGGCCCGCGCGTGTTCCTGATCGACCAGCCGGGCGCAGTGCAGGCGAACCTGTTCGCCGGCCAGGTGGTGGCGCCGTCCAGTGCCGCCAGTTCGACCCGCTTCGATATCGCCAACGGCGTGATCGGTGGTGACTTCACCTCGCGCCTGAACATGAACCTGCGCGAGGACAAGCACTGGTCGTACGGTGCGCGCAGCAGCGCGATCAACTCGGTGGGCCAGCGCCCGTGGATGGCCAGCGCACCGGTGCAGATCGACAAGACCGGCCCGGCGATGGCGGAAATGCGCAAGGAGATCGCCGCGTTTGCCGATGGCAGCAAGCCGGCCACCGCCGCCGAGGTCAGCCGCATCCGCAACATCCAGACCCTGAGCCTGCCCGGTGCCTACGAGACCGCCAGCGCGGTGGCCTCGACCATCGGCTCGATCGTGCAGTTCAAGCGCCCGGACGATTACGTACTGCGTCGCAAGGCCGAGATCGAAGCGATGACCCCGGCGCAGGTGCAGCAGGCCGCCGCCGAGATCAAGCCGCAGGCCCTGACCTGGGTGGTGGTGGGTGACCTCAAGCAGACCGAAGCGGCCGTGCGCGCGCTGAACCTGGGCGAGGTGACGGTGATCGACGCCGAAGGCAACCCGGTGAAGAAATAAGGTATGTGCCTGCCCGCCAAGGCGGGCAGGCCTCCCCCCGGTCGTACCGGCCGCTGGCCGGCAACCCCGCGTTCGGAAAGTGGGGGCGGATCCCCCGCAGGGGCTCTGGCCCCGGCCCCGGCTACCCTCGATTCAGGCTGTTCAGGCAGAATCCCCCCATACCCTTCCAGGATCTGCCCATGCGCGTTCTGCTGCTTTCCTCCCTGCTGCTCACCGTCACCGCCTGCACCTGGGTGCCGATCGAACCGGCCGGCAAGGCGACCCGCGTGCTGCCGGCAGGCCCGGTTCCGTCCGGCTGCATCGCCAAGGGCGAAGTGGTGGTGACCGTTAAGAGCAAGGTCGGCTTCTACAACCGCAACCCGCTGCGGGTGCAGGAAGAGCTGGAAACCCTGGCCCGCAACGAGGCCCCGAGCGCCGGTGCCAACGCCGTGCAGGCCGCTGCTGCCCCCGCCGATGGCAGCCAGCGCTTTGCCGCGTTCCAGTGTCCGCCGCGCTGAACGCTTCACCATACGGCCAAGGCTGAATTCGTAAAGATGCGGTGAAGGCCCCGGGGGTTATAGAATAGCGCCCCCTTTTGCCTGAGCCTTGGCGCTAACCTCGATGCTCTTCAAGAATGTCTCGATCGCCGGCCTGGCACACGTCGACGCGCCGCATACGCTGACGACCAAGGAAATCAACGAGCGGCTGCAGCCGACGTTGGACCGTCTCGGCATCCGCACCGACGTGCTCGGCGACATCGCCGGCATCCACGCCCGCCGCCTGTGGGACAACGGCGTGCTCGCATCCGATGCCGCGACCATGGCGGGCCGCAAGGCACTGGAAGACGCAGGCATCAATGCGACGCAGGTCGGCCTGCTGGTCAACACCTCGGTCAGCCGCGACTACCTGGAGCCCTCCACGGCCTCCATCGTCTCGGGCAACCTTGGCGTCAGCGACGAGTGCATGACCTTCGACGTCGCCAATGCCTGCCTGGCCTTCATCAACGGCATGGATATCGCTGCGCGCATGATCGAGCGCGGTGACATCGACTACGCGCTGGTGGTGGACGGCGAAACCGCCAACCTGGTGTACGAGAAGACCCTGGAGCGCATGACTGCCCCGGACGTCACCGCCGACGACTTCCGCAACGAGCTGGCCGCGCTGACCACCGGTTCGGGCGCCGCCGCGATGGTGATGGCGCGCTCGGAGCTGGTGCCGGACGCCCCGCGCTACAAGGGCGGCGTGACCCGCTCGGCCACCGAGTGGAACCAGCTCTGCCTGGGCAACCTGGATCGCATGGTCACCGACACCCGCCTGTTGCTGATCGAAGGCATCAAGCTGGCGCAGAAGACCTTCACCGCCGCCAAGATCGCCCTGGGCTGGGCCGTCGAAGAGCTGGACCAGTTCGTGATCCACCAGGTCAGCCAGCCTCACACCGCCGCGTTCATCAAGAACTTCGGCATCGACCCGAAGAAGGTCATGACCATCTTCGGCGAGCACGGCAACATCGGCCCGGCCTCGGTGCCGATCGTGCTGAGCAAGCTCAAGCAGCTGGGCAAGCTGAAGAAGGGCGATCGCATCGCGCTTCTGGGCATTGGTTCCGGCCTGAACTGTTCGATGGCTGAAGTGGTCTGGTAAGCCGCCCGCTGCCCGACCTCCTGTAGAGCCGAGCCCATGCTCGGCTCACGCGCACAGCGCGGTTCTTCCGCGGCCTGACCGGAGAGCCGCCGAGCATGGCTCGGCGCTACGCCGCGCCGCGATTCTTCCAAGGTGCTCCGCATGCGCGATCTTCCCGGTTACCCCGCCCACCCGCAGCGCTTCGAAGTGCGCCCGGGCCTGTCGATGAACTATCTCGACGAAGGCCCGCGCGACGGCGAAGTGGTGGTGATGGTGCACGGCAACCCGTCGTGGAGCTATTACTGGCGCACGCTGGTGGCCGGCCTGTCGGACAGATACCGCTGCATCGTGCCGGACCACATCGGCATGGGCCTGTCGGACAAGCCGGACGACAGCCGCTATGAGTACACGCTGCAGTCGCGCGTGGACGATCTTGATGCGCTGCTCAAGCACCTGGGCATCACCGGCCCGGTGACCCTGGCCGTGCACGACTGGGGCGGCATGATCGGCTTCGGCTGGGCGCTGTCGCACCACGACCAGGTCAAGCGCCTGGTGGTGCTCAACACCGCCGCCTTCCCGATGCCGGCGGCCAAGAAGATGCCGTGGCAGATCGCGCTGGGTCGCCACTGGAAGATCGGCGAGTGGATCATCCGCACCTTCAATGCGTTCTCGTCCGGCGCGTCGTGGCTGGGCGTGGAGCGGAAGATGCCGGCCGACGTGCGCCGCGCCTATGTGTCGCCGTACAACAGCTACGCCAACCGCATCAGCACCATCCGCTTCATGCAGGACATCCCGCTGTCGCCGGCCGACAAGGCGTGGTCGCTGCTGGAACGTGCCGGCAAGGCGCTGCCGTCGTTCGCCGACCGCCCGGCCTTCCTCGGCTGGGGCCTGCGCGACTTCGTGTTCGACCATCACTTCCTGAAGGGCTTCCAGGCCGCGCTGCCGCGGGCCCAGGTGCATGCCTTCGAGGATGCCGGCCATTACGTGCTGGAAGACAAGCACGAGGTGCTGGTGCCGGAGATCCGCGCGTTCCTGGACGCCAACCCTCTCTGAAAGGTGTGCCGACCGTTGGCCGGCACACCGGACTACGCGGCGATCGGCGCCTGCGGCGGTGAGGACGGGCTGTTGCCGTTGTCGTCCGGATGGTCGTCGTCATTGTCGGCGTCATCGCGCCAGCGCCAGTCGGCCAGCGTCAGCGGATCCAAGCCGTAGGCAATGCGCGCCTTGTCGCATTGCGGGCTGGCCTTGCCGTACTCCCACGATGCATCCACCTCGCGGCACACGCTGGGCCGGTTGGGGTGGATGGTGCAGCGTGAATACACGCCGATCTGCGCATCCAGCGCCACGCAGCGCACCGGCTTGGAGTGGGTGCCGCGCATGCACAGGCGATGCGGGTCGAGCACCTCGGTGAGCTGGTGCGGTACGCCGCCGGGAGTGACCTCGTCCGATTCCATCCAGTGGAAGGCCACGCGGTATTGGGTGCAGCAGGCGCCGCAGGTCATGCAGGGATGTTGCATGGGCAAGCCGCCCCGGGCGGCAGTCGGAATCAGGAACGAGGGTGCGGATTTTCCACGAAGTGGGCCGCCGCGCAAGAAATTCCGTAAGCGGCGACAATGAACGGATGAACCGACCCTGCAACATTGCCACGCGCCTGCCTGAACTGGCGCGTGAACGCCCCGACCAGATCGCCATCCGTTGCCCCGGCCGCCGTGGCGCCGGCAACGGCATGGCCGCCTACGACGTCACCCTGGATTACCGCCAGCTGGACGCCCGCAGCGACGCCATGGCCGCCGGCCTGGCCGGCTACGGGATCGGCCGTGGGGTGCGGACGGTGGTGATGGTGCGGCCGTCCCCGGAGTTTTTCCTGCTGATGTTCGCCCTGTTCAAGCTGGGCGCGGTGCCGGTGCTGGTCGATCCGGGCATCGACAAGCGCGCGCTGAAGCAGTGCCTGGACGAGGCGCAGCCAGAGGCCTTCATCGGCATTCCGCTGGCGCATGTGGCGCGGCTGGCGCTGCGCTGGGCACCGTCGGCGACCCGCCTGGTGACCGTCGGCCGCCGCCTCGGCTGGGGCGGGACCACGCTGGCCGCGCTGGAGCGCGCCGGTGCCAACGGTGGGCCGATGCTGGCCGCCACTGACGGCGAGGACATGGCCGCGATCCTGTTCACGAGTGGCTCCACCGGCGTGCCCAAGGGCGTGGTCTACCGCCATCGCCACTTCGTCGGCCAGATCCAGCTGCTGGGCAGTGCCTTCGGCATGGAAGCGGGCGGGGTGGACCTGCCCACCTTCCCGCCGTTCGCGCTGTTCGATCCTGCGCTGGGCCTGACCTCGGTCATCCCGGACATGGACCCGACGCGGCCGGCACAGGCCGACCCGGCGCGCCTGCACGACGCCATCCAGCGTTTCGGCGTCACCCAGCTGTTCGGCTCGCCGGCACTGATGCGGGTGCTGGCGAAGCATGGCCGGCCGCTGCCGACGGTCACCCGGGTGACCTCGGCGGGTGCGCCGGTGCCGCCGGACGTGGTCGCCACCATCCGCAGCCTGCTGCCGGCCGACGCGCAGTTCTGGACGCCGTATGGCGCCACCGAGTGCCTGCCGGTGGCCGTGGTCGAGGGCCGCGAGCTGGAGCGTACGCGCGCCGCCACCGAGGCTGGCGCAGGGACCTGCGTGGGCAGCGTGGTGGCGCCGAACGAAGTGCGCATCATCGCCATCGATGACGCACCGTTGCCGGACTGGTCGCAGGCGCGCGTGCTGGCCACCGGCGAGGTCGGCGAGATCACCGTGGCGGGGCCGACCGCCACCGACACCTACTTCAACCGCCCGCAGGCGACGGCGGCAGCGAAGATCCGCGAGACGCTGGCCGATGGCAGCACGCGCGTGGTCCATCGCATGGGCGACGTCGGCTATTTCGACGCCCAGGGTCGCCTGTGGTTCTGTGGACGCAAGACCCAGCGCGTGGAAACCGCGCGCGGACCGCTGTACACCGAACAGGTCGAGCCGGTGTTCAACACCGTGGCGGGCGTGGCGCGCACGGCGCTGGTGGGCGTCGGCGTCGCCGGTGCGCAGGTGCCGGTGCTGTGCGTGGAGCTGCAGCGTGGCCAGTCCGACAGCCCGGCGCTTCAGGAGGCGCTGCGCGCACAGGCCGCTGCACGGGTGCCCGAGGCCGGCCTGCAGCACTTCCTGGTGCATCCATCATTCCCCGTCGATATCCGTCACAACGCCAAGATCGGCCGCGAAAAGCTCGCCGTCTGGGCCAGCGCCGAACTGGAGAAGCGCGCATGAAGATCCTGGTCACCGGTGGTGGTGGTTTCCTCGGCCAGGCGCTGTGCCGCGGGCTGGTCGAGCGTGGCCACCAGGTGCTGGCGTTCAACCGCAGCCATTATCCGGAACTGCAGGCGATGGGCGTGGGCCAGATCCGTGGCGACCTGGCCGATGCGCAGGCAGTGCTGCACGCGGTGGCCGGCGTCGACGCGGTGTTCCACAACGGTGCCAAGGCCGGTGCGTGGGGCAGCTATGACAGCTACCACCAGGCCAATGTGGTCGGCACCGACAACGTCATCGCGGCCTGCCGCGCGCACGGCATCAGCCGGCTGGTCTACACCTCCACGCCCAGCGTGACCCACCGTGCCACCCATCCAGTGGAAGGCCTGGGCGCGGATGAAGTGCCCTACGGTGAGGACTTCCAGGCCCCGTATGCGGCGACCAAGGCGATTGCCGAACAGCGGGTGCTGGCCGCCAATGACGCCTCGCTGGCCACGGTGGCGCTGCGCCCGCGCCTGATCTGGGGCCCGGGTGACCAGCAGCTGGTGCCGCGCCTGGCCGAACGCGCGCGCCAAGGCCGCCTGCGCCTGGTGGGCGATGGCAACAACAGGGTGGATACCACTTACATCGACAACGCCGCGCTCGCGCACTTCCTCGCCTTCGAGGCACTGGCACCGGGTGCCGCGTGTGCGGGCAGGGCCTACTTCATCTCCAACGGCGAACCGCTGCCGATGCGCGAACTGGTCAACAGGCTGCTGGCCGCCGTGGGTGCGCCGACGGTGGACAAGGCAATCAGCTTCAAGACCGCTTATCGAATCGGTGCGGTCTGCGAACGCCTGTGGCCGCTGCTGCGCCTGCGCGGCGAACCGCCATTGACCCGCTTCCTGGCCGAGCAGCTGTGCACGCCGCACTGGTACAGCATGGAACCGGCGCGCCGTGACTTCGGCTACGTGCCGCAGGTCAGCATCGAAGAGGGACTGCGCAGGCTGAAGGCTTCATCTGCTGCATAGATCGCCGTCACTGGTTGCACACCGCAGGATCGGGAGGATGGAACCACGCCATCCAAGGCTCGACCACCCGCGAGGAGCGCCATGCTGCATTACGCCATCATCTTCTTTGTCATCGCCATCATCGCCGCCGTTCTGGGTTTCTCCGGTATCGCCGGCGCCGCAACGAACATCGCCTGGATCCTGTTCGTGGTGTTCCTGATCCTTGCGGTGATCTCGATGTTCCGCAAGCGCGGATAGAACCTGCAGGACGTGCCGGTCACCGGCCGGCACGTAGCTTCCCGGTGGGTGCCGACCGTTGGTCGGCACGCCTCCTGTAGAGCCGAGCCATGCTCGGCTGCATCTGCAGGGTCGAGCATGGCTCGTCTCTACAGAAGTGCCCGATCCGCCGCATGGCTTTCCAACGCCAGTTCGATCAGGCGCGTGATCAGCGTGGTGTAGTCGACACCGCTGGCGCCCCACAACTTCGGGTACATGCTGATGCGGGTGAAGCCCGGAAGCGTGTTGACCTCGTTGATGACGATCTCGCCGTCTGCGGTCAGGAATACGTCCACGCGTGCCATGCCCGCACACTCCAACGCCTGGTAGGCCTGCAGCGCGACCTGCTGGATGCGCGCCTGGGTAGCGGCGTCGATGTCGGCCGGTACCACCACGTCAGCGCCATTGGCATTGATGTACTTGGTGTCGTAGGCGTAGAACTCGTCGTGCACCACCACCTCGCCGCAGACGCTGGCCTGCGGGTGCGCGTTGCCCAGCACCGCGCATTCGATCTCGCGGCCGATGATGGCCGATTCCACCAGCAGCTTGTGGTCATACCGTAGTGCGAGTTCCAGTGCAGCAGCGAACCCGGCCGTGTCCTTGACCTTGCTCACGCCCACCGACGAGCCTTGGTTGGCCGGCTTCACGAACAACGGCAGGCCCAGCTGCGCGATGACCGCGTCGACATCCACGTCCGCCGCCTGGTGGCGCCGGATGCACAACCACGGTGCCACCTGCAGACCGGCGTCGCGCAGCAGTCGCTTGGTCACGTCCTTGTCCATCGCCACCGCCGAACCCAGCACCGACGAACCGACGAAGGGCAGGTTGGCCATGCGCAGCAGGCCCTGCAGCGCACCGTCTTCGCCGAGTGGTCCGTGCACGATCGGCAGCACGACATCGATCTGGCCGAGCGCAGCCGCCGCGTCGGAAGGGCGCAGCTGCGCCTGCTCGGCACCGGGATGCACTGCCAGCGATGTCCCGGACCGATGCAGCGCGATGCGCGACGGATCATCGGCATTGATGAGGAAGGTAGCGGGCTGGCTCAGGTGCCACTGGCCCTGCTTGTCGATGCCGACCAGCACCGGCTCGAAGCGCTCGCGATCAAGCGCATCGAGGATGTTCTTCGCCGACTGCAGTGAAACTTCGTGCTCGGAAGACGTGCCCCCGAAGATGATGCCGACCCGGGTCCGTGCCATGGGGAATGCGATGTCCTGTGCGTTGCGTGGCCTCATAGCATGAACCTTCATCGGTCCTCCGCGTGAGGCACAGATGAACCCGAAATCCGTCCACGCACGGCACGGAACTACGGTGTCGACCAAGGTCGACACCCACCAACAGCAGCGCAGAACGCCGTCCCGACAGATCGTGGGAACCTGCCGAAGGCGGGGTGGGTCCGGTGGCGGGGGTGTCCGCGGCATGGATGCCGCGGCCAAGCCCCAGGGACGGGTTTACGGCGTCCCCCGCCACTGGACCCGCCCCGCCCCCCACGGAATGCCCGCTCTTGCTGTTGCTTCGGCTACTGCGGTTGCCGTTGCCTCTGCGGGTGCCGGGCGGCAACCCGGCCCAAGCCCCCCACCCACGCAGGTAGAATGCGCACATGGCTCTTTCCCTACTCAAGTCCCTCAAGCCGGTCGCCGGCCGCGCCCTGCAGATCGCCCTGAACCGCGCACTGGCGCTGGATCCGGATACCCGCCATGCCCTGGCCAGCCTCGACGGCCGCCACATCGACCTGACCCTGGAAGCACCGTCGTTGGCCATGCGCATCAGCGTCGACGGCGACCAGCTGCGGGTCGGCCCGGTGGACGCGCAGGAAGCCGACCTGGCCGTACGCAGCAGCTTGGCAGGCGTTCTGGCCCAGCTGCCGCTGCTGGCCAATGCCCGCCGCGGTAACGACAACGGCAAGGGCCGCGTGCGCGTGGCCGGCGATGCCGAGCTGGCGCGCCGCCTGCAGCAGCTGGCCAAGGGCTTCGACCCGGACTGGCAGCAGCCCTTCGTCAGCGTGTTCGGCGAAGTACTGGGCGTGCAGGTTGCCAACACCCTGCGCAGCGCGCTGCAGCATGCGCGCCAGGGGGCGATCGACCTGGCTCACAGCGCTGCCGAGTTCATCACCGAAGAGTCGCGCGACGTGGTACCGCGTGCCGAGCTGGATGCCTTCCACGATGACGTCGACGTGCTGCGCGACGACGTCGAGCGTCTCGGCGCACGCGTGCAGCGCCTGCGGGGTGCCGCATGAAGGCCGTGCTGCGGGCAAGCCGCATTGGCCGGGTGATCCTGCGTTACCGCCTCGACGACCTGCTGCAGGGCACGCCCGCTGAGCGCTGGCTGCGCCTGGCCAAGCCATTCGTTCCGCGCGCCTCCGCAGCCATCGCCTCGCAGTCGCGCGGGGCCCGCCTGCGCCTGGCGCTGCAGGACCTCGGCCCGATCTTCGTCAAGTTCGGCCAGATCCTGTCCACCCGTCGCGACCTGGTGCCGCCGGACGTGGCCAACGAACTGACCCTGCTGCAGGACAGGGTCAAGCCGTTCGATGGCGAGACCGCGCGCCGCATCGTCGAGGACGCGCTCGGCCTGCCGGTCAGCGAAGCGTTCGCCAGCTTTGATACCGAACCACTGGCCTCGGCCTCGATCGCGCAGGTCCACGCGGCCACGCTGGCCGACGGCCGCCAGGTGGTGGTCAAGGTGCTGCGTCCGGGCATCGAGAAACAGATCGACGCCGACATCACCCTGCTCAATTCGCTGGCCGCGCTGGTCGAGCGCACCCACCCGCGCGCCGACAAGATCCGCCCGCGCGAGGTGGTGGCCGAGGTCGAGAACACCTTGGCGGCCGAACTGGACCTGCAGCGCGAGGGCGCCAATGCCAGCGTGCTGCGTCGTTTCTGGGAGAACAGCGACGACCTGTACGTGCCGGAAGTGATCTGGAGCCACACCGCCGAGCGTGCACTGACGCTGGAGCGCGTCTGGGGCATTCCGTCTGACGACATCGCCGCGCTGGACAAGGCCGGCATCGACCGCAAGGCGCTGGCCGCCAAGGGCGTGCGGGTGTTCTACACCCAGGTGTTCCGCGACAACTTCTTCCATGCCGATGCACACGCCGGCAACATCTGGGTCGATACCGATCCGGCGCGCCGCGCCAACCCGCGCTTCATCGCGCTGGACTTCGGCATCATGGGACAGCTCTCGCAGGAAGATCAGTACTACCTGGCCGAGAACTTCATGGCCATCTTCAACCGCGATTACCGCCGCATCGCCGAACTGCACGTGCAGGCACGCTGGATGCCGGACCACGTGCGCATCGATGATCTGGAAGCGGCGGTGCGTTCGGTATGCGAGCCGTACTTCACCCGGCCGCTGTCGCAGATCTCGCTGGCCGAAGTGCTGATGAAGCTGTTCCGCGTGGCGCAGCGTTACCAGCTGACGTTGCAGCCGCAGCTGATCCTGCTGCAGAAGACCCTGCTGAACATCGAGGGCGTCGGCCGCCAGCTGGACCCCCAGATCGACATCTGGGCGGTGGCCAAGCCGGTGCTGGCGAAGATCCTGCGCGAGCGTTACAGCCCGCGCCGGGTGGTGCGCGAGCTCGGCAAGCGCCTGCCGGAAATCATGACCCATGCGCCGGACATGCCACGCCTGGTACACGCCTGGCTGACCCAGCAGGTGGAAGGCCGCCACGAACTGGCGATGCGTTCGCGTGATCTGGTTGCGCTCGATGCCAGCCTGCAGCGCCTGCAGAAGCGCGCGGTGGGTGCGATCACCGGTGTCGGCCTGCTCGCCATTGCCGCGCTGATGTATGTGCTGCAGCCGCCGGGCTGGTACTGGGGCGACCTGCCGATGTGGAGCTGGTTGTCCGGCGCGGCAGGTGTCGTTGCGCTGGCACGCGCGTGGTGGAAGTAACCGCCATGCTGCAGGCGCTCAAGGACGAACTGGCCCGCTTCGGCGCCGACAACGACGCCCGCGAAAGCGAGCGCGGCCGGCGCATGCTCAACATCACGCCGGATACCGGTGAGTTCCTCTCGGTGCTGGTGCGCTTCGGCAACGCGCGGCGGGTGCTGGAAATCGGCACCTCCAACGGCTACTCGACGCTGTGGCTGGCCGAGGCCGCCGCTGCCATCGACGGCCATGTGACCACGCTGGAGTTCGCCGAAGACAAGGCGACGATGGCGCGTGCGAACTTCGCGCGCAGCGGTCTGGGCGAGCACATCACACTGGTGCATGGTGATGCCGGGTCGTGGCTGGCGCAGGCCGCGGAGGCCTGCATCGATCTGCTCTTCCTCGATTCGGATCGCGAACAGTACGCCGGCTGGTGGCCGCAGCTGCGCCGCGTGCTGCGCCCCGGTGGCCTGCTGGTGGTGGACAACGCCACGTCGCATGCAGAACAGATGGAACCGCTGCGGGTGCTGCTGGAGGCTGATCCGGACTTCAGCACCAGCCTGGTGCCGGTGGGCAATGGCGAACTGCTGGCCCTGCGCAACGCCTGACTGCTTTGCAGGTAGGTGCCAACCTTGGTTGGCACGCCGTTGCCGGTCGCACAGCGCAGCCGAGCGCGGGCTCGGCTCCACAGAAGGCAGGCCTTTATAATCCCGTGGTGAGCACCGAACCCGATACCCTCGCCGCGGTCGAGACCGACACCGCGCCCCTGCAGCTGCTGCACCTGGATGAACGCCTGGCGGTGGTCAACAAGCCGGCCGGGCTGATGGTCCACGACAGCAAGCTGGCCCGTGGCGAAGACGATTTCCTGGCCGACCGCCTGCGCGAGCAGCTGGGCCGCCCGATCTTCCTGGTCCACCGGCTGGACCGCGCCACCAGTGGCTGCCTGTTGCTGGCCTTCGACCGCGATACCGCCAGTGCACTGGGCAAGGCCCTGATGGGCGGCGAGGTGCTGAAGGACTACCTGACCGTCTGCCGAGGCTGGCCGGCCGAGCTCGTCTGGCAGGTCGATCATGACCTGGATGGTGGCCCCGGCAAGCCGGTGAAGAAGCCGGCGGTCACCGACTTCCAGCGCCTGGCCACCGGCGAGCTGTCGGTGCCGGTCGGCGAGTTCACCAGCTCGCGTTATGCGTTGCTGCGCTGCCAGCCACAGACCGGGCGCTTCCGGCAGATCCGCCGGCATCTCAAGCACCTGTCGCATCACATGATCGGTGACACCAGCCACGGTGATGGCCGCCACAACCGCATCTTCCGCATGCAGGGCGTGCACCGCATGCTGCTGCACGCCGAGCGCCTGCGTTTCCCGCATCCCGATGGCGGCGTGGTCGATGTACGTGCGCCGCTGGACCGCGAGTTCCAGAAGGCGCTGGACCTGTTTGGCTGGCAGGTGGACGACGCCTGATGCTGCTGCGGTAGCCGAGCGTGGGCTCGGCTCTACAGCCAGCGGCCGGGCGTGGCCCGGCGCACCCCGTTATTTCTTTTCCGGCTCGTTGACGATTGCTTCCAGATCCTTCTGCAGATCCGCGAACAGCGGCTGCATGCGCGCCTGGATGGCCACCATCACGTTCTGCATCAGCGCCGGGGTCTTGTCCAGCAGGCTCTGGCCGGCCGCGCTCTCGTAGAACTCGGCCATCGCCAGCACGTCTTCCTTGCTGAAGGTCTTCTTGTACAGGTCCACGTACATCGGCCGCAGCTGCTGCCACGACAGCGCCTGGCGCAGGGTCTGGCTGGTCCGGGCCTGGATCCGCTTCAGCTGTTCCTGCTGCTGGGCGTTGAGCTGGCGCTGGGCGGCCACCTGCTGGAACTGCTGCTGCTGCATCGCCTCGATCTGCGGCAGCATGGTGTCGATCATGCTCTGCGCGCGCGAGGCCGAGAGCAGGCGGTTGATGTCGCCGTCGGTCGGTGGGGCGGCCAGGGCCGGGACACTGGCCACGGCCAGCGCCAGCAGCAGGGCGGCGCGGCGCAGCAGGGACGGCAGGGCGGGTGCGAAGCGGGTCATGCGAAGCTTCCTGCGGTACATGGGACGGCCAGCATACCCGCAGCCGAGGCGAAGGCGGCGTGTTCGGCACCTGATCGGCGGCATACGGTGCGCGATGCCCACTCCGGCGCGTGGCTGCCGCTACAATGCGCGGATGGGCAGTGGACCGGTCATCATCAGCGCGCAGCTTGAAATCCCCGACGGCGAGATCGTCGAGCGGTTCGTGCGTGCCAGTGGCGCCGGTGGCCAGAACGTCAACAAGGTCTCCACCGCGGTGGAACTGCGGTTCGACGTGGCCAACTCGCCCTCGTTGCCCGACCCGTTGCGCGAGCGCCTGCTGGCGCGGCGTGACCGGCGCATGACCAGCGAAGGCGTGCTGGTCATCGACGCGCAACGTTTCCGGACCCAGGATCGCAATCGCGAGGATGCGCGCGAGCGGCTGGCGGCCTTCATCCAGGCCGGGCTGAGCGTGCCCAAACCACGCAAGGCGACCAAGCCGAGCCTCGGGTCGAAACTGCGTCGTCTGGACGCCAAACGCGGGCGCGCGCAGATCAAGCGCGGGCGCTCATCACGTGACTGGGAGTGATTGCTTGAACAAGCCGACTTCGTTGCTGCCGGCCGTGCCGCCGCAGATGCCGCAGGTCAAACCCAACGCCTTCCTGCGCTGGCTGGCGCGCTGCACCCTGCGCATGGGCGGCTGGAAGGTGACCGGCACCCTGCCTGACATTCCCCGCCTGGTGTTCATCATCGCGCCGCATTCGTCCAACTGGGACGGCTTGTGGGGGATGGCGGCCAAGATCGCGCTGGGCATGAAGGTGAAGGTGCTGGGCAAGGCCTCGCTGTTCTGGTGGCCGCTGGGCCCGCTGCTGCACAAGCTGGGCGTGATCCCGCTGGACCGCAGCTCGCCGCAGGGCACGGTCGGCCAGGCGGTGGATCTGCTGCGCAACAACGAGAAGATGTGGTTCGCCATCACCCCCGAGGGCACCCGCAAGGCAGTGAAGGACTGGAAGGCCGGCTTCCTGAAGATCGCCCGGATGGCCGACGTGCCGGTCCTGGCCGCGTATTTCCACTATCCGGACAAGACCATCGGCATCGGCCCGCTGTTCACGCCCAGCGGCGATGACGCCGCCGACATGGCGGCCATCCGTGAGTTCTACCGGCCGTGGATGGGCAAGACCCGCGGCACGGTCTGAGCCGGCCACAGGTCGCCGCATAGACGCCACGTCCGGCACATGCCGGGCGAGCGCGACAGGAGTAGGGTGGAGGGCTGGTATTCCGTACCGTCTGCCCAAGGAGCGTTTTACATGTCGCGTACCGTAGTCCTGGCCGCCGCCATCAGCCTGGCGCTGGCGGCCTGTTCCGGCAAGGAGTCCACCCCCGTGTCCGATGCCCAGAAAGCCCCGGCCCAGCAGCCGGCCGAAGCCTCCACCAATCCGCTGCTGAGCGCCAGCACGCTGCCGTTCCAGGCGCCGCAGTTCGACAAGATCAAGGACAGCGACTACCTGCCGGCCTTCGAAGAAGGCATGCGCCAGCACCTGGCCGACGTGCGCAAGATCGCCGACAGCAGCGAGCCGGCCACGTTCGACAACACCATCGTGGCGATGGAGCGCAGCGGCGAGACGCTGAACCGCGTGTCGCGCATCTTCTTCGGCCTGGTCCAGGCCGACACCAACGATGCGCGCCAGAAGATCCAGGAAGAGGTGGCGCCGAAGCTGGCTGCGCACCAGGACGAGATCAACCTCGACCCGAAGCTGTTCGCGCGCGTGAAGTCGATCTATGACCAGCGCGATACGCTGGAACTGGATCCGGTGCAGAAGCGCCTGGTCGAGCATTACTACGACGGCTTGGTGCGCGCCGGTGCACAGCTGTCCGACGCCGACAAGGCCTCGCTGCGCAAGCTCAACGTGGAAGAGACCACCCTCTCCACCCAGTTCCACACTCGCCTGGTGGCAGCCACCGCCGCGGCCGCCGTGGTCGTCGACGACAAGGCCAAGCTGGCCGGCCTGGACGAGGATGCGATCAACAACGCGGCGGCCGCCGCCAAGGACCGCAAGCTGGATGGCAAGTTCCTGCTGCCGCTGCAGAACACCACCCAGCAGCCGGTGCTCGGTTCGCTGAGCGATCGCGACCAGCGCGCCGCCGTGCTGAAGGCTTCGGAAACCCGCGCCGAGCGCGGCGATGCCAACGACACCCGGCAGACCGTGCAACGCCTGGCCCAGCTGCGTGCGCAGAAGGCCAAGCTGCTGGGCTTTGACACCTTCGCCGACTACCAGCTGGGCGACCAGATGGCCAAGACCCCGGCCGCCGCGCTGAAGCTGCTGACCGACACCGTGCCGGCGGCCACCGCCAAGGCCCGCGCCGAAGCCGGCGAGATCCAGAAGGTGATCGACGCGCAGAAGGGTGGCTTCCAGGTTGCCGCCTCGGACTGGGACTTCTACGCCGAGCAGGTGCGCAAGGCCAAGTACGATCTGGACGAATCGCAGATCAAGCCGTACTTCGAACTGGACAACGTGCTGCAGAACGGCGTCTTCTACGCCGCCACCCAGCTGTACGGCATCACCTTCAAGCCGCGTACCGACATTCCGACCTACAACCCGGACATGAAGGTGTACGAAGTGTTCGACAAGGACGGCACCTCGCTGGCCCTGTTCTACACCGACTACTTCAAGCGTGACAACAAGTCCGGTGGCGCCTGGATGGACGTGTTCGTCGAACAGGACGGCCTGACCGGTGCCAAGCCGGTGGTCTACAACGTCTGCAACTTCACCAAGCCGGCCGCCGGCCAGCCTGCGCTGATCAGCTTCGACGACGTCACCACGATGTTCCATGAGTTCGGCCACGCACTGCATGGCATGTTCTCGAACGTGAAGTACCCGTCGATCGCCGGCACCGCCACCTCGCGCGATTTCGTCGAGTTCCCCTCGCAGTTCAACGAGCACTGGGCGCTGGATCCGAAGGTGTTCGCCAACTACGCCAAGCACTACAAGACCGGCGAGGCGATGCCGCAGGAACTGGTCGACAAGATCCTCAAGGCACGCAGCTTCAACCAGGGCTATGCGACCACCGAGTACCTGTCGGCCGCACTGCTCGACCTTGCCTGGCACACGCAGAAGGCCGATGCGCCGCTGCAGGATGTCGGCGCCTTTGAAGCCAGCGCGCTGAAGAAGTTCAAGGTCGACCTGCCGCAGGTACCGCCGCGTTACCGCACCACCTACTTCGACCACATCTGGGGTGGCGGTTACTCGGCCGGCTACTACGCCTACTTCTGGGCCGAGGTGCTGGACCATGACGCCTACCAGTGGTTCACCGAACACGGTGGCCTGACGGCGGCCAACGGGCAGGAATTCCGCGACAAGATCCTCTCGCGCGGCAACAGCGTGGAGCTGTCGACCCTGTACCGCGATTTCCGCGGCAAGGACCCGTCGGTGGAACCGCTGCTGAAGTTCCGCGGGCTGAAATAAGAAACAGAAAACGGCGGGGGAAACCCCGCCGTTTTTCTTTGTGTAGAGCCGAGCCCAAGCTCGGCTGGTTTTCCCGCCCCTGTAGAGCCGAGCCCATGCTCGGCTGGTTTTTCCTGGAAATGCAGCCGAGCATGGGCTCGGCTCTATACAAGCAGATCACGTCCCCACGTGCACCCGGTTGGCCTGCTCGGCCAGCCCCAGGTGGTCCAGCGCGATATCCAGCGCCAGCACATAGCTCTGTGCACCGTAACCGGCCGCAATGCCCAGGCGCTGGCCGACACCGGCCGGCAGGCACGGCTCGGCCACTGCGCCGTCGTCATGCACTTCCACGTACGCGTTGTGCAGATAGGGCAGCAACCGCTGCAGGCGCAGGCTGTTGGCACATGACCCCGGATCGAGCAGCGTCACCTCGCCGCGACTGTGGTCCGCCACGCGCAGTGCATCCAGCAGTTCCTGTTCCGAGCCACAGGCACGGATCGCCACGCTGGTGCCGGCGTCGATCGCCCGATGCACCAGCGTCTTCAGTACCGGCGCCGGTAGCGGCATCGCGGTGCGGATCAGCGCGCCGGCGGCTTCCGGGCCACGAATGATGAAGATCGACATGGCTCAGCCCTCCTGCGCCAGGCGACGGCCGACGATGGCCAGCGACAGCGGATAGCCGGCCTGCTGGCTGCGTTGGTCGACCACCACTGCGGCCGGGCCGTGCTGCAGGCGCAGGCGCGCATCCAGGTCGGGCTCGCTGGGTGACTGCAGCTCGATGTACTGCGCCGGCAGCCGTTCCAGCGCCGCCTGCAGTGCGCCACCCTCGGCCTGCCATTGCGCCTCGTCGGCCACGCCGACATCCAGCAGCACCCAGTCGGCCGAACGCGCCTGCGGCTGGCACAGGCACTGGCGCACTTCGGACAGGCTGGCGCAGTCGCTGCACAGCACGCGATGGCCGGCCAGCTGCGCCGGCAGCTGCGGGCGCGGCGCCGACGAAGACGCGTGGCGGATCACCAGGAGGGTCATACAACACCTTGCGGAATGCGCCCTGCGGCGCGGTGGGCACACGATGCGCGTGCTGGCCGTAAAGGTGCGATGCCTGTGGCCGGGTGCGCGCATAAAACCTGCGTAACCCTTCCTGTAGAGCCGAGCCTACGCTCGGCTGGCGTGCACCGACGCGCGAAGAGCCGCCGAGCGCGGGCTCGGCTCTACAACACGCCGGCGCGGGAACCTCTTCGGCCCGGATGTGGTCTGATGCAGCTACCACCCACCCGGAGCCTGCCATGGATGCTGTTGCCCGCCGTCCCTTTTCCGAACGCGCGCTGGCCTGGCTGAAGAAGGAGGCGTTGCCGCTGCTGGTGATGCTCGGCCTGCTCGCCGCCGCCCGCGATACCCTGGCCAACCATTACGTGGTGCCCAGCGGCTCGATGCAGCCGACCCTGCAGCCCGGCGACCGGGTGGTGGTGGACATGCGTGCCTATGGCCTGCGCCTGCCGTTCACCGCCAAGGAACTGATGGCCACCGGCACCCCGCAGCGCGGCGAGGTGGCGGTGTTCGATTCGCCGGCCGATGGCACCCGCCTGATCAAGCGCGTGGCGGCGGTGGCCGGCGACCATGTGCAGATGCGCGAGGGCCACCTGAGCATCAATGGGCAGCCACTGCAGATCGCCGACCTGCAGGACGTGGAAGCCTTCGGTGAGCGCCGTGCCCGGCTCGACCTGGACATGGGCGGTGGCCCGGACATTGCGGATCTGGTGGTGCCGGCTGGCAAGCTGCTGGTGCTGGGCGACCACCGTGGCAACAGCTTCGATGGCCGCTTCTTCGGCTTCGTCGATGCGGACAAGGTCTATGGCCGGGCGGTGGCGGTGTATTACCGCCGGGGCGACGGCTTCGAGTGGCAGCGCCTGTAAGCTGAATCAATACGTCAGGCATATCAATCCTGACTTATCGGGTTATGGATCGACTGGATGAACGGGCCTAGTCTGGGCCCGTTCCCTCCCACACCCGGCCGCCCCACCGGCCCACCGATCCCATGACAGGCGAAACCGCCGCGGCCGTCGAACGGCGCCCCCCCGCTGTTGACCCCGCTTCCGACACCCGCATCCAGCAGGGCACACCGGCCTTCCGCCGCACTGCGCTGGCGCTGTTCCTGGCCGGCTTCTCCACCTTCGGCCTGCTGTATACGGTGCAGCCGCTGCTGCCCGAGTTCAGCCGCCACTTCGGCGTGTCCGCCGCCGGCAGTGCGATGTCGCTGTCACTGACCACCGGCACGCTGGCGGTGGCGATGCTGCTGGCGGGACTGCTCTCCGATGCGGTCGGCCGCCGCCCGTTGATGATCGCCGCGCTGCTGGCCTCGGCCATCCTGTCGCTGAGCACCGCGCTGGTGGATGACTGGACCACGCTGCTGGTGCTGCGCACCCTGCTCGGCCTGGCGCTGAGCGGCGTGCCGGCGGTAGCGATGACCTACCTGGTCGAGGAAATGGACAGCCGCGCGCTGGGCCTGGCGATGGGCCTGTACATCGGCGGCAACGCCATCGGTGGCATGAGCGGACGCCTGCTGGCCGGCATCATCGCCGACCACTGGGGCTGGCGCTGGGGCATCGGCGTGGTCTCGATCATCGCCATCGCCAGCACCGTGCTGCTGTGGCTGCAGCTGCCGCCGTCGCGGCACTTCCAGGCCCGCCGCGGCGGCTTGCGCCAGCTGCCCTCGCGCTGGCGCATGCTGTTCGCAGACCCGGGCCTGCCGTGGCTGTTCGCCACCTCGTTCGTGCTGATGGGCGTGTTCGTCACCCTGTACAACTACCTCGGCTATCACCTGCTGGCGCCGCCGTACCACCTCAGCCAGACCGTGGTCGGGCTGATCTTCAGCGTGTATCTGGTGGGCACCTTCAGTTCGGCGTGGATGGGCCAGCAGGCCACGCGCTATGGCCGCGGCCGCATCCTTTCGATCTCGTTCGCGCTGATCGGCGCGGGCATCGCGCTGCTGGCGATGCCGTGGCTGAGCACGATGGCCCTGGGCATCGCCCTGGTGACGTTCGGCTTCTTCGGCGGCCATTCGGTGGCCAGCAGCTGGGTTGGCAGCCGTGCCGGTGCGATGCGCGCGGAAGCCTCGGCGCTGTACCTGTTCGCCTACTACCTCGGCTCCAGCGTACTGGGCGGCGTGGGTGGGCTGGCCTATGCCGCCTGGGACTGGCCTGGCGTGTGTGCGTTCGCCGCCGTGCTGACCCTGATCGGTGGCGGCATCGTCTGGGCGCTGCAGCAGCGCGCGCCGCAGCCGGTGACGGCGTGATCCAGCGCGTACGGTAGCGTCGACTGTCAGTCGACTGCTCTTCGATCAGATCGCGATAACCCCGCGCTGCGCGCGATAGTCGACTAACCGTCGACTCTATCGGCGAACGCCCCGCGCAGCAGCGTGGCGAAATTGCGGATCAGAGGCGTTACCCGTTCGCGGTGCCACGCCAGCTGCACTTCCGAATGCGCGCCAGCATCGGCCAGTGCCACGAAGCGCGATCCTTCCACCCGGATGTGATCGCACGACGACGGCAGGATGGCTGCGCCCAGGCCCGCGGCGGCCAGACTGATCAGCGTCGAGGCTTCACCCGCCTCCTGCACGATGCGTGGCGTGAATCCGGCAGCCGCGCACAACGCGATCATGTGGTCATGGATGCCCGCGCCGGCACTGCGCCGGAACGCCACGAACGGCTCCTGCGCGAAGTCGCGCAGCGACAGCGTGCCCTGTTTCGAGAGCCGATGCAGGGCAGGGTGGTCGGCATGCACGATCAACGCCAGCGGATCGACGAACAGGCTGTGTGCTACCAGTTCCGGGGGCAGCGCGCGCTTGCGGATGATGCCCACGTCCAGCGAGCCGTCGAGCAGCGCGTCGATCTGCTGCAGGGTGTTCATCTCGCTCAGCTGCAGCCGTACCTGCGGATACTGCTGGCGGTAATGCAGG
This sequence comes from Stenotrophomonas sp. 57, assembly GCF_030291075.1. NCBI lineage: Bacteria > Pseudomonadati > Pseudomonadota > Gammaproteobacteria > Lysobacterales > Lysobacteraceae > Stenotrophomonas > Stenotrophomonas sp. 57. The sequence continues at coordinate 226,947 of NZ_CP127407.1, forward strand.
ATCGAACGCGGAATCTGCGGCGACAGCGGCGTGGCCCGGGTCAGGCCGATGTGCAGCTCACCCTGCTCGCCGCGCTGCGCGCGCTGCACCTCGTCCACCGCCGTTTCCACCTGCTGCACGATGGCGCGCGCCCGTTCCTGCAGCAGCTCGCCGGCGGGTGTCAGCTGCACGCGACGATGGCTGCGCACGAACAGGCGCGCACCGATCAGCTCTTCCAGCTGGCGGATCTGCTGGCTGAGCGGTGGCTGCGACATCCCCAGCCGCTCGGCCGCCTGGCCGAAGTGCAGCGTATCGGCAACGGCAAGAAAGTAACGTAGGTGGCGGAGTTCGATGGACATGCGCCCAGTCTATGCATCGCCAGCCGGAAATGAATCAGAGATGGGGTCGGATCCCGTTGCGTAGCAACGGGATCCGACCCCGTGTCGACCAAGGTCGACACCTGCCAAAATCAGACGATGCCACCCCGCCATCCCAGGTGCAGGGCGGCAGCCCTACCCAACAGCGCCTACCGCTCGGAATGCCCGCTCTGGTCGTAATCGCGCGGGCTGAACAGTTCCGGCTGGATCAGCTCGATGAACGCCCTTGCCTGCGCCGACAACGCCTTGCCGCGTCGCACGATCACCCCGTAACTGCGTTCCGGAAACCAGCGCTTCATCGACCGCGCCGCCAGCCGCTCGTGGTCGGCCTCGTTCAGGCACAGCGCCGGCACGATGGAGATACCCATGCCCATCGCCACGTACTGCTTGATCACCTCCCAGCCGCCCACCTCCAGCGCCACGGTGTAGGCGATGCGGTGGCGCTGGAACACCTGGTCGACCAGCCGATAGGTGATCTGCCGTTTCGGTGGCAGCACCAAGGGATAGCGCGCGATGTCGGCCAGTTCCAGCTCGCCGCCATTGGCCAGCGGATGATCGTGCGGGGCGATCAGCACCTGCTCGAAGCGGTAGGCCGGGGCATAGGTCAGGTCGGCCGGCACATCGGTCATCGAACCAATGGCCAGGTCCGCGGCGTCCTCGCGCAGGAGATCGGTACCGTCGGCGCTGATCGCGTTGTGCAGGGTCAGCCGCACGTCCGGATGGTGCGTCCGGAAGCGCTCCACGATCTTCGGCAACAGGTACAGGATGGTGGAACTGTTGGCAGCGATGTTCAGCTCGCCCGCGTCCAAGCCGCGCACCTTGTCGCGGAAGCGCGCCTCCAGCCCGTCCAGGTTTTCCACCAGTGGCTGCGCCATTTCATACAGCAGCTGGCCCTCGCGGCTGGGCACCAGGCGCCGCCCGCTGCGCTCGAACAAGGGTACCCCCAGCTCACGCTCCAGCGCCTGCAGCTGCAGGCTGATGGCCGGCTGGCTGACGAACAGTGCCTCAGCAGCCCGTGAGACCGAGCCCAGGCGCACGGTTTGGCAGAACGCGCGCAGTGGTTTCAACCGGTCGGATTTGTAGGAAAAACGCGGGCTTGGCAAGGGGCGCGTGGTCATGGTGTCACAAGTATTAGCACGATTTATGTAAAGCATTGCAAAAACTGTTTTGCCAAATAATCGGCCCGGGCGGCACCGTGGAGGCGTTCCCCACCGCTGGAGTCGCCCCATGTCCGCCGTCGCTTCCGCTGTTCCCACCCCTGCCAGCAAGGCCACCCCCGGCATCGCCCTGGCGACCCGCGTGGCCGGCCAGGACACCGTGTTGCCGGCGCCGCTGCTGGCCCTGCTGGTGTCGCTGCACCGTGCGGTGGAACCGGGCCGGCAGGCACGGCTGCAGGCCCGCCGCGAGCGCCAGGTGTTCTTCGACCAGGGTGGCCTGCCGGATTTCCGCGAAGACACTGCCGCCATCCGCAGCGGCGACTGGACCGTTGCGCCGCTGCCGGCCGCGCTGCAGGACCGCCGCGTCGAGATCACCGGGCCGACCGACCCGAAGATGGTCATCAACGCGCTGAACTCCGGCGCCAAGGTGTTCATGGCCGACTTCGAGGATTCGACCTCGCCGACCTGGCGCAACCTGCTGGCCGGGCAGCAGTCGCTGGCGGCGGCGGTGCGCGGTGATCTGCAGTACACCGCCCCCAATGGCAAGCACTACCGCCTGCGCCCCTACGACGAGCAGGCGGTGCTGATCGTGCGCCCACGTGGCTGGCACCTGGATGAAAAGCACGTGGCCATCGACGGCCAGCCGCTGGCCGGCGGCCTGTTCGACGCGGCCGTTTTCGCCTTCCACAACGCTCGCACCCTGCAGGGCAAGGATCGCGGCCCGTATTTCTACCTGCCCAAGCTGCAGAGCATGGAAGAGGCCGCGCTGTGGGAGACCGCGCTGTCGCACATCGAAGGCATGCTCGGCCTGCCGCACGGCCAGATCAAGGTGACCGTGCTGATCGAAACGCTGCCGGCAGTGTTCGAGATGGACGAGATCCTGTACGCACTGCGTGACCGCATCGTCGGCCTTAACTGCGGGCGCTGGGACTACATCTTCTCGTACCTGAAGACCTTCCGTCGCCACGCCGACCGCGTGCTGCCCGAGCGCGGCCAAGTGACCATGACCCAGCCGTTCTTGAAGGCGTACTCGGAACTGCTGATCCAGACCTGCCATCGCCGTGGTGCGCATGCGATGGGGGGCATGGCCGCGCAGATCCCGATCAACAACGACGCCGCCGCCAACGAACAGGCGATGGCCCGCGTGCGCGCCGACAAGCTGCGCGAAGTCACTGCCGGCCATGACGGCACCTGGGTCGCGCACCCGGCACTGATTCCGGTGGCGATGGCCATCTTCGATGAGCACATGCCTAGCGCGAACCAGCACAGCGTGCTGCGCCAGGACGTGCGCGTCGGTCGCGACGAGCTGATCGCACGGCCGCCGGGCACCATCACCCGCGCCGGCTTCGACGGCAACGTGGAAGTCTGCGTGCGCTACCTGGCCGCCTGGCTGGATGGCAATGGCTGCGTGCCGATCCACCACCTGATGGAGGACGCGGCCACCGCCGAGATCAGCCGCAGCCAGCTGTGGCAGTGGCTGCACACGCCCGGCCAGCAGCTGGATGACGGCACCGCGATCGACCTGGCCCTGCTGGATTCCACGCTGGCGCAGCTGCCAGCGCGGTTGGGCAACACCAGCGCACTGCCCGGTGGCGCCCGTATCGGCGAAGCCATCGCCCTGCTGGGCGAACTGAGCCGCAGCAACGAACTGACCGATTTCCTGACCTTGCCGGCCTACGCACGCATCGACTGACCGCCCGCTCGCGTAACGCCGTCGCTTCCTTCCCCGCTGCACGCACGAACCGAACTGGAGAAAGACATGAGCAAGCTGCCCACTGCCGAACAGATCCAGCACGACTGGGATACCAACCCGCGCTGGGAAGGCATCCAGCGCAACTACAGCGCCGCCGACGTGGTGCGCCTGCGCGGCACCGTGCACATCGAGCATTCGCTGGCCCGCCTGGGTGCGGAGAAGCTGTGGGCGTCGCTGCACGAGCGCGAGTTCGTCAACGCGCTGGGTGCGCTGACCGGCAATCAGGCCATGCAGCAGGTCAAGGCCGGGCTGAAGGCGATCTACCTGTCCGGTTGGCAGGTGGCGGCCGATGCCAACCTGGCCGGCCAGATGTATCCGGACCAGTCGCTGTACCCGGCCGATTCGGTGCCGGCGGTGGTCAAGCGCATCAACAACACGCTGCTGCGCGCCGACCAGCTGCATCACGCTGAAGGCAAGGATGACATCGACTTCCTGCAGCCGATCGTGGCCGATGCCGAGGCCGGTTTCGGCGGCGTGCTCAACGCGTTCGAGCTGATGAAGGCGATGATCGAGGCCGGGGCCGCCGGCGTGCACTTCGAGGATCAGCTGGCCTCGGTGAAGAAGTGCGGCCACATGGGCGGCAAGGTGCTGGTGCCGACCCGCGAGGCGATCGAGAAGCTCAATGCCGCGCGCCTGGCCGCCGACGTGCTGGGCGTGCCGACCCTGCTGGTGGCGCGCACCGATGCCGAGGCGGCCGACCTGCTGACCAGCGACATCGACGGCAACGACAAGCCGTTCGCCACCGGCGAGCGCACCGTGGAAGGCTTCTACAAGACCCGCAATGGCCTGGACCAGGCGATCAGCCGCGGCCTGGCCTACGCGCCCTACGCCGACCTGGTGTGGTGCGAGACCGGCAAGCCGGACCTGGAATTCGCGCGCAAGTTCGCCGAGGCGATCCATGCGAAGTTCCCGGGCAAGCTGCTGGCCTATAACTGTTCGCCCAGCTTCAACTGGAAGAAGAACCTGGACGACGCCACCATCGCCAGGTTCCAGCGCGAGCTGGGCAGCTACGGCTACAAGTTCCAGTTCATCACCCTGGCCGGCTTCCATGCGCTGAACTACGGCATGTTCAACCTGGCCCACGGCTATGCACGCCGCCAGATGAGCGCGTTCGTGGAACTGCAGGAAGCCGAGTTCGAAGCGGCCGAGCGTGGCTTCACTGCGGTCAAGCACCAGCGCGAGGTCGGCACCGGCTACTTCGATGCGGTCACCCAGGCGATCCAGCAGGGCCAGTCCTCGACCACCGCACTGACCGGCTCCACCGAGGAAGAGCAGTTCCACGGCGGCCGCAGCGAACGCGCTGCGTGACGCGGTAGCGCCGGCCTCTGGCCGGCAACCCGTCGATGTTCCCGAGGTCCAGGTGGTTCCCGGCCAGCGGCCGGCACTACCGGGCCTCGGAGCGATCAGGGTGGCCAGGGAAGGGCCAGACAACGCCGGCCGGTCGGGGGACCTGCCGGCGTTGTTGTATCGATGGAAACGCGATGAACGCAGGCAGCGTCAATCCGGCGCACCCCATTGCCCGACAACTTGGCCGAAACCCTGTGAAGGCGGCCATGAGATTGATCCGGAACGATTTTCCCCCGGGCGGTGGCGGGCAGAACGGCCACCGCGGGCCCTCATATCGGGAAAGCGGGCCACAGGGCTCAAAATGAGATAGGGCGCACATTTTAAAGCGGTGCTATGCTCCGCGGCTCACCAGGGGACGCTGGCGGCGGGTGCAGGGAATGACCGGCAGGGGTGCGGCCGAGAACAGTGATGTGACGTCAGGTATCGCCCGGGTGGCGATGGCCGAGATCGTGCACGCGCTGCTGTCCGATGCCGAGGTCGCATTGTTCGCCAGATTCGCCCGCCCATGCAAGCTTCATGCCGGACAGTGGTTGTTCCAGCGCGGACATCGTGGCGAGCGCATGTACGTGATCCTGGAAGGCCAGATCGAACTGGACTTCGGCGAGGACCTGGTGATCAAGACGCTTGGCCAGCACGAGTTCTTCGGTGAGCTGGGGCTGCTGGTGGGCGATCACCCACGCAGCGCCAGCGCCCGTGCCCTGGTCGACTGCCAGGTGCTTGAGCTGGGGCCTGCCGACTTCCATCGCCTGGTCGAATCCGATCCGGGCCTGGTCGCCTACTTCCTGCGCCGCACGATCATGCGCGTGCTGACCAACGAACAGGCCCTGATCAGCCAGCTGCGCCGGCGCAACCATGACCTGGAAACCGCGCTGGACAACCTGTACATCACCACCCACCAGCTGACCCACACCCGCGAGCTGGTGCGTACCGATGAACTGACCGGACTGCACAACCGCCGCGGCCTCACCCTGTACCTGCAGGAATGCCGTGCCGATGGCAGCGGGCTGCCGCAGGCGCTGCTGCTGATCGACTGCGACCGCTTCAAGCAGATCAATGACCGCCATGGCCACCAGGCGGGCGATCGCGTACTGCAGAGCATGGGCAACATCCTGCGCTCGATGGCCGGCGAGCAGGACCTGGCCTGCCGCCTCGGCGGTGACGAGTTCTGCCTGATCCTGCGCCGTGGCAACCACGAGATCGTGCAGCATGCGGCCGAGTTCATCCTCAGCGCGGTACACGGCCTGCTGGAACGCAGCCACGGTACGCCGCACGTCAGCCTGGTCAGCATCGGCGCCAGCCTGCTGGACCCGGATGCAGGCTGGAGCGAGTGGTATGCCAATGCGGACCGCGCGCTGTACCAGGCCAAGCGCGATGGCGGCAACTGCCTGCGTTGGGTGGATGCAGTGGACTCACCTTAGATCCGGAGACAGAGGCGATGAATGGCGACAACGGAACGTCGGCGCCGCACAACCAGCAACTGCGCGCCCTGCTGTTCACCGATCTGTGTGACTCACTGCTGCTGGTCGAACGCATCGGCGATGTCGCCGCCGCCGAACTGTTCCAGGAACACGACCGGCTGGTGCTGGCGCTGCAGCAGCGCTGGAACGGCCAGCTGATCGATCGCTCCGACGGGCTGTTCATGCTGTTCGAGCGTCCGATCGATGCGCTCGGCTTCGCCCTGGACTACCAGCGTGGCCTGCAGCCGCTCGGGCAGGCGCGCGACATCCGCCTGCAGGCGCGGGCGGGGCTGCATGTGGGCGATGTGCTCACCTGGGAGAACAGTGCCGAGGCAGTGCGTGCCGGTGCCAAGGCGATCGAGGTCGAAGGGCTGGCCAAACCGATGGCGGCGCGGTTGATGCAGCTGGCACGGCCGGGGCAGATCCTGCTTTCGGCGGTGGCCGAATCCATCGTGCGTCGTTCCAGCGCGTCGCTGGGTGCTACAGCCGACGGCCTGCAGTGGCGGTCGTTCGGGCGCTGGCGATTCAAGGGCATCAGCCAACCTGCCGAGGTCTTCGGCGTACAGGCAGCGGGGATGCCCACGCCTGGACGGTTGCGGCACACGGCCAAGGCACGGCGTGATCTGCCGACGTGGCGCCGTCCGCTGGCCATGGCGGCACAGGCGGCTGTGCTGCTCGCTGCCGTACTTGGCGTTTGGTTGCTGACCCGGCCACAGCCGGCCATCGCCTTCGCCGAACGTGACTGGGTCGTGCTCGGTGGCCTGCACAACCTCACCGGCAATCCCCTGCTGGATGACGCACTGGACCAGGCGTTCCGGATCAGCCTCGAGCAGTCCCGCTACGTCAACGTCGTCAGTGACGACCGCGTCGGCCGCACCCTCGAAATGATGCGCAAACCCCTGGATGGCGGCATCCGCGAACGTGGTGATGCCGCCGCCGTGGCGGTGCGCACGGGTGCACGCCTGCTGTTCGTGCCTTCGGCCACCGATGTGGGAGGCCGTACCCGCTTCAGCGTGGAAGTGGTCGAGCCGTCGACGCTGCGCACGCTGGCCGTGGTATCGGCCGATGCGAAGGCCGGAGCGGTGCTGGCTGCGGTGGACGATGTTTCCCACCAGTTGCGCGATCGCCTGGGTGAAGAACAAGCGCTCATCCAGCGTGACAGCCAGACCCTGCCGGAGGTGACCACGGGCAGCATGGATGCGCTGCGTGCGTTCGCGCTGGGCCAGAAGCGCTATGTGCGCGGCGACTACAAGGGGGCCTTGGCGTTCTACCAGCAGGCCACGGAGATCGATCCCGAGTTCGCATTGGCATGGTTGGGACAGACCCGCAGCCACTTTGCCGGAACGGATTTTGCCGCCGCCGCGACCTCATTGGCCAAGGCGCGAGAGTGGGCAGCGCATCTACCAACACGCGAGGCGCTGTACGTGCGTGCCTGGTCCCTGCAGATCGACGATCCGGACCAGGCGACCGACAGCTGGTTGCGCATGGCCGAGATGTATCCGGATTATCTGGCTGCGACCAACAACGCTGCGATGAATCTCTACAACGAGAATCGATTTGCCGAAGCACTGCCCTTGGCGCAGCGGGTGGCAAGCAGCCGCGTTGATCTGCTTGCCATTGGCCAGGACCAGTATGGCCGCATCCTGCTTGCCCTTGGGCGATACGATGATGCGGACCGCGCTTTGGCACTGGCGGCCTCCACGGGCTGGGAAGGTGCATTGATGCGCCAGGCCACGGTCGCCGCTGCGCGCGCGGACTACCGCAAAGCCGAACAGTTGCTGCAGCGTATTGATCCAGGCAACTACCACGCCGATATCTTCCGCACGGCCATCGCCCTGGACAGCGGCAGGATCGACGTGGCACTGGCCAGTGCCGAGCGTGGCATGCAGCGTAGCCTTGGCAAGTCAGGCATCGATCGCTATGTCTACTACCTGCCGCTTGCCGTTGCACATCTCCAATCGGGCCAGGGCCAGTCAGCGATCGCGCTGGTGGAGGAGGTCGGTCGCGTGGCCTTCGTGGATATCGAGGGCAGACCCGCAGTGGATATCGTCGACCGCGTGGTGACGGCGCAGGCAGCAGCGCTGGTCGGGCTGCGGCTGGGAAACACGAAGGTGGCCGCGCAGGTTCAGGCGCGCATCGCAGCGATCAGGTCGCTTCCTGACAGCGTGATGATCAAGGAATTCGACGCGGTGATCCGCGCCGAGCGCCTGCGTGGCGAAAACAGGCCCGCAGAGGCGCTGGAGATCCTGCAGCCGTTCCTGGGGGAGCGCTCGCGCGTCCAGACCCGGGTGGCAGCGCTGCAGGCGGCGCGCGCAGCGGGAGACGAATCGCTCGCCGGCCAGCAGTTGCGCTGGCTGCAATCCAGGCAAGGGCTGGCCTACGCCGAACTTGAGTGTGCGTTCTGCCTGCAGGGATTGAACATCCTCGATATCCGCAGCGTGGAAGGCGCTACGGATACCCGCGGACCGGTGAAGGCTCCGGTCATGCCCGGCACCGCGGGCTGAAACGGGTCAGCGCAGCGTACGCGGTGCGTCGCCGGTGTGGCCGTTCTCCAGCATCGGTACGTTGAAGGCCGCGCCGGATGTAAGCATGGCGACGATCTGCGGCAGTGCCTGCGCGATGACGGCCTTGTCGGCCAGCTCGATGGAAGCACAGCACATGGCGACGAACTGGCTCAGTTCGGCCGGGTCTTCCGGAACGTGACCCGCTTCCAGCAGCGCTGCTTCCGGCGACTGGGTGAAGCGGCCACGGAAGGCATCGTCGGTGGCGAGCAGGTTGACAAGATTCTGCGCGACGGCAGGTTCCAGCTGCAGGGTGGGCATGGTGGAGTCCGGAAGAGTCGGTGTGGAACCTTGATGTCGGCACCGGGGGACGCTTCTTGAGTAGTCATCGCGTTGCCATCAAGGAATCGCCTCATCGCTCGATAACGTGGCAGGAATGTTGAAAGGAACGAGCATGCAGGTCAGGCGCTGTGCGGTACTGATGATGGAGCCGCGGGAGACAACGACGTTCGATCTTCAGGACCTGGTGCAGGGAGGAAATGGCCTCCGTCGCAGCCAGGTCTGGCTGGCGCTGGCACCGCACCTGCCTGAGCCGATCGAGCTCAGCGCCGCGCACCAGGCCTGGCTGGGCAGGCTCAGCCCCAGCGTATGGCAGGACATCGCCGTGGACAGTGAGGAGGCGGGAATGATCCCGGCGTTGCAGCAGGCAGGACTGGTGTTTGTCCGGGGCAGCGCGACGGACGCAGCGTCGATTGCCGACGAGGCGTTGCGCTCTACCTACTGGCACCCGCTTGCTGCCGTGCTGCACGCATTCTCGCGCTGGGATGGGGTGGATGCCGTCGGCAACATGCGCGCGTCCAGGACCGAGACGGCCGTGCAGATGCGCGAAACGCTGGGAGCGCCGCCTGCGACTACGGTGTCACGTTGCAGCGAGGGTGCCATTGCATTGCCCAGGGCCGAGCCTGCGGCCTTCGACGCATTGCTGGCCCGTCGCGCAACCTGCCGCAATTTCGACTGGCAGCGACCGCTGTCGCTGCCGCTGCTGGCGCGGATGCTGCAACGAACCTTCGGCAGCACCGGCGAGCACCGTGTCGGCGAGGACCTGGTGTTCCTGAAGAAGAACGTGCCTTCCGGCGGTGGTCTGCATCCCATCGAGGCCTATCTGGTCGTGCAGAACGTCGAAGGCCTGCCGGCAGGTCTCTATCACTATCGCGGCGATACCCATGTGCTGGAGCCGGTGCCCTCGGAAAGCACGGTGGACCGCGACTTCGTGATGGATGCTGTCGGCCAGCAGCACTGGTTCGCCGACGCCCATGTGCTGGTGATCCTGGCGCCGCGCTTCGACCGCACGTTCTGGAAGTATCGCCAGCACGCGAAAAGCTACCGCGTCATTGCCCTCGAGGCCGGGCATCTGTCGCAGACCCTGTATCTGGCCGCGACCGACGATGGCCTGGGGGCGTTCATCACCGCGGCGATCAACGAGAAAGCGATCGAGCGCGCCCTTTCGCTGGATCCGGTCACCGAGGGCGTCCTTGCCGTATGCGGTTTCGGCTGGCGCGCCCCGACCATGACCACGACCGAGCTGGACCCGGCAGGCGTGATCTGGAATCCCGAAGACCGCGCGGTCTGAATCGCGCGGCCCGTGCTGCATCACGCCGCTTCGAAGTCCACCAGCACCGCGCCATCACCCACCTGGTCGCCGGCCTTGGCACGGTAGCCCTTCACCGTACCGTCGACCGGCGCCTGCAGGGTGTGCTCCATCTTCATCGCTTCCAGCACCACCAGCGGCGTGCCGCGCTTGACCTCGGTGCCGGCCGCGACCAGCGTGGCGACGATCCTGCCGGGCATCGGCGCCAGCAGGCTGCCGGCATCGGCCACGGCGTGGTCCGATTCGCCCACCGGATCATGCAGGGTGAAGCGGTGCTGGCCATCGGCGCCGAACAGATACAGCTGGTCGCCCCCGCGCAGCAGTTGCAGTGACCAACGGCGCTCGCCCAGCTGCACGGTCAGATGCTGTGCATCGGCCGTACCGATCACCTGCACCGGTGCTGCGTCGTCGCACTGCACGCGCCAGCTATCGGCCTGCGGCCACACCTTCAGCGTGTGCCGGCGCTCTCCCTGCTGCAGCGGCAGCACGCGCGGCGCGGATGCGCCGAGGCGCCAGCCGTCCTGGGACTGCCATGGCGAATGCGGGTCACGGGCATCGGTGGTGGCTGCTGCAGTGCTGGTGACGGCGGCCACCGCCGCCAGCAGCCACAGTGCATCGTCGCTGTCGCCGACTACGCTCAACGCCGCCTGTTCGCGTTCGATCAGCGCGGTGTCCAGCTTGGCGTGGGCGAACGAATCGGTGTTGACCAGCCGGCGCAGGAAGCCGGCATTGGTGGTCACGCCCACCACCTGGCAGTCGGCCAGGGCCTGGCTCATGCGGCGCAGCGCGGCGTCGCGGTCCACGTCCCAGACGATCAGCTTGGCGATCATCGGGTCGTAGAACGGGGTGATGCTGTCGCCTTCCTCCACGCCGGCATCCACCCGCACATGGGCCGACGGCGTGGGCAGGCGCAGACGGCGCAGGGTGCCGGTGGAGGGCAGGAAGCCGCGGTCGGCATCTTCGGCGTACAGACGCGCCTCGATGGCATGACCGTGAATCGCCAACTGCTCCTGGCGCAGCGGCAGCGGCTGGCCCGAAGCCACGCGCAGCTGCCACTCCACCAGGTCGGTGCCGGTGATGTACTCGGTCACCGGGTGTTCGACCTGCAGGCGGGTGTTCATTTCCATGAAGTAGAAATCGCCGTCCGGGCCGGCGATGAACTCCACGGTGCCCGCACCCTCATAGCCCACCGCGCGCGCGGCATCGACCGCGGCCTTGCCCATCGCCGCACGACGCTCGGCACTCATGCCCGGCGCAGGTGCTTCTTCCAGCACCTTCTGGTGGCGGCGCTGCACCGAGCAGTCGCGCTCGAACAGGTACACCGCCTCGCCGTGGCTGTCGCCGAACACCTGGATCTCGATATGGCGCGGGCGCTCGACGTATTTCTCGACCAGCACGTGATCGTTGCCGAACGCCGAGGCCGCCTCGCGCTGGCAGCTGGCCAGCGCATCGACGAAGTCCTCGCTGCGCTCGACCTTGCGCATGCCCTTGCCACCGCCACCGGCGCTGGCCTTGATCAGCATTGGGTAGCCGATGGCATCGGCCTGCGCGCGCAGGAAGTCCGGTGCCTGCTGGTCGCCGTGGTAGCCCGGGGTCAGCGGCACGCCGGCCTTGGCCATCAATGCCTTGGCCGCGCTCTTGTCACCCATCGCGCGGATGGCGCTGGCCGGCGGCCCGATGAAGGTGATGCCTGCGGCGGCGCAGGCGTCGGCGAAGTCGGCATTCTCGGACAGGAAGCCGTAGCCGGGGTGGATGGCCTGCGCGCCGGTGGCGCGTGCGGCGTCGAGCAGGGCATCGCCGCGCAGGTAGCTTTCCCGCGCGGCGGCCGGGCCGATGTGGATGGCTTCGTCGGCAAGGCGTACGTGGCGCGCGTTGCGGTCGGCATCGGAATACACCGCCACGGTGGCGATGCCGAGGCGACGGCAGGTGGCGATGACGCGGCAGGCGATCTCGCCGCGGTTGGCGATCAGGACTTTGGTGAACATGGCAACGGGCTTCATGGGAGCGTGCTCGGTCATGGCACGGGTTACATGCGGAACACGCCGAAGCGCGTCTGCTGCGGAGCGGCGTTGAGGCTGGCTGACAGGGCCAGGGCCAGCACGCGGCGGGTGTCGGCCGGATCGATCACGCCGTCGTCCCACAGGCGCGCGCTGGCGTAGTAGGGGTGGCCCTGCTGTTCGAACTGATCGCGGATCGGCGCCTTGAAGGCGTCCTCTTCCGCCGCGGGCCACTCCCCTCCCTTCGCCTCGATGCCATCGCGCTTGACCGTGGCCAGCACGCTGGCCGCCTGTTCGCCACCCATCACGCCGATGCGCGCGTTCGGCCACATCCACAGGAAGTTCGGCGAATAGGCGCGGCCGCACATGCCGTAGTTGCCGGCCCCGAACGAGCCACCGATCACCACGGTGAATTTGGGCACCTTGGCGCAGGCCACTGCCATCACCAGCTTGGCGCCGTCCTTGGCGATGCCGCCCTGTTCGTACTTGCGGCCGACCATGAAGCCGGTGATGTTCTGCAGGAACACCAGCGGAATGTTGCGCTGGGTGCACAGCTCGATGAAGTGCGCGCCCTTCAGTGCCGACTCGGAGAACAGGATGCCGTTGTTGGCGATGATCCCGATCGGGTAGCCGTTCAGATGGGCGAAGCCGGTGACCAGCGTGGCGCCGTAGCGCGGCTTGAACTCATCGAAACGCGAGCCATCGACCAGGCGCGCGATCACTTCGCGCACGTCGTAGGGCTTGCGCGTGTCGGCGGGAATCACGCCATACAGTTCATGCGCCGGCAGCAGCGGTTCCTCGGGCGCCTGCACCGCCATCGCCGGTTCCGGCTTGCGCCAGTTGAGCTGGGCGATGATCGCGCGCACCCGTGCCAGCGCCTGCAGATCGTTGTCGGCCATGTGGTCGGCCACGCCGGAGATGCGGGTGTGCACGTCGGCGCCCCCCAGTTCCTCGGCGGTCACCACTTCACCGGTGGCCGCCTTCACCAGCGGCGGGCCGCCGAGGAAGATCGTGCCCTGTTCGCGCACGATCACGGTCTCGTCGCTCATCGCCGGCACATAGGCGCCACCGGCGGTGCAGCTGCCCATCACGCAGGCGATCTGCGGAATGCCCTGCGCCGACAGGTTGGCCTGGTTGTAGAAGATGCGGCCGAAATGATCGCGGTCAGGGAAGACTTCGTCCTGCAGCGGCAGGAACGCGCCGCCAGAATCGACCAGGTAGATGCAGGGCAGGTGGTTCTGCTCGGCGATCTCCTGCGCGCGCAGATGCTTCTTCACCGTCATCGGGTAGTAGGTGCCGCCCTTGACCGTGGCATCGTTGGCCACGATCACGCACTCCACGCCGCTCACGCGGCCGATGCCGGCCACTACGCCCGCGGCGGGCACCGCGTCGTCATACATGCCGTGCGCGGCCAGCGGCGCGATTTCCAGGAACGCACTGCCCGGGTCGAGCAGGGCATCGATGCGGTCGCGCACCAGCAGTTTGCCGCGCGCGGTGTGCTTGGCACGGGCGGCCTCGTTGCCGCCCAGCGCGGTGCGCGCCAGCGTGGCGTGCAGGTCATCGACCACGGCCTGCATGGCGGCGCGGTTGCTTTCGAAGGTGTCGCTGCCCGGTTGCAGCTGGCTGTTGAGGACGGTCATCGCAGTGGCCTTACAGGGTGCGCTGGAACAGTTCGCGGCCGATCAGCATGCGGCGGATCTCCGAGGTGCCGGCGCCGATTTCATACAGCTTGGCGTCGCGCCACAGGCGGCCGGTCGGGTACTCGTTGATGTAGCCGTTGCCGCCTAGGATCTGGATCGCCTGGCCGGTCAGCCAGGTGGCTTTCTCGGCAGCGTAGAGGATGGCGCCGGCGGCATCCTGACGGGTGGTGCGGCCCTGGTCGCAGGCGCGCGCCACGGCGTAGACATAAGCGCGGCAGGCACCCAGGCCCACGTACATGTCGGCGATCTTGGCCTGGATCAGCTGGAAGCTGCCGATCGCCTCGCCGAACTGGTGGCGCTCATGCACGTACGGCATCACCACGTCCATGGCCGCGGCCATCAGGCCCAGCGGGCCACCGGACAGCACCACGCGCTCGTAGTCCAGGCCGGACATCAGCACGCGCACGCCGCCGCCGACCTGGCCCAGCACGTTCTCTTCGGGCACTTCGCAGTCCTGGAACACCAGCTCGCAGGTGGGCGAGGAGCGCATGCCCAGCTTGTCCAGCTTCTGCGCGGTCGTGAAGCCCTTCATGCCCTTCTCGACCAGGAAGGCGGTGATGCCCTTGGCACCGGCGTCCATGTCGGTCTTTGCATAGACCACCAGCACGTCGGCATCGGGGCCGTTGGTGATCCACATCTTGTTGCCGTTGAGCACGTAGCGGTCGCCGCGCTTGTCCGCGCGCAGCTTCATCGACACCACGTCCGAACCGGCGCCCGGTTCGCTCATCGCCAGCGCGCCCACCTTGGCACCGCTGCACAGGTCGGGCAGGAAGCGCTGCTTCTGTTCCTCGTTGCCGTTCTTGCGCAGCTGGTTCACGCACAGGTTGGAATGCGCGCCATAGGACAGGCCGATGCCACCGGAGGCGCGCGAGATTTCTTCCATCGCCACCACGTGGGCCAGGTAGCCCATGCCGGTACCGCCGTATGCTTCCTCCACGGTGAGGCCGAGCAGGCCCTGTTCGCCCAGCTTGGGCCACAGGGTCAGCGGGAACTGGTTGGTGGCATCGGCCTCGGCGGCCAGCGGTGCGACCTCGGCGGCGGCAAAATGGGCCACGCTCTGGCGCAGCAGGTCGATCTCCTCACCGAGATCGAAGTTCAGGGATGGCACGTGCATTGCGGTGGCTCCACGGCGGGACTGCAGGGAATGGACGCACCCGGCGGGGGAGTGGGCGACGGTTTCCAGGACCGCCACCCACACGGGCGATGGCCCCAGCGTAGCGGGGTTCGGGAAAGAAGTGAATACAAATTCAAAAATTGAAAATAGAATCAAAACATGGCCTACAAACGCTCTGCACTGATGGAAGAACGACTGGCCGGGGCCCGGGAACGGATCCTGCTGGCCACCCGTGAGCTGGTCGCCGCCGGCGGCTGGCGCAACGCCCCGGTGACCGCGGTGGCGACCCAGGCGGGGGTGTCCACCGGCCTGATCTACCGCCACTTCCCGTCCAAGGCCGAGCTGTTCGTGGAAGTGCTCAACGCCGCCGTGGCCCACGAAGTGGCGATCATGGAGCGCATCGCCAGCGGCCCGGAGGTCGCCAGCGAGCGGTTGCGGCTGGCGATCACCGCCTTCGTCCGCCGCGCGCTGGCCGGGCCGGGGCTGGCCCATGCCTTCATCGTTGAACCGGTCGACCCGGACGTGGAGGCCGAGCGCATGCGCGGTCGTCGCGCGTTCGGCGATGTGTTCCTGCGCCTGGTGGAAGAGGGCGTGGCGGCTGGTGAGCTGCCGGCGCAGGACGCGCACGTCGCCGCCGCCTGCCTGGTCGGTGCCTTTACCGAGGCGATGGTCGGCCCCACCGCACCCAGCCGTGAAGCGCACCGCGACGAGGACGCGCTGGTCGACGCGATCTGCAGCTTCTGCCTGCGCGCGATCGGCGCCCGGTAATCCGGTCGAGCCGGCCGCTGGCCGGCTACTGTTGCCGGGGTCGGATCCCTTTTGCACGGCAAAAGGAATCTGACCCCCAGCCCCGGCATGCTGCGCCGCACCAGCATCGACGCCTGTTGTCGCACGCGAAGCGCGTTCTATACTCGGCCCATCACGCAGTCGCTCAGCCGTGGTCCAACGACTATCAGCCAGGGGTAACGAAGAGTGCGGAATTACGATCTGGAGTTCCTGAAACGCTTCTCCATGGTGATCGCGCTGCTGGCGACCATCACCCTCGGCCTGATCCTCCTTGCCGCCTACATCCACACCCGGATTCCGCCCGAGGTATCGCCGACCGCGGTCAAACGCACCGAACAGCGCATTTCGCCCACCGGCGCGGTGTACGCCGGCAGCACGGGCGCCGCCGCGCAGGCTGCGGCCAAGGCCGCCGCACTGGCCAAGGCCGCTTCCCAGGTCGCCTACGGCGGCACCAAGGACGGCAAGGTCATCTTCGACAACCTGTGTACTGCCTGCCACACCACGGGTGTGGGCATGGCACCAACGCTGGACCACGCGCACTGGGACAAGCGCATCGCGCAGGGCAAGGACACCCTCTACAAGCACGCCATCGAGGGCTATACCGGCCCTGACGGCGGCATCATGCCGCCCAAGGGCGGCAACCCGGCGCTGACCGAAGAGCAGATCCACGCCACCGTGGACTGGATGCTGGGCAACCTGAAGTAGAGGTAGTGCCGGCCAGCGGCCGGCACTACCCGGCTTTGCCCACCAAGGCCTGATCGCTCATATGCCCCCGCCAGCAAGCGGGATTTCGCATTTCAGGGTTAGTCTGTGCGGCCTCTTCCCTGGAATTGCCTGTCGATGCGCCGCCGTTCCCTTGCCCTTGCCTTGTCCCTGCTGCTGCCGGCCAGCGCCTTCGCCCAGGCCCAGCCGCAGGCCGCACCGGCCCCGGCAGCGCCTGCCGCGCGCACCGGCGCCACCGTGGTGCTGACCGCCGCACCGGCCGACTGGCGCGCATTGGACGGCCAGCGCGTGCGTATCGCCGCACCGCTTACCCTCGCCGGTACCGATGGCCTGGAGCGTTTCGGCCAGCTCACCGTGGCCTTCGATGGCCGCCTCTGGCAGCCCACCGAAGTGGCCGCGCCGGGCACTGCCGGCTACGAGCAGGTGATGGCCGACAACCAGCGTCGCCGCCTGGTGCTGGACGACGGCAGCGATGCCCGTGACCCGGCCAGCGTGCCGTACCTGCCGGGCACCCCGGTGCTGCGCACCGGCATGCAGCTGCGCAACGTGGAGGGTGTGGTGCACGTGGACGCGCAGGGGCGCCCGCGCCTGCAGGTCGAAGGTGTGCTGAAGCTGCCGGAGCTGAAGCGCCCGGCGGTGCCGACGGTGCCGGGCAGCCTGCACGTGGCCGCCTTCAACCTGGAGAACTTCTTCAACGGCGACGGCCAGGGCGGTGGCTTCCCGACCCTGCGTGGTGCGCGCACCCTGGACGAGCACAAGGCCCAGGTGGCCAAGCTGGTCACCACGATCAACGCGCTGGGCGCCGACGTCGCCGCGCTGATGGAGCTGGAAAACGATGGCTACGGCCCGCAGTCGGCCATCGCCGAGCTGGTCGATGCGCTCAATCGCGACCGTGGTGCGCAGGGCGACTGGCGCTTCGTCGATGCCGGCAACGGCCCCGGCGAGAATCCGATCCGGGTCGGCATCATCTACCGCAGCAGCCGCCTGCAGCCGCTGGGCACGCCAGCAACGCTGACCGGCGGCCCGTTCGTCGAGCACAGCCGCGTGCCGCTGGCGCAGGCCTTCCAGGGCAAGCAGGGCGCGCCGTTCGTGGTGGTGGCCAACCACTTCAAGTCGAAGGGCTGCCGCGACGCGGCCGGTGCCGACGCCGACCACAACGACAACCAGGGCTGCTGGAATGCCACCCGCGTGACCTCGGCGCAGCAGCTGCATGCCTGGCTGCAGACCGACCCCACCGACACCGGTGCAAAGGACGCGGTGCTGCTGGGTGATTTCAACGCCTACGCGATGGAAGACCCGATCCGCGCCCTGCATGACCTGGGCTGGCAGGACGCGTTCAAGGTCGCCAAGGTCGAGCATCCCTACAGCTACGTCTACAACGGCTACACCGGCCGCCTTGACCACGCGCTGCTGAGCCCGGGCATGGCCAAGCGCCTGCGCGGTGCCGCCGAGTGGCACAGCAACGCCGACGAGCAGGACGCCAGCGGCTACCAGGGCCGCAACGTGCAGGGCCCGTGGCGCAGTTCCGACCACGACCCGCTGCTGCTGGGCTTCGACAAATAACCCACCGGCTGGGCATCCGCTTGGGTGTGGCGCACACATGGGGCGCCACTGATCCTGCTGTTGCTTTTGATCTTCCAGTCCGCCTTCAAGCGAGCCGAGCATCGCAGGTGAATCAGGGGCGAAGAGGCGCCGATGTCTGAGCGTAGCGAGTTCGGCGCCGCCCCCTGATTCACCGAGAAGCGCAGGGTACCGGTGCACAGCACCGGCTCGCGATTGGCGGAGCGTTTCTTTGGTTACTTTCTTTGCGCGCAAAGAAAGTGACACCTCTCCGGAGTTGCGGAAACAATTTGCCAGGGATGGCCCGGCACCACCGATACCTCACCCCCAGGCGATCAACCCGATCGCCAGCACCGCCAGCGCCAGGCCGGCGCGGTTCCACTTCGTGGTCGCCTCGCCGAAGGCGAACACGCCCACCAGCGCACCCAGCACCACCACGCCGATGTTCATGCCGGCAAACACGGTCGCTGGGCTGTCCGGCATCGACTGGTGCGCATGCACGTAGAAGAGAATGTTGCCGCCGTTGAGCAGGCCCAGCAGCGCACCGGCGCCGAGATTGCGCCAGGCCAGCCGGGTGCGGCCGCTGGCGTGCCGCCACAGCTGCAGCGCCAGCATCAGCACGAACGCCACGCTGAAGCTGGCCAGCACCGCCGCCATCGACGGGGTGCCGGACAGCGCCACCTGCTTGAGCAGCACGTCCACCACCGCGAACCCGCCCCACACGCCCAGCAGCCAGCCCCAGCCAGCGGGTGAGGACGCCAACGCCGGGCCTCGAGGGCGCAGGCTGATGGCCACCATTGCCAGCAGGCCCAGGCCGAGACCGGCCAGCTTCCACGGCGTGGCGGTCTGGCCGAAGAACAGGAAGGCCGCGGTCAGTGACAACAGCAGCGACAGGCGCTGTGCCACATCGCTGCGGACGATGCCGGCCACCGCCACTGCGCGGCCCAGCACCAGGAAGATCGAGGGCAGCATCACCGCCAGCGCCAGCAATGACAGCCACGGCGCATGCGGCGCGCGCAGTGCATCCAGCGGTGGCTGCAGCACCACCGCCGTCATTGTCGCGGCCACCAGGTAGTTCCAGGTGACCATCTGCGCGACATCCAACCGGCGGCGGTTGACCACCTTCAACAACACCGAAACCAGCACACTGCAGATCACGGCCAAGGACAGGTAGAGCATCGGGCGGGCACAGGGCAGGGGCGGGGGACGGTATCATGGTGCCATGCACAAGCCCTCGTTCCCCGTCGCCCCCGGCGAAACCGCCTGCCTCGAACTGGATGGCCCGGCCGGCCCGCTGGAAGTGGTCGTCGACCTGCCCAAGGCCGATGTGCCGGTGCAGCCGATCGTGGCCATCATCTGCCACCCGTTGTCCACCGAAGGCGGCACCCTGCACAACAAGGTGGTCACCATGACCGCCACCACCCTGCGCGAACTGGGCATCGCCACGGTGCGCTTCAACTTCCGCAGCGTCGGTGGTTCGGCCGGTCAGTTCGACCATGGCGTGGGCGAGCAGGATGATCTGAAGGCCGTCGCCGCCTGGGTGCAGAGCCAGCGCCCCGACGACCGCCTGTGGCTGGCCGGTTTCAGTTTTGGTTCGTTCGTTTCGTTGAAGGCCGCTGCCGCGCTGCAGCCCGAAGCGCTGATCTCGATCGCGCCGCCGGCCGGCCGCTGGGATTTCGATGGCATCGCACCGCCGGCGCGCTGGCTGGTGATCCAGGGCGAGCAGGACGAGATCGTCGACCCGCAGGCGGTCTATCAGTGGCTGGACACGCTGGATGTCCCGCATGAGCTGGTGCGCATGCCCGAGACCAGCCATTTCTTCCACCGCAAGCTGATCGACCTGCGCGGCGCGCTGACCCACGGCGTCAAGCACTGGCTGGGTGCGGCGGCATGAGCGAGCAGGCGTTGACCCCGTCGCAGCGGTACGCGGAAGGGGTCGCCCGCGGCGACTGGCAGAACGACCCGGCCCAGCATGCGGCGCTGGCCGAGCTGGACCGCATCCACCTGGGCCTGCTGGACAGCGCCGAGGACGGTTGGCTGGACCGCCTGTCCTCGTTCTGGAAGAAGCCCGAGCCGGTGAAGGGCCTGTACTTCTGGGGCGGCGTCGGCCGCGGCAAGACCTTCCTGGTCGACCTGTTCTATGACGGCCTGCCGATCAAGCAGAAGTACCGCACGCACTTCCACCGCTTCATGCGCAGCGTGCACGAGCGCCTGCGCGAGCACCAGGGACAGAGCGACCCACTGGCGAAGATCGCCCAGGAATGGCGCAGCAACCTGCGCGTGCTGGTGCTGGATGAGTTCTTCGTCACCGACATTGGTGATGCGATGCTGCTGGCGCGGTTGCTGGAGCGCCTGTTCGCCGAGGGCGTGACCCTGGTCACCACCTCCAACACGGCGGTGGAGAACCTGTACCTCAACGGGCTGCAGCGCGAGAGCTTCCTGCCGGCCATCGGCCTGCTGCAGCGCTTCTGCGTCGAGCTGTATGCCGAAGGCACCGAGGATTACCGCATGCGCGCACTGACCCGCTCGCCGGTATACCGCGCGCCGTTGGCCGCCGACAGCGACGACTGGCTGGCCACGCGCTGGAACGAACTGAGTGGCGGCCAACCGGCCAAGGCCGGCAACATCGAGATCGAGGGCCGCAAGATCCCGGTCCGCGGCCGCGGCAAGAGCATCGCCTGGTTCGATTTCGCCGCCCTGTGCGAAGGCCCGCGCGGCCCGTCGGATTACATCGAGATCGCGCACGAGTTCAACACGGTGCTGCTGGGCGGCATTCCCGCCTTCGACCGCGTGAACGAAGATGCCGCGCGCCGCTTCGTCAACCTGATCGACGAGCTGTACGACCGCCACGTCAACCTGGTGTGCACCGCCAGCACCTCGCCGATCGAGCTGTATACCGGCCAGCGCCTGCAGGGTGCGTTCGAGCGCACCGCCTCGCGCCTGATTGAAATGCAGAGCGCCGAATACCTGGGCACCCCGCACCGGGCGTAAGGGATTCCGCCGTTTGTAGAGCCGAGCCCACGCTCGGCTGCTTTTGCATGATGTGCCGAAAAGCAGCCAAGCATGGGCTCGGCTCTACAACAGCGCCGCGTGGTTATCGGGAGGGCGCCAAGGCGTCGTCACGCGGCCGCTCATCCGGCCCGGCCGACACATGCAGGCCCGAGCCGGTGCCGTGCTCCACCCGCACGCTCTCACCGCGCTCCAGCAGCCGCAGCGGCTGGCCCTGGTGCCGCACTTCCAGCGCATCGTGTGCCTCTGCCAGTGACCGCACCAGCGGGCATAGCGCCATCGCCTTGGCCTCCAGCTGCTGGCTGCGCGCTTCCATGCGGCGATCAACCTCGGCATCGAGGCGGTCGGCGCGGCGCTCCATGGCCCCGGCGCGGCCGGTGAACACCTGCCACAGCACGCTGCGGGTCATCGACGTGGCCATCGTCTCGGCCATCTGCTCGATATGCGCGTCGAAGCCATCGCCGAAGCTGTCCTGTTCCCAGTAGCCACGGCCGAGGCTGGCGTCGATCCAGTCCTGCATCTCGCCGCGCATCGCCCGCATCTGGCGGTTGCGGGACTTGCCAGTGATGGCTTCGAAGGCGGCGTCCAGCGCATCGAAGGTGACCCCGGAGACCTCATGGGCCAGCGCGGTGGCGGCGGGCATCAGCTGGCGGGCGCCCGCCTCCATCTGCCGAAGGCGGGCGGCGTCGGCGGCGCTGACCGGCACCATGGTGCCGTCCAGGCTCAGCTCGCCATCGTGGAACACCACTTCATGCGGCGCCTGCGGGCCATGCCGCAGCCAGATGCCGCCGCTGTCCACCAGCACGTCGTAGTCGGTATGGATGCCGCACTGGTCCGAACGCAGGTCCGGCCCCTCGGCGGCCAGCGACGGGGGGATGAACAGGGCAGGCAGCAGGGCCAGGGCGGGCAGGCGCAGGCGCATCGGAACATCCTTCTCCGGAACCGGACGACCAGCATCGGCTGCCCGCGCGCGGGCGTCACCGGCCGGAAGTCACCCGTCCACCGGATTCCCACCGGCTGCCCACCACCTATCCACAGGGTTGTCCCTAGCCAGCTTCATCACTGTCATGTGAAGCTGTCATTGTTCCGTTTCCGCGGTGCGTTGTGCCACCGCAATGACGCCTTTCGGGCTTGACTGCGCAGCCCGTTCCGGCAGGTCTGAAGCGTCTGATCAGGGCGCCGATGGCACGATCCTTGCGGCGCAAGGGATTGCCGAATTTCACTACATTTGGCGTTGACGGACCCCATTACCCCCACTATCTTGTGGCCGTCGGTCGCAGCAACCCCAAGTCTGGGGGTGGCAGCAGCATCGATCCGCGATCGTCAACGGCAGTGGCAGGCGCAGGGTCTCATTCCCTGCGACGCCGTCCTGCCATCCTGGGCCGTCATGTCCCGGGCCGCGTCACCCCGATGCATCGAGCACCCCCAATCACGCCAAGAGGACATACGCCGTGAGCACCGAATCCAGCGCCACCATCGAGAAGGAAAGCGAGTTCCTGTTGACGTCGCCGCCGACGGCCAACGCGATGAGTGTGACCAAGCGCAACGGGACCACCGAGCTGGTGGACCTGAACAAGATCGTGCGCGCGGTGCAGCGTTCCTCCGAAGGCCTGCACGCCGTTGATCCGATGCGCGTGGCCACCCGCACCATTTCCGGCCTGTACAACGGCGCCACCACCCGCGAGCTGGACGAACTGTCCATCCGCACCGCCGCCCTGCTGATCGGTGAAGAGCCGGAGTACGGTCGCCTTGCTGCGCGCCTGCTGGCCAACTACATCGCCAAGGAAGTGTCCGGCCAGGAAATCTACGCCTTCTCGCAGTCGGTCAGCCGTGG
This sequence comes from Stenotrophomonas sp. 57, assembly GCF_030291075.1. NCBI lineage: Bacteria > Pseudomonadati > Pseudomonadota > Gammaproteobacteria > Lysobacterales > Lysobacteraceae > Stenotrophomonas > Stenotrophomonas sp. 57. The sequence continues at coordinate 249,889 of NZ_CP127407.1, forward strand.
CCATGAAGTCGGCCTGATCAACGACCGCCTGCTGAACTTCGTGCAGACCAATGCACGCAAGCTCAACGACGCCATCGACGGCGCGCTGGACCTGAACTTCGATTACTTCGGCCTGCGTACCCTGTACGACCGTTACCTGCTGCGCCACCCGCACACCCGCAAGGTGATCGAGACCCCGCAGCAGTTCTTCCTGCGCATCGCCAGCGCGCTGAGCGAGGACGTGTCCGAGACCCTGGCGCTGTACAAGCGCATGGGCAACCTGGACTACCTGCCGTCCAGCCCGACCCTGTTCAACTCCGGCACCACCCACGAGCAGCTGTCCTCGTGCTTCCTGCTGGATTCGCCGCAGGACTCGCTGGAGTCGATCTATTCCAAGTACGGCGACATCGCCCAGCTGTCGAAGTTCTCCGGCGGCATCGGCGTCAGCTACACCCGCGTGCGCTCGCGTGGTTCCCTCATCAAGTCGACCAACGGCCATTCCAACGGCATCGTGCCGTGGCTGAAGACCATGGATTCGTCCGTGGCCGCGGTGAACCAGGGCGGCAAGCGCAAGGGCGCGGCCTGCGTCTACCTGGAAACCTGGCACGCCGATATCGAGGACTTCCTCGAACTGCGTGACAACACCGGTGACGAAGCCCGCCGTGCGCACAACCTGAACCTGGCCAACTGGGTGCCGGACCTGTTCATGAAGCGCGTCGAAGCCGACCAGGAATGGTCGCTGTTCGATCCGCGCGTGGTGCCGGAGTTCACCGACCTGTTCGGCGAAGCCTTCGAAGCCGCCTACCTGCAGGCCGAAGCGCAGGGCAAGGCCAACCGCACCATCTCTGCCCGCAAGCTGTACGCCCGCATGATGCGTACGCTGGCCGAGACCGGTAACGGCTGGATGACCTTCAAGGACAAGTGCAACCGCGCCAGCAACCAGACCCTGCGTCCGGGCAACGTGATCCACCTGTCCAACCTGTGCACCGAAATCCTGGAAGTCACTTCCAACGATGAAACCGCGGTGTGCAACCTGGGTTCGATCAACCTGGGCAACCACTTCGACGAGCACAATGAGTTCGACTTCGAGAAGCTGGCCGAGACCGTGCGCCTGGCCGTGCGCCAGCTCGACCGCGTCATCGACCTGAACTTCTACCCGATCGAAACCGCGCGCCGTGCCAACCTGCGCTGGCGTCCGGTCGGCCTGGGCTGCATGGGCCTGCAGGACGTGTTCTTCCGCAAGCGCCTGCCGTTCGACAGCGCCGAAGCCCGCGCGCTGTCGAAGAAGATTGCCGAAGCGATCTACTTCCACGCGCTGGAAACCTCCTGCGAGCTGGCCCAGGAACGCGGCAAGCACCCGTCGTTCAACGACACCCGTGCCGCCAGCGGCGAACTGCAGTTCGACGCCTGGAACGTGGTGCCGGAAGACACCGCGCGCTGGGATGCCCTGCGTGAGCGCATCAAGGAGCACGGCCTGCGCAACTCGCTGATGATCGCGATCGCTCCGACCGCGACCATCGCCTCGATCGCCGGCTGCTACGAGTGCGTCGAGCCACAGGTGTCCAACCTGTTCAAGCGCGAGACCCTGTCCGGTGACTTCCTGCAGGTCAACCGCTACCTGGTGAACGAGCTGAAGAAGCTGGGCCTGTGGACGCCGGAAATGCGCGATGCCATCAAGCTGGCCGAAGGTTCCATCGCCGGCGTGGCGCAGATTCCGGAAACGCTGCGCGAGGTCTACCGCACCGCGTGGGAACTGCCGATGCGTTCGCTGATCGACATGGCCGCCGAGCGCGGCGCCTTCATCGACCAGTCGGCCTCGCTAAACCTGTTCATGGAAAGCCCGAACATCGGCGCGATGTCCTCCATGTACATGTACGCCTGGAAGCAGGGCATCAAGACCACCTACTACCTGCGTTCGCGCCCGGCCACCAAGATCGCCAAGACCACGGTGAGTGCCGCCGCACCGGCCAAGGTGTTCAGCCCGGACGAAGCCATCGCCTGCTCGCTGGAAAACCCGGAAGCCTGCGAGGCCTGCCAGTAAGACGCGGCGTGCCGGCCTTGCCGGCACTTCGCACCTGTAGAGCCGAGCCATGCTCGGCTGCCGCACGGAAACACCCAGGTAGCGCCGGGCCATGCCCGGCGTTTTGACCCGAGAAGACAAGGAAACACCCATGGCCGACAAGCCCAAGCAGATGCTGCTCGATCCCGGTTTTGAACTGACCCTGCGCCCGATGCGCTACCCGCAGTTCTATGACATGTACCGGAACGCGATCAAGAACACCTGGACGGTGGAAGAGATCAACTTCCAGATCGACATCACCGACCTGCACAGCAAGATGTCGCCGGGTGAGCGCCACCTGATCCACCGCCTGGTCGCGTTCTTCGCCACCGGCGACTCGATCGTGTCCAACAACCTGGTGCTGAACCTGTACCAGCACCTCAATGCGCCGGAAGCGCGCATGTACCTGTCGCGCCAGCTGTATGAAGAAGCGCTGCACGTGCAGTTCTACCTCACCCTGCTCGACAACTACCTGCCGGATCCGGAAGAGCGCGCCAAGGCGTTCTCGGCGGTGGAGAACATCGACTCGATCAAGAAGAAGGCCGATTTCTGCTTCAAGTGGATCGACTCGATCCAGAGCCTGACCCGCATCGAGACCCGCGAACAGCGCCGCCAGTTCCTGCTCAACCAGATCTGCTTCGCTGCCTGCATCGAAGGCCTGTTCTTCTTCGCTGCGTTCGCCTACGTGTACTACTTCCGTTCGCGCGGCCTGCTGCCGGGCCTGGCCTCGGGCACCAACTGGGTGTTCCGCGACGAGAGCGCGCACATGGAGTTCGCGTTCGAGTCGGTGCGCGTGGTGCGTGAGGAAGAGCCGGACCTGTTCGACGATGAAATGAAGCAGCAGGTCTACGACATGCTGGCCGAAGCGATCGAATGCGAAGTGCAGTTCGCCGAGGACGTGCTGTCCGGTGGCGTGGCTGGCATTTCCACCCGCGACATGCGCCAGTACCTGCAGCACTGCGCCGACCAGCACTTCGCCAAGCTGGGCATGGAAAAGAAGTACAACGTGCGCAACCCGCTGCCGTTCATGGAACTGCAGGACGTGCAGGAGCTGACCAACTTCTTCGAACGCCGCGTCTCGGCCTACCAGGTCGGCGTGCAGGGCGAAGTCGCCTTCGACATGAACTTCTGATCGAACCGGTCAGGCCTGTCGAAACGAAAAACCCCGGTCATCGCCGGGGTTTTTTGTTTCTGTGGAGTGGATCCATGCGCGACTGCGGTTCGCGAAGATCAGTCGAACATGGCTCGACTCTACAAAGTGCTACCGCCGCGCTTCCACCGCCATGCGTACCGCCAGCCCGGCCAGCACCGTGCCCATCAGCCAGCGCTGGACCGCCTGCCAGGTCGGGCGCGCGGCCAGGAAGCCGGCGATGCTGCCGGCCATCACCGCGATCACCGCGTTGACGCTGACACTGACCGCAATCTGGGTGACGCCCAGCACCAGCGACTGCATCAGCACGCTGCCATGCCCTTCCGGGTGCAGGAACTGCGGCAGCAGCGACAGGTACATCACCGCGATTTTCGGGTTCAGCAGGTTGGTCAGGAAGCCCATCGTGAACAGTCTGCGCGGGCCATCCGGCGGCAGGTCGCGCACCGCGAACGGCGAGCGGCCGCCCGGCTTCACTGCCTGCCAGGCCAGGTACAACAGGTACAGCGCGCCACCGATGCGCAGCGCGTCGTAGGCGAACGGCACGGTCATCAGCAGGGCGGTGATGCCCAGTGCCGCGCACAGCATGTAGAACACGAAGCCCAGCGCCACCCCGCCCAGTGAGATCAGGCCGGCGCGGCGGCCCTGGCAGATCGAGCGCGACACCAGGTAGATCATGTTCGGCCCGGGCGTGAGCACCATGCCCAGCGAGATGAGGGCGAAGGCCAGCAGATCGGAGGTCGCGGGCATGGGCGGTCCTGGCAGGGGGCGTGGCGCAGTGTAGCGCCGCCTGCACGGGGCCTGGCTTAAAATTGCCGTACCCCACACCGAAGCACCCCCATGACCCCGATACCCGAGACCGTGCCGCCCATCGAAGTGCGCATGGCCGAAATCGTCTTCCCCAACCACACCAACCACCTCGGCACCCTGTTCGGTGGCCAGGCGCTGGCGTGGATGGACAAGGCCGCCTTCCTGGCCGCCGCCCGCTACTCACGCCGCACCGTGGTGACCGCGCGCAGCGACCAGGTCGACTTCAAGCTGCCGATCCGCATCGGCCAGATGGTCGAGACCATCGGCCGCATCGTCGAAGTCGGCCGCAGCTCGATGAAGGTCGAGGTGGAGCTGGTCGCCGAAGACCTGCACAGCGGCGAGCGCAAGCTGTGCACCCGCGGCCACTTCGTGATGATCGCGCTGGACGAGGAAGGCCACCCGATCGCGGTGCCGTCGCTGCCGGCCGCCTGAGCCGCCGCTTGCGGGGGCGCCCACGCGCCCCCATCTGGCACCCATGACTCCGCCGCTGACCGACTTCATCGACCGCGCCCAGCGCCTGTTCGTGCTGACCGGCGCCGGCTGCAGCACCGCCTCGGGCATTCCCGACTACCGCGATGCCGACGGCCAGTGGAAACGCACGCCGCCGGTGACCTACCAGGCGTTCATGGGCGAGGCGGCTACCCGCCAGCGCTACTGGGCGCGCAGCCTGCTGGGCTGGCCGCGCTTCGGCCTGGCCCGGCCCAACGGCACCCACCAGGCCCTGGCCGCCCTGGAAAGCCGCGGCAAGCTGCAGGTGCTGCTGACCCAGAACGTGGATGGCCTGCACCAGCGCGCCGGCAGCCACAACGTGATCGACCTGCATGGCCGCCTGGATCAGGTGCGCTGCATGGGCTGCGAACGCCGCAGCGGTCGCGAGGACTTCCAGCAGCGCCTGCTGGACGCCAACCCGGGCTGGGACGCGCTGGAGGCCGGCATCGCCCCCGATGGCGACGCCGACCTGGAGACCGACTTCTCCGCGTTCGTGGTGCCCGATTGCCCGTCCTGCGGCGGCCTGCTGAAGCCGGACGTGGTGTTCTTCGGCGAAAACGTGCCGCGCGAGCGCGTGGCGGCGGTGCACGACCACCTGCAGCAGGCCGACGCCGTGCTGGTGGTGGGTTCCTCGCTGATGGTGTATTCCGGCTTCCGCTTCGTGCAGGCCGCGGCCAGGGCAGGGTTGCCGGTGGCCGCGCTGAACCGGGGCCGCACCCGTGCCGACGACCTGCTGCAGTTCAAGGATGAACGGGACTGCGCCGAGGCGTTGGCCGGTTGGGTGGCGGGCTGAGCCGAGCGCGGGCTCGGCTCTGCAAGGGGTTGTTGGTTTCTGTAGAGCCGAGCCCACGCTCGGCTTCGGCAGGCCGCGCGAAACAGCGATCCATCCAGACGGTTGATTCGCAGGCCGTGCGGCGGTGCAATACGCCCCCTCCATCCGCCTGTCCCCGCATCGCCGTGACCCAGCTGTTTTCGCCGATTTCGTTCGGCCCCCTGACCCTGTCCAACCGCATCGTCATCTCGCCGATGTGCCAGTACTCCGCCGAGGACGGCCGCGCCAGCGACTGGCACGCCATGCACCTGGGCAACCTGGCGCAGTCCGGTGCCGGCCTGCTGATCCTGGAAGCCACCGCCGTCGAACCGCGCGGCCGCATCAGCTGGGCCGACCTGGGCCTGTGGGACGATGGCACCGAAGCCGCGCTGGCACAGGTGCTGGCCAGCGTCCGCCGCTGGTCGCCGATGCCGTTGGGCATCCAGCTCGGCCACGCCGGCCGCAAGGCCTCGGTGAACCGGCCTTGGGACGGCGGCGGCCAGCTGCCGGCCGACGATGCCCGTGGCTGGGCCACGGTGGCGCCGTCGCCGCTGCCGTTCCATGCCGCCGATCCAGCGCCGCAGGAACTGGACGAGACCGGTATTGCCGACGTCATCGCCGCCTTCGCCGCCAGTGCGGTGCGTGCCGAGCGCCTGGGCTTCGAACTGATCGAGCTGCACGCCGCGCACGGTTACCTGCTGCACCAGTTCCTGTCGCCGCTGAGCAACCGCCGCACCGATGGCTACGGTGGCTCGCTGCCCAACCGCCTGCGCCTGCTGGTGGAAGTGTTCGACGCGGTGCGTGCGGCAGTGTCCGACAAGGTCGCCGTGGGTGTGCGCATTTCCGCCAGCGACTGGGTCGATGGCGGCTGGGATCTGGTGCAGAGCGAGGCGCTGGCGCAGGTGATGGACGCGCGCGGCTGCGATTTCCTGCATGTCTCCAGCGGCGGCCTGGACGAGCGCCAGAAGATCACCGTCGGCCCGGGTTACCAGGTGCCGTTCGCGGCGGCGATCAAGGCCAAGGTGCGCATGCCGGTCATCGCGGTGGGCATGATCACCGAACCGGAACAGGCCGAATCGATCCTGCGCCATCGCCACGCCGATGCCGTGGCGCTGGCGCGCGGCATCCTCTACGACCCGCGTTGGCCCTGGCACGCCGCAGCTGCACTGCGCGAGAGCGTGGTACCGGCGCCGCAGTACATGCGCTGCGAGCCGCGCGACGCGCGTGGCGTGTTCAAGGCACGCTGAAGCTCACACCCGCCAGGCCGGCGCCATGCCGGCCTGCAGGTGTTCGAACAGCGCGCGGATCTTGGCGGTGAAGTCGCGGCGGTCGCTGACGCAGAAGTAGACCTCCATCGGTTCCGGACGCCACGCGGTGTCGGCGCCGAACACCGCCTGCAGGCGGCCATCGCGCAGGTAGGGATCGGCCACGAACGCAGCCAATCGAGTGATGCCGGCACCGGCCGCCGCCAGCGTCGCCAGCGCATCGATGTCATCGCAGACCATGCTCGGTGGCAGCGCGGCGTCCACGCGTCGGCCGTCCTTCAGCAGGCCCCAGCGCAATGGCCGGCCATCGGTGGGGAAGCGGTGCAGCAGCCCGCGATGACCGCCCAGGTCGGCGGGTTGCCGCGGGGTGCCGTGCGCGTTCAGATAGGCCGGCGAGGCACAGAACACGAACGGTACGCGCGCCAGTTGCCGCGCGACCACGCCATCTTCCAGCTGTGCACCGATGCGGATGCTGGCATCCACCGCTTCCGGCCCATGTTGCACGGCGCGGTCGGTCAGGCGCAGCTCCAGCTGCAGTTGCGGGTAGCGCTGCTGCAGCGACGGCAGCAAAGGGGCAAGCACGTGGCGACCGAAGGCGCTGCTGCTGGCGATGCGCAATGGCCCGGCCGGTTCGATGTCACCGGACGTGACCATCGCCTGCGCGCGCGCCAGGTCGGCGTCGATGTGGCGCACCTGGGCCAGGTACAGCGCGCCGGCCTCGCTGAGAGCCAGCTGCCGCGTGCTTCGGTTCAGCAACCGCACGCCCAGATGGGCCTCCAGCCGGTTGATGTTCTGGCCGACAGCGGTGGCGCTGATGCCAAGGATGCGGGCCGCGGCGGCAATGCTGCCGGTCTCTGCGGTGCGGGTGAAGCTGCGGATCAGTTGCAACAGGTTCATGACCAACCAGCTTGCCACGGGTACACCCAAGTATCGCTTGGGACTGAACCAAGCAGGTCGGTTGCATCCGTGATCATCCGGCCGCTGGGCAGGGCGCTGGCCTACACTGGGGCGATGCGCCCCGATTCCATCCTTACCCTGTCCTGCCCCGACCGTACCGGTATCGTCTACCGCGTGTCCGGCCTGCTGTTCGACCATGGCTGCAACATCCTCGACGCCCAGCAGTTCGGTGACGAGGAAAGCGGCCGCTTCTTCCTGCGCGTGCACTTCGACCGCGATGCCGGGCTGCCGCTGGACACGGTGCACACCGCCATGGCCACGTTGGCGGCCGACTTCGGCATGGACTGGCAGCTGCACGACGGCCGCCGCCGCGCACGCCTGCTGGTGCTGGTCAGCAAGCAGGGGCATTGCCTCAACGATCTGCTGTTCCGCGCCCACAGCGGCCAGCTGAAGGTGGATATCGCGGCAGTGGCGTCCAACCACGCCGACTTCGCGCCGCTGGCCGCGTCCTACCAGGTGCCGTTCCACCACCTCCCGGTGACCGCCGAAACGCGCGCGGTGCAGGAACAGCAGATCATCGACCTCGTCGAGCGCGAGCGCATCGACCTGGTGGTGCTGGCGCGCTACATGCAGATCCTGTCACCCACGCTGTGCCGCGCGCTGGCCGGACGTGCGATCAACATCCACCACAGCTTCCTGCCCAGCTTCAAGGGCGCGCAGCCGTATCACCAGGCGCACGCGCGCGGGGTCAAGATCATCGGTGCCACCGCGCACTACGTCACCGAGGATCTGGACGAAGGCCCGATCATCGAACAGGACGTGGCCCGCGTGGACCACGCGATGGCACCGCGCGAACTGGTGCGGCTGGGAAGTGATACCGAATCGCTGGTGCTGGCACGCGCGGTTCGCCGCCATGTGGAGCACCGCATCCTGCTCAACGGGCACCGCACCGTCGTATTCCGGTAGGAGCCCTTCTGTAGAGCCGAGGCATGCTCGGCTGCACTTCGGCCCAAGGCCGTGCATCTGACGGATGAGCCGAGCATGGCTCGGCTCTACAGGGCAACTCAGATGATCGCGATCCCTGCTTTGCCCAGCGCCTCGCGCACCATCGCATCGTTGGCGTCGGTCACCGGTCGGGTCAGCTCCCACAGGAACTTCACCCGGAAGCCGGACTTCACTGCGTCCTGCGCGCTCCACAGCACGCAGTAGTCGCGGGCCAGGCCGCACATGTGCACTTCGCGGATGCGGCGCTCGTGCAGCCAGCCGGCCAGGCCGGTCGCCGGGCGCTCGCCATCGGGACCGTGGTTCTCGCGGAAGGCGCTGTATGAATCCACCTGCGGGCGCGTGCCTTTGCGCAGGATCAGGTCGGCGGCGGTCCAGTCCACGCCCGGGTGCAGCGCGGCGCCGTCGCTGCCCTGCACGCAATGGTCGGGCCACAGGGTCTGTGGCTGTGCGTGCAGCAGGATGGTCTCAAACGGACGCTTGCCGGGGTGCTGGCTGGCGAATGAGGCGTGGTCGGCGGGGTGCCAGTCCTGGGTGGCCACCACCGTGCGATAGCGGCGCTGCGCCAGCAGCCCTGCAATGGGTGCCACCAGGGCATCGCCCTGGTCGCAGGCCAGCGCGCCACCGGGCATGAAGTCTGGCTGCAGGTCGATCACCAGCAGGGCGACGTCGGCGGGCAGGGCGGTCATGGCAGGTCCACTACAACGCAAAGGGGCGACCAGCGTGGCCGCCCCGGCGGCACAGGTCAATCGCCCTGCGGCGTCCCAGCGTCCTGCCCGTAGTACAGCAGGCCGATCTTGATCCGCTCCCGGCCGTTCTCGCGGCGATGGCGGTTGGCATCGCGCAGCGAATACACGCAGCCGCAGTACTCCTGCTGGTAGAACTGCTCGCGCTTGCTGATCTCGATCATGCGGCTGGCACCGCCGCCCTTGCGCCAGTTGTAGTCCCAGTACTGCAGGCCCTCATAGCGCGACGCGGCACGGATGCCGCAGTCGTTGATCTGCGCCATGTTCTTCCAGCGCGAGATGCCCAGCGAAGAACTGATGGTGTCGTAACCGTGTTCGTGCGCGTACAGGGCGGTGCGCTCGAAGCGCATGTCGAAGCACATCGTGCAGCGGATGCCGCGCTCGGGTTCGTTCTCCATGCCGCGCGCACGGCTGAACCAGTTGTCGGTGTCGTAGTCGCAGTCGATGAACGGAATGCCGTGCTGCTCGGCGAAGCGGATGTTCTCCTGCTTGCGCAGCTCGTATTCCTTCACCGGGTGGATGTTGGGGTTGTAGAAGAAGATCGCGTAGTCGATCCCGGAGGCGGTGATCGCCTCCATCACTTCGCCGGAGCAGGGTGCGCAGCACGAATGCAGCAGCAGGCGCTTGCCGTCGGCGGGCAGTGTGAGGGCGGGGCGTTGTAGCTCGGTCATCGTCGGGTACCGCATGGACCGCCGGCAACGGCGGTGGCCCATGCATCGGGCGGGGAAACGGGTCTGGCCGGATACCGTGAAAAGGACGCGCGCGGCCGCCTCGCCTGCACGCGCAGGACAGCGGCGGCCCCGGCACCCTCCCCGCGGAGAGTCCAGGTCGAATCAGGGGACGGTCGTGTCCCCCGGCCGGGGCCGGTATTCGGGCTGATGGACACGGGCCGAAGCCCACCTACTACCTGCCGCTTCCCAGGCGCGAGCCCAGTGCTGTTGGCAGGATTCGTTTCCATTCACCGCTGCGGGGCAGCTCCGGAATGGGCGCGTGAGGCGCCTTCACCGGATTCCCGTTTAAATCCCTCCCCGCGCGTGAACGCCTGGAGGGATACCTTCGGCGCGCCCACGGTGGACGGGTTGCTGGCCAGGGTCAAGGGGGGGCAGAGCCCGTTGCGCTGCAACGGGATCCGATCCCGGCGGAAGGAAGGGGTCGGATCCCGCTGCCACGCAGCGGGCTCTGACCCCGGGCGGGACATGCCTTCAACGTCCCGCCGCCGCACGCGCGCGGATGTCGTCCAGCCGCTGGTCGTGCAGCAGGCGGCCGTTCTCCCACACGGTCACCATCGCATCCTCGAATCCCGACGGCAGCGTTTCGTCACCGCTGGCCGGCAGTGGCACCGTATGCAGGCTGCCATCATCCAGGCGCCGCAGCAGGCGCATGCGGCCACGCTTGCTGGTCTTGCCGGCGTCGGTGACCGGGTCCTTGTAGACGTCAATCCACTCACCCTCGACCCGCGCTGCCGAGCACTTCAGTGCGAACTTCTGCGTATCGCGGTCCAGCCGCTGCAGCAGCGCGCCACCCATGCCGAAGGCTATGTTGTCGGCGGCGTAGCCGTCGTCGGTGATGCGTTGCAGGATGGCGCAGATCGTATCCGGGTTGATGCCATCGCCCTGGATCAGCCGCACGTGGTTGAGCACGCGGTAGCCCTTGCCGTTGATCGTGTGGCCAAAGGCCTCGTCCAGCCGGCGCAGGCTTTCGGAAACCACCTCCACCGGGTCGCCCGAGTCGGGGCGGATGACCAGGGTGGCGCCCGAGGCGATCACTTCATCACGCAGCGTCGTGCCCCAGTGCTCGCTGATCGCGCGGTAGATGTCATAGCTGTCCGACACCACCGCGACGATCGCACCGGGCTTGCCGAACTGGCGCAGCATGTTGCGGTAGGCGTCCACCTCGCGCTCGCGGCCCCAGCTGGTGATGGTGCTGTGCTCGGCGGCGGGAATCGAATAGCCCGCCATCGGCGCGTGATAGTGCGCGCGCGCCAGGCACAGCGCCGAGACCGTATCGGTGCCGAGGAAGTTGACCAGGTGCGCGGCACCGCCCAGCGCGGCCGATTCCAGGCTCGAGACACCGCGCGCACCGAAGTCATGCAGCTTGAACGGCAGCTGGCCCTGCGGGTCGTCGCTGGTCTGCTGCAGGAAGCCGGCGATGGTCTGCCGTGCATGCCAGCTGATGGTGGCCACGGTGACCGGGTACCACACGCGCAGCAGCAGCGTTTCCAGATACGACGGGACCCAGAACGCGGCGGGATCGGTCGATTCAATGGTCATCAATGCCTGGTGGGTAGGCACCACGCTGCCCTCGGGCACGGCGCGGATGCGGACCGGCAGATGGCCGCCGAGACGGTCGACGATATCGCGCCAGCCGGCCTCGTTGAAGGGTTCGCCATGGGCGGCGAATACCGCAGCGGCGTCGTCGATGTCGGCGTGGGTGACCGGCCGTGCCAGGGCGTCCTTGAGGATCGCCTGCAGGCCGAAGAACACCGTGCGGTCGTGCAGGCCGCCACGCGATTCAACATAGAAGAAGGTGGCATCGGTACCCGGCGGGTACTGCAGCCAGTGGCTGGCCTTGTAGCTGTCGGTGTTGAGGAGAAGATTATCGAGGTAGTGCATGACGGAAGCTCCTTCGCGTCGAGTGACACCAGCGGTCTATCCGCCAGTGGGGAGGCCGGGCCTGTCAGCCGCGGCCGAGGAAATACTCCAGGATGTGCAGGTGGTCTTCGAACAGCTGCGGGCCCATCTCCAGTGCTTCACTCACCGGAATCCAGCGCGCCTTGTCGGCGTCGTCGCCGCCGCGCACCGCCGGCAGTTCACCGGCCGGGAATTCGAAGTGGAAACCGTGGGTGATGGTGCGGCCGCGCTGGCTGCGGTCGGGGTGGTCGAACACCTGCTGGCTCTTCAGTGAGCCCTTCAGCACCGGCAGCGGAATCTTCAGCCGGGTCTCTTCGCGCAGTTCGCGCAGGCAGCTGTCGAGCAGGCTCTGGTCCTGGCCGACGAAGCCACCGGGCAGCGCCCACAGCCCCTTGCCGGGCTCCGAGCGGCGACGCACCAGCAGCACGTGGCCCGAATGCACCACCACCGCATCGGTAGTGACGAAGGTGGGCGCGTAGGGCGCGTCCTTCCAGGCGGCCTTGTACTGTTCGATGAAGCGGTACTCGGCCACCAGCTGGCCATACGCGGGCGCGCTCTTCCGGAAGGCCTCAAGCATGTCGTACACCGGTGCCGGCACATTGCCACGCAGCATCAGCAGCGCACCGTGGAAGTCGACGTCGCCGGCTTCGAACAGGTAGCGCCGTAGCTCGGTGGCCGACAGGGTGGCGGTGTGCTGCACGTCCACCAGCGGCCACTGCGGGAATTCGCGCAGGTAGTAGCTGGAGGCGTCCTTGTCCATGCCGATCAGGCCGACCTTGGCATCGGCGGCGGCGCCGTCGTTGCGCAGGGCCTCGGCCACCTGGCGCTGCACGTTGGCGATCCACTGGGCCTCGTTGTAGAGGTGGTCGCGCAGCGGGCGGATCAGCAGGCGGTCGGTGTGGCCATCGAGGGCGGCCTGGATCATCACGGCACGTTCGGCCACGGTCCAGGGATTGCGCAGACTGCGGGGGGTATCGGCAGAACCGACCAGGAAGATCAGCTTGCGGGTCCGGCTCAGGGCCAGGCGGGCAACGGCGGCGTGGCCGTTGTGGAAGGGCTCGAAACGCCCGATGAATACGAGATAGTCGAATTCCATGAGAATCCCTCATGTCGTTGTGGCAGCCGCGGGTCTGTCCCTTGGCTTGGTGCTGATGCTACGCCGATGGTTGTGGGGGTCAAGTGTTGTGGGTTGCCGGCAGGGCTGCGCCCTGCACCTGCCGAGGCACGTCAACGTCAACTTCAGAAGCTGGGATTCCGCGGGTTGGCGGGGTGGGTCCGGTTGAGGGGGACGCTGCAAGTACGTCCCTGTAAGCTCGGTCGCCGCTTGCTTGTGTGCGCTGTCCTGCGCGCACCGCAAGACCGGGGTTGGGCGTCCTGCCCAACCCGAGAGAGGCATGCCTCGGGCCCATGCGGCTCACGCCCCCTCAACCGGCCCCACCCCGCCTTCGACAGATTTCTGCGGTCTGTCGGAACGGCACGGGGTCGGATCCCGTTGCAACGCAACCGGCTCTGACCCCATTGCTAGGGCGCTGCGAGGTAGCGCTGCCAGAGGTGGTTCACCAGCTGCATCTCCGGGTCGTACTGGCGCTTTCGTTCAACGAACGCATTCCACTGCGGGTACGCGCGCTGGAACTGGTCGCGTGTGGCGTGCGGGCGGTAGGGCAGGTAGTACCGCCCGCCGCTTTCCACTGCGGCGTCGATCAATGCGCGGGTCCAGCGCGTGGACATCGTGTCGCCCCACGGGTGACGGCGCTGCTTGTGGTACAGCACGAAGCAGAACACTTCTTCGTTTGCCCACGTCATCAAGGCGGTCGTATCCGCCGGCGCGTGGCGGATCGATACGTTCAATGCATCCACGCGATGGTGCTGCAGGATCGCGGCCATGCGCGTGGCGAAGGCCTGGAAGCTGCGCACGGGGATGAAGTATTCCTGCAGCAGGTAGGTCGACATCGCGCGCGTGCGTGGTTCCAGCGCGGCCACGTCCAGGCTCGCTTCCAGGTTGCGATGGATCACGCGCGCTTTGGCAATCTGCTGCTTCACCACTGAGCTCTCGCGCAGCTGCGGGCCGCCGGGCAGTTCGGTGACGGCCCAGATCATGTTCTGCTCGTGGGCATAGCTCGCACCCACCGGTATCAGGCGCCGGGTGTCGGTCAGCGCTGCCGTGCTGCGCCGCCAGGTCACGGTCACCGGTGCATCGAAACGCGGCGGAATGAGGTCGGCGTTGTGCATCAACGCATCGCTGCGCGACGCCACGTTCTCGCGGAACCACTGCGGGTAATCGGCCAGCGCCACCCGCTCCATGTGCCGCGCCATGCGGTCGTTGCCGGCCAGGTCCAGCTCGACTTCGCTGACCACGCCGATCAGGCCATAGCCACCGATGACGGCGGCGAACAGCTCCGGGTGCTGCGTGCGCGAGGTCTCGACCACCTCGCCGGACCGCAGCACCACCTGCAGCGCACGCACGGTGGAGGCGATGCTGCCGCTGCCGACGTAGCGGCCATGGCAGTTCACCGACACCGAACCACCGACGGTGAAATTGCTGAAGCTCTGCATCACCTTCACCGACAGGTTGTGCGGGTCCAGCCATTCCTGCAGCGTGCGCCAGCGCATGCCGGCCTGCACGCGCACCGCCTTGCGCGCGACGTCCAGCCACAGCAGGCGGTGGCTCGGCGTCAGGTCCAGCTGCAGGGCGCCGGCCGCACTGGTCTGCCCGCCCATGCTGTAGCGGCCGCCGGCCACGCAGACCATGCCCCGGTGCTGCTGCAGGGCGGCCTGCAGGTCGGCCGTGTCGGCAACGGCCCGCACCGCGGCCACGTCGGTAGGCTCCAGCTGGCTGATGTCGTTGGCCACGGCCGTGCCGCGCCGGGTACAGGCAGTGGCGGCAGTGGCGGCGGCACAGCCTGCGATGAACGCGCGACGGGTGGTCATGGCAATCCCTGCATGAGTGTCCTGGGTGCAGTGTGCCCCGGCACGGCGGGAGCGGCCAGTGGCCCTTCCGTGGGTGGGTTCTCAGGCTGTGAGAAGCCTTCGCGTCATACTGCATCCGTAGCGTCGGGTGGCATCTCAGGCACAGTCAGCGGGGGCAGGGTAGTGGCAGACAAGTACTGCGATCTGGTCATGAAAGGCGGCATCACCAGCGGCATCGTGTACCCCAATGCGGTACTGGCGCTGGCGCGCGAGTATCGGTTCAAGAGCATCGGCGGCACTTCGGCCGGCGCCATCGCTGCGGCGGTGGCGGCTGCGGCAGCGTGTGGTGATCGCCGCCAGCAGGCCGGCGAACATCTGCCTGGCGATGCCGGCTATGGTGGGTTGTCGGCGGTATCGGCGCAGCTGTCGCGGCGCGGCTTCATCTACAGCCTGTTCCAGCCCGCACGCGGCGCACGCGCGGCCTATCGGCTGCTGGTGGTGCTGACCGGCAATGCCAGCCTGCCGCACAAATTGCTGTGCCTGGCCGTTGCCGTGTTCGAGATCGCGCCGCTGGAAGTGCTGGTGTCGCTGGCGCTGCTGCTGGGCCTCGGCTGGTGGGGCGGTGGTTGGAGCGGCGTGGCCGCCACGCTGCTGCCGTCGCTGCTGTGTGCGTATGGTGCGGGTGTGGCCGGTGCCGCGCTGCGTGTGGCACGCGTGGCGAGACGCAATCTGCTGGGCCTGTGCAGTGGACTCGGCCGCGATGCACGCACGCCGGCACTGACCGAGTGGCTGCACGAATGCCTGCAGCAATTGTCCGGCAAGCCGCTGGATGCACCGCTCACTTTCGCCGACCTGCACGACGCGCCGCGCTATGCCGGCGAGCCGGACAGCCCGCATGCGATCAGCCTGCAGATGATCACCACCTGCGTGTCGCACAACGAGCCGCGTACGCTGCCGCTGGGCGGCGCGCAGTTCTGGTTCCTGCGCGAGGAATTCGAGCAGCTGTTCCCGGCCAGCGTGGTGCAGTGGCTGGTGACACAGGCCGGGCCGCCGCTGGAGGTGGAAGGGCGGCAGTACTACCACCTGCCGCCGGGCCCGCAGCTGCCGGTGCTGGTGGCCACACGCATGAGCCTGAGCTTCCCGCTGCTGATCAGCGCGGTGCCACTGCACGAGCCCTCGCGCCGCGAGCGCCGCTGCGAACCCACCGCACCTGCGGCCGACCCCGAGCACAACGTGGCCGACAGCATGGAAGGGCTGACCAGCGCCGGGCAGACCTGCGGCCCGGTAATCACCGCGTTCCGCATCTGCTGGTTCTCCGATGGAGGCATCAGCAGCAACTTCCCTATTCATCTGTTCGACGCCGCCCTGCCACGCTGGCCGACCTTCGCCATCAATCTGGTCTACCCGCAGCACGCCGAAGCGGTGAGCCAAGGCAGCGGTGGCCGCCAGTCGCTGGAACACGCGGTGTTCCTGCCCACGGAGAACCGCCACGGCTGGCAGCGCACCTACCAGTCGATCGCCACACCGCTGGCAGCCGCCGAGCTGGGGCGCTTCCTGTTCGCGGTGGTGGCGACCATGCAGAACTGGCGCGATCTGCTGCAGGCACGCGCGCCGGGCTACCGCGACCGCATCGTGCACGTCAGCCTGCAGGGCGACGAAGGTGGCATGAACCTGGACATGCCACAGGAGGTGCTCACCCGCATCGCTGACAAGGGCAGCCTGGCTGGTGCGCGCTTCTGTTCGTTCTCGTTCGAGAACCACTACTGGATCCGCTGGCGCAACCTGGCGTCGGCCTATCAGCGTTACACGCTGGAGGTATCGCGCACCGATGACCCGGCGCAGCAGGTGCTGGCCTATCGTGCGGCGTACTCGATGGTTGCCCGCGGTGAACCGTCTCCGCCCTCGTACAAGCTGGGCTCGGAAGACAAGCGGCTGGCCTCGCAGCAGCTATGGGGCTTGATGGTCGAACAGGGTCGCAGCTGGGAGGACCTCGGCCCCGACCTCACCGACGGCGCACCGCGCCCGCTGCCGCAGATGAAGGTCACGCCGATCTACTGACCGGGTAGCAGATCCACGCGTGGCGTGGATCAAGCGTGTCGACCAAGGTCGACACCTACCCACAGCAGCAAAGGATGCCGTGTTGACAGCTCGCGGAGATCTGTCGAAGGCGGGGTGGGTCCGGTGGCGGGGGTGTCCGCGGCATGGATGCCGCGGCCAAGCCCCAAGGACGGGTCTACGGCGTCCCCCGCTACCGGACCCACCCCGCCATCCCACAGAAAGCCCGCTGTTGCTTTTGCTGTTGCCTTGGATTGAAGCAGGTGCAGGGCGCAGCCCTGCCGCCCCCCCCTACCTCCCCGGCAACTGCGCGAACGCGCGCTGCATGCAGTCCTCGCGCGGGCACACCCGGCAGCCCGGCCCGATCGACACCGAATTGCCCGGGCTCTGCACGTCCAACCCCAGCGAATACACCAGCCGCTCGGCATGCTGCAGGTCGCAGCCCAGCGCCACCGCGAAGGTCTTGCGCGGCTGGCCATGCCCGACCGGGCCGCTGCTGACCTGCCGTGCCAGCCAGAAATGGCGGCGGCCATCGGGCATGCGCGCAGTCTGGGTGAGGATGCGTCCGGGCTGGTTGAATGCCTCATAGACGATCCACAGCGGGCATGAGCCACCCACCTGCGAGAAGTGGAAGTCGGTGGCCGAATGGCGCTTGGACACATTGCCCGCGCGGTCCACGCGGATGAAGAAGAACGGCAGCCCGGGCGCGCTGCGCCGTGCCAGCGTGCTCAGCCGGTGGCAGACCGCCTCGAAGCCGACGCCGAACTGGTGCGCCAGCAGTTCGATGTCGTAGCTGCTGGCCTCGGCCGCACGCAGGAAGCGCATGTACGGCATCACCAGGGCACCAGCGAAATAGTTCGACAGACCGATGCGGGCCTGAGCGATGCGTGCGTCATCGGTGAAGCCAGCACGTGCCACCACCGCATCGATCTGCGGCAGGTAGCCGTGCAGGGCCAGTTCGGCGGCCATCTGGAATGCCTGCTGGCCCGGCTCCAGGTAGTCCGGCAGCCACAGCCGCCGTGCAGCGGCATCGTACTGGCGTTTCTCGCGCCCGGCCTGCAGCGCGGCCACTTCCACCAGTACGCCGTGGCGGTCGGCCAGCAGCTGGCGCAGCCGCGGCGCCACGTGGCCGGGCGACAGCCCCCACTCGGCGAACAGGCGTTCGGCCAGCTCATCCAGCTCGGGGATGTGGTTGTGCATGCGGTTGAAGAACTCACGCACCTGGTCACCGGCGGGCAGGATGCTGCCGGCGCCGGGTTCACCCAGCTGGAACTCCAGGGCGGCGGCATGCTCACGCAGCGCCAGGTGGCGGCGGTGCAGATCCAGCAGGGCGCGGCTGACCTGCGGCAGATTGCCGGCCAGCGCCCGCAGCTCGGTGGCACTGACATCGGCCAGACCCAGGTCGCGCAAGGTCTCGCCCAGCGACTCCTGCAACGCAGCGGGCTCATCTTCGTCGAACAGGGCGGAAACATCGCCCAGTACCTCGCCCAGCTTCTTCTGCACGGCCGGGGTGAGTGGGCGCTTGTTGCGCTCGATCTGGTTCAGGTAACTAGCCGACAGGCCCAAGGCGCGGGCCAGGTCCACCTGGCTGTAGCCGCGCTGCTCGCGCAGCCGGAGCAGGCGCAGGCCAAGTTGTCGCTGGGGGGCTGAATAATTCACAGAATTAACATGAATCGTCTGTCGTGTTGGCCAGATTAAGCGGATTCAGCCCGGAAATCGAGGTGGGTGCTGTGAATAATGCCAAGCATCTTTCGAGCCCGTGGGATTGTCGTCATGACTGTTGCAGCGCCCCGTATCCGCATGCTGATCGATGGCCAGTTCATCGAATCGGCCACCTCCCACTGGCAGGACGTGATCAATCCGGCCACCCAGGACGTGCTGGCCCAGGTGCCGTTCGCCACCACCGGCGAAGTGGATGCCGCCGTCGCTGCCGCCAAGGAAGCCTTCAAGACCTGGCGCAAGACCCCGATCGGCACCCGCGCGCGCATCTTCCTGAAGTACCAGCAGCTGATCCGCGAGAACATGAGCGAGCTGGCCCACATCCTCACCGCCGAACAGGGCAAGACCCTGCCCGACGCCGAAGGCGATGTGTTCCGCGGCCTGGAAGTGGTCGAGCACGCCGCCGCCATCGGCAACCTGCAGCTGGGCGAGCTGGCCAACAACGTGGCCAATGGCGTCGATACCTACACCATCATGCAGCCGCTGGGCGTGTGCGCCGGCATCACCCCGTTCAACTTCCCGGCGATGATTCCGCTGTGGATGTTCCCGATGGCCATCGCCACCGGCAACACTTTCATCCTCAAGCCGTCCGAGCAGGACCCGATGGTGACCATGCGCCTGGTCGAGCTGGCGCTGGAAGCCGGCATTCCGAAGGGCGTGCTGAACGTCGTCCACGGTGGCGAGGAAGTGGTCAACGCGATCTGCGACCACCCGGACATCAAGGCCGTGTCGTTCGTCGGTTCCACCCGCGTCGGCACCCACGTCTACAACCGCGCCTCGCTGGCCGGCAAGCGCGTGCAGTGCATGATGGGCGCCAAGAACCACGCCGTGGTGCTGCCGGACGCCAACAAGGAACAGACCCTCAATGCGATGGTCGGCGCCGCCTTCGGTGCGGCCGGCCAGCGCTGCATGGCGGCCTCCACCCTGGTGCTGGTCGGTGAAGCGCGCAACTGGGTGCAGGACCTGGTGACCAAGGCCAAGACCCTGAAGGTCAGCGGCGGCACCGTGTCCGGCACCGACGTCGGCCCGGTCATTTCCTGCAGCGCCCGCGAGCGCGTCGAAGGCCTGATCGCCTCGGGCGTGGAGCAGGGCGCCCAGCTGGTGCTCGATGGCCGCAACCCGCAGGTCGATGGCTTCGAGAAGGGCAACTTCGTCGGCCCGACCATCTTTGCCGGTGTCACCACCGACATGCGCATCTACCAGGAAGAAATCTTCGGGCCGGTGCTGGTCATCCTCGAAGCGGAAACACTGGAAGACGCCATCGCGATGGTCAACAGCAACCCGAACGGCAACGGCACCGCACTGTTCACCCAGTCCGGCGCGGCCGCGCGCAAGTTCCAGGAAGACATCGACGTCGGCCAGGTCGGCATCAACGTGCCGATCCCGGTGCCGGTGCCGCTGTTCTCGTTCACCGGTTCGCGCGCGTCCAAGCTGGGTGACCTGGGCCCGTACGGCAAGCAGGTGGTGCTGTTCTACACCCAGACCAAGACGGTCACCGCACGCTGGTTCGATGATGAAACGCTGAGCCACGGCGTCAACACCACGATCAGCCTGAAGTAACGGCAGGAGCAGCCATGAGCCACTCGATGACGACGGAACTGGAAGAAGCGCAGCAGGCGTACCGCGAGGCTGCGCGCGACTTCGCACAGGCTGAACTGGCGCCGCACGCCGCGCGATGGGATGCGGAGGGCATCTTTCCGCGCGAGGCGATCGCCAAGGCTGGTGAACTGGGCTTCTGCGGTCTGTACATGGACCCGGAAGTGGGCGGCAGCGGCCTGAGCCGACTGGACGCCGCCGTCGTCATCGAGGAGCTCGCCAACGTCGATCCGTCGACTGCGGCGTATATCAGCATCCACAACATGGCCTCGTGGATGGTGTCCACGTGGGGCCAGACCGAACTGCGCGATGCGTGGGGCACTGATCTGTCCTCGGGCAGCAAGCTGGCCTCGTACTGCCTGACCGAGCCGGGCGCCGGTTCCGATGCGGCCTCGCTGAAGACGACCGCCGTGCGCGACGGTGACTTCTATGTACTGAACGGCTCCAAGGCCTTCATTTCCGGCGCCGGTGCCACCGAGCTGCTGGTAGTGATGGCGCGTACCGGCGGTGCCGGTGCCGGCGGCGTCAGCGCCATTGCCGTGCCGTCGGACCTGCCTGGCATCAGCTTCGGCCGCAAGGAAGAGAAGATGGGCTGGAACAGCCAGCCCACCCGGGGCATCACCTTCGAAAACGTCCGCGTGCCGGTCAGCCACCTTCTGGGAGAGGAAGGCGGTGGCTTCAAGCTGGCGATGAAGGGGCTGGATGGTGGCCGCATCAACATCGCCGCCTGCTCGCTGGGTGCTGCGCAGGGCGCACTGGATGCCGCGCGCCGCTACATGGGCGAGCGCCGCCAGTTCGGCAAGGCGCTGGCCGAGTTCCAGGCACTGCAGTTCAAGCTGGCCGACATGGTCACGCAGCTGGTGGCCGCGCGGCAGATGGTACACACCGCCGCGCGCAAGCTCGATGCCGGTGCCAGCGACGCCAATGTGTGGTGCGCGATGGCCAAGCGTTTTGCCACCGATGCGGGTTTCAACGTCTGCAATGAAGCGCTGCAGATCCACGGTGGCTACGGCTACATCCGCGAATACCCGATCGAGCGCCTGCTGCGTGACTGCCGCGTGCACCAGATCCTGGAAGGCACCAACGAGATCATGCGGGTGATCGTTGCCCGTCACCTGCTCAACACCGAAGAGGAACTGCGATGAAGGATTGGCGTACCCAGGAGCACGTGGGCCTGAAGGTGGAGGCTGACGGCCACACCGCCGTGGTCACCCTGAACAACCCGCCGGCGCACACCTGGACCGTGCACAGCCTGTCGGCGCTGCGCGACCTGGTCGGCGCGCTCAACGCAGACCGTGACGTCTACGCACTGGTGATCACCGGTGACGGCGAGAAGTTCTTCTCCGCCGGTGCCGACCTCAACCAGTTCGCTTCAGGCGACAAGGCCGCCGCACGCGAGGCCGCGCGCCGCTTCGGCGAAGCCTTCGAAGCGCTGTCCGGGTTCCGTGGCGTGTCGATCGCCGCGATCAACGGCTACGCCATGGGCGGTGGCCTGGAATGCGCGCTGGCCTGTGACCTGCGCATCATCGAAGACCACGCCCAGGTGGCGCTGCCGGAGGCCACCGTCGGCCTGCTGCCGTGCGCCGGTGGCACCCAGAACCTGCCGCGCCTGGTGGGCGAGGGCTGGGCCAAGCGCATGATCCTGCTGGGCGAGCGCATCAATGCCGAGACCGCACTGCGCATTGGCCTGGTCGAAGAAAAGGTCGGCAAGGGCGAAGCCAAGGCACTGGCGCTGGAATGGGCGAAGAAGGCCGGCAAGCAGAGCCCGACCAGCATCGCCGCCTGCAAGACCCTGGTGCAGGCCACCCGCACCGGCACCCACGCCTCGGCGCTGGTGGCCGAGCGCGAAGCCTTCGTCGACCTGTTCGACACCGCCGACCAGGTCGAGGGCGTGACCGCCTTCCTGGAAAAGCGCGCCGCGCAGTGGAAGAACGCATGAGCACCGACACCGCTGCCGACAACGCACCGGTGCTGTTCGAAGAGCGCGTGGCCGGCAACGGCGCGCGCATCGGCATCGCCACGCTCAACGCGCCGCGCACGCTCAATGGCTTCTCGCTGCCGATGGCGCACCTGCTGCTGAAGCAGCTGAATGACTGGGCCGATGACAACGGCATCGCCATGGTGGTGCTGCAGGGCGCCGGTGAAAAGGCGTTCTGCGCCGGCGGCGACCTGCACAGCCTGTACAAGGCCATGGTCGCCTTCCGCGAAGAAGGCCGCAGCGATATCCGCGAAAACGACTACGCCGCTGAGTTCTTCGACGTGGAGTACCGCGTCGATTACCTCATCCACACCTACGCCAAGCCGATCCTGTGCTGGGGCCACGGCATCGTGATGGGCGGCGGCATCGGCCTGATGTCCGGCGCCAGCCATCGTGTGGTCAGCGAGCGTTCCAAGCTGGCCTTCCCGGAAATCACCGTCGGCCTGTTCCCCGATGTCGGTGGCAGCTGGCTGCTGCCGCGCGTACCGGGAAAGGGCGGCCTGTTCCTTGCCCTGACCGGCGCACTGCTCAACCCGGGCGATGCCATCTACGCCGGCCTGGCCGACGTGCACGTGGCCGAAGAACGCCGCAGCGCGGTGTTCGATGCGCTGCTGCAGGTCGCCTGGTCCAGCGATGCCGCACACAACCACGAACGTCTCAGCCATCTGCTGCAGTCGCACGCCAGCGATGCAGCCACCGGACCGCTGCTGGCCCATGCTGCGCAGGTGGATGCGCTGTGCGAAGGCGATGACCTGCCCGCGATCATCAACCGCATCAGCGCGCTGCAGACCGACGATACCTGGCTGCAGGCGGCACAGAAGACCCTTGCCGCCGGCGCGCCCGGCTCGGCACGTCTGGCGTTCGAGCTGCAGCGCCGCAGCGCTGGCCAGGATCTGGCCAGTGTCTATCGTCTGGAGTACATCACTGCGCTGCACTGCGCCGCCCACGGCGATTTCGCCGAAGGCATCCGCGCGCTGCTGATCGACAAGGACCGCAACCCGCAGTGGAACCCGGCCCGCCTGGCCGAGGCCACCACTGCGTGGGCCGATACGTTCTTCGCTTCGCCCTGGGCCGATGCTGCGCATCCGCTGGCCGACCTGGGCACCCCCGTCGCTGAAAGGAGCCTGGCATGAGCCGCATTGCATTCATTGGGTTGGGCAACATGGGTGGCCCGATGGCCGCCAATCTGGTCAAGAACGGCCACACCGTGCGCGTGTTCGACCTGGTGCCGGCCGCGGTGCAGGCTGCCGTCGATGCCGGTGCCAGCGCTGCGTCGTCGGCACGCGACACCCTGGCCGACGCCGAAGTGGTGATCTCGATGCTGCCGGCCAGCCGCCACGTCGAAGGCGTGTACCTGGGCGACGACGGCATCCTCGCCGCGATTCCGGCCGGTGCACTGGTCATCGACTGCAGCACCATTGCCCCGGCCAGCGCGCGCAAGGTTTCTGAAGCCGCCGCCGCGCGCGGACTGCAGATGCTCGACGCACCGGTGTCCGGCGGTACCGCCGGTGCCCAGGCCGGTACCCTGACCTTTATCGTCGGTGGCGAAGAGGACGCGCTGGAACGCGCGCGCCCGGTGCTGCAGGCGATGGGGAAGAACATCTTCCACGTCGGCGCCAGTGGTGCCGGCCAGGTTGCCAAGCTGTGCAACAACATGGCGCTGGGCGTGATCATGGCGGTGACTGGTGAAGCCATCGCGCTGGGCGTGGCGCACGGGCTGGACCCGAAGGTGCTGTCGCAGATGATGGCGGTCAGCACCGGCCGCAGCTGGGCCACCGAGGTGTGCAACCCGTGGCCGGGCGTGCTGGAAAACGCGCCGGCGTCGCGCGGCTACAGCGGCGGCTTCGGCAGCGACCTGATGCTCAAGGACATGGGCCTGGCGGTGGAAGCGGCGATGAGTGTCGGCGCCTCGATCCCACTGGGCGAAGTGGCCCGCAACCTGTACTCGATGAACCACCAGGCCGGCCGCGGCAAGCTGGATTTCTCCAGCGTCGTGCAGCTCATCACGAGCGAGAAGTAAAGCTTGGATATGTAGCGCCGAGCCCATGCTCGGCTGCTTTTCCGCCGGCTGTTCCAGCGCTGGACGGATCAGCCGAGCATGGGGTCGGCTCTACAGAAGCGAATGCGTCCCCGGCGCGCGCCGGGGCCCACCCGAGGTGGGATGGGCGGATGCCCGGTTTCGGCCGGCATCCGCCCATTTTTTTGCCCGGGGTCGGATCCCGCACAGTGGGGTCAGAGCCCTTTGCCGTTGGCAAAGGGATCCGACCCCTGCCGCATCAGGCAACGACCAGCGTCACGTCGATGTTGCCGCGGGTGGCATTCGAGTACGGGCACACGATGTGGGCCTTCTGCACCAGCTCTTCCACCTGCTCGCGCGGCACGCCCGGCACGTTGATGGTCAGCTCGGCTTCGATGCCGAAACCGGTCGGGATCTGGCCGATGCCGACCTTGCCGGTGACGGTTGTGTCGGCCGGCAGCGCGACCTTGGCCTGGCCGGCCACGAACTTCAGCGCGCCCAGGAAGCAGGCCGAGTAGCCCGCGGCGAACAGCTGCTCCGGGTTGGTGCCCGGACCGCCAGCGCCGCCCAGCTCGCGCGGGGTCGACAGCTGGATGTCCAGCACGTTGTCGGAGGACACGGAACGGCCTTCACGGCCGCCGGTGGAGGTGGCCTGGGCGGTGTACAGAACCTTTTCGATGGACATCGGGATGCTCCTGGTCAGTGGGTGGGTGTTGCGTTGGAGCCTACTTTGCCCGGTTTCCGCGTACGTTGGGTTGCACTGCGTACGAAAAACTTGATCGATCGTCCTGTCAGCCTAGATCGTCCATTCGCGGTCGGTGGTAAACATGATCGTCAGCCAGCGGTCCGGCGAGGCCTCGCCCAGCGCATCGCCGATCTCATCACGCAGCTGGTCCCATTCCACCAGCGGCCGCGGCGGGTCGTCCTCGCGCACCACGAAGAACAGCTCGATCTGCTCGCCACGCCCCACCTGCGCCACGTAGCTGCGGTGTTCGACGAAGCCATGCCTGGCGACGATGTCGCGCGCCACCGCATCCACATGCGCCTGCAGCTCCGGCGGGGTCACCAGCAGGATGCCGGCCAGCGCCCGGCGCACGGTGCCGAGTGGGGCGATCATCACCAGCACGCAGACGAAGGCGAGGATGGCCGGGTCGATGTACGGCCCGACCCAGGCCCACGACGTGCCCTGCACCAGCACACCGCCGAGGAATGCCAGCAGGTAGCAGGCCGACATGCTGGCTGCGATCACCCAGTTCTTCGCATCCAGCGCGATGAATTCCGAACCGATGCGGCGGTTGGCGCGCAGGATGAACCACGCCAGTGCGCCTTCGCCTACGATCGACAGCCCGGCAAAGGCGATGGCCGGGCCCAGCGCAATGTGGCGGCCCCCTGACATCAGTGCATCCACCGCATTGACCAGGGCATACAGTGCCGCACCGATCATCAGCGTGCCGCTGACCCCCAGCACGATCGGCTCCAGGTGCCAGAAGCCCATGGTGAAGCGCTGGTTGAGCCGCGATTGCAGTGCATCGGTCTGCGTGGACAGCGCGATCAGCCGCGCCACCAGCAGTGACAGCCAGGTCATCACCACGTCGATCAGGCCGTAGATGCCGTCGAAGATGATCAGCGAGGAATTGGCCAGCAGACCGAACACCACGGCCGCAGCGGCCAGCAGCAGCGAGGCGGCAATCGACAGGCGCAGCACGCCCTGTTCGGTGGCGGGGTCGAAGAACTGCGGGCGATCGGTAGCCATGCCCCGATTGTAGAGCGGAGCCATGCCCCGCGGCCTTTCGCGGCCGGCCGCGCTACCCTCGTGCAGCCGCTTCCCGTGGACTGCGCCCCTCCCACGTGCCGGCGTCCGCCGGTAGAGTCGACTGTCAGTCGACTGCGCGTGAGTGACCGCTCCCGATCGACAGCGCCATGCGGCCACGCCCGCCTGCGCGCGGAGTTTTCCCATGCAAACGCCCTACCCCCTGCGCCAGCAATGGCTCGTGGGTGCGGCGTTCGACTACCCGCACGTGGCGCGCCGAAGGTGCAGATCGGTCTGCGCGATGCCGACCTATGGGATCTGACTGCCGTGGCCGCGCTGGAGCGGGCGCAGGAAAAGCTGGCCGCACACGGTGCCGAGGTGACGGTGGTGGAACTCAATGCGGCCAGCCAGACGCTCGTCGAGCAGGTGGGTGGCGCGGATAGCGTGCACTGAAGCGGCCACGTGGCCAGGTAGCGCCGGGCCACGCCGGGCGAATGAAGCGGTCTCGGTCAGGCCTTGCCGGCCTGCACGATGAGGTGCAACCCAAGCGCCGAGAAGGCAATCGCATGCCCGTTGGCCTGCACTCACGCCATCATGGCCCGCGGCCCGTGCTGCTGGGTCTGCTGGTCGATCTTCTGCTGCTCGCGCTGCTGATCGCTCACCTGCAGGGCCCGCTCGCTGTTCTCCTGCACGCTCTGGCGCATCGCGTCAGCGGTCGATACCGGCGCGCTATTGCGGTTCAACGCGCTTTCGTCGTGCAGTGCATTGGCCTGCACCGCGCGCGCCATCGAGCCGTCCTGGTTCAGCTCAACGCGATCCACCCGGTACAGGCCGGCACGCGCAGCTTCCACGGTAAGCGCAGCGGCCAGCTTCTCGCTGTGCTCGCCGGAGGGCAGGCCACGCGCTTCCTCGGCGAACTTCACCTGCACCAGGGTCTCGGTGTACAGCCAGTTCTGCGGGCTGCGCGGGTCGGACATCGGGTACACCGTCTCGCGCGCCGGCTCGGCCGCCGCCTGCTGTTCCGGGGTGTTGCCCTGTTCCTGCGCACGCTGCTGCACTTCATTGGCCAGCGCCTGGCGGGTTTCCGCATCGGCGATGCCAGTCGCAGGCAGGCCATGCTGCTGCTGGAAGGTGTTGATCGCGTGGCGGCTGCCGCCGCCCAGATAGCCGTCGCTGCCGATGGGCTGGCCCTTGGCATCGGTCAGCCCCAGCGCGGCCAGGTTGCCCTGCAGTTCGCGCGCGTCGCGGTCGATGGCGGCCAGCGTGGCGGGGCCGGCCTTGCCGTCCACCGGGTCGAGATTGTGCGCGCGCTGGAAGTCTTCCACCGCCTTGCGGGTGGTGGCATCGAAGCGCCGGTCCGGATTCAGCGTCTGCTGGCCGTCAGCACTGGCATAGCCCAGCGTGACCAGGTTGCTTTCCAGCTTCAGCACGTCACGGCCGCTGGACCCTTCCTTCAACGTCTGCGAACCGGCCTGCTGGCGCGGTGCGCCTATCTGGCCCAACGCCACCTGGATATCGGCGTCGTTGCGCTCCCCGGCGGGCGAGTAGTCGCGGCTGCTGACCTTGGCATGGGCGCGATCCATTGCGTCCTTGTTGTTGGCATACGCGTCCTCGTAGCGCACGGCGATATCGCCGGCCTTGGGCGCATCGAAGTACTGGTAGGTCTCTCGGATCTGCCCGGCCTTCGCGCGCAGTGCTTCGTAGTCACCACCTTCTTCCAGCACCTTCTGCAGCTTGGGCAGCTGGCTGGGCAACTGGTTGGCGGTCTTGGCGATCAGGCTGATCGCTTCGAAGCGGTTTTCCTCGGCGATGTTGCTGCCGTGCGTATCCACCATCGCCATGCCGATCCGGGTGGCGTTGCGCACCTGCGGGTAGTCGATGTTGGCGTGGATCCACTGCTTGCCTTCGGCCGAACCGGCCCAGGCGTTGATGCTGTCGCGCGTATCGGTATCGATGAACCGGATCGAGCTGCGCCCGCTAAGGCCATTGCCGTGGCTGAGCAGGTCGCGGCGCAGGTCGGCGTGGTCCTGGGGGAAGGGCAGGTTGTGTGCCTTGGCATAGCTGCTGGCCTGCTCGATCACGGCGTCGACATAGGTCGTCTCGCCTGGTTTCAGGGCGCGGCCGTCGATGGCGCCCAGCGCCCACTCTCCACGCTGGCCGAAATCGACCTGGATCGCGCCCAGGCTGTAACCGCTGTTCTGCGCGACCTTGTTCACCGTACCCCAGTGCGGCTCGGTCACGCCCTGGGTGATGCCGGCGATGGCCAGGTGGTAGGAGGCAGGGCCACCTTCGGTGCCGCGACCGACGGCGAAGTACACCGCGCCGGAGGTGGCGTCGAGATCGTGGGTATCGATGTTGGTTGGCATGTCTTACATCCTTGTGCAGTCAGAGGGTCTGCCCCTCAGGGGTCAGTCCAGCAGCTGGAGATACTTCTGCAGCTGGTCGGCACGCGCGCTCAGGCGCATCACATCGTTCAACTCGCCCTGCAGGTTGCCGGGCTGCGAATCGTCGTACAGCGCGGTATCCAGTTCACCATCGCGGCTGCGCGACTGTAGCCACGCGCGCTGGGCATTGACCAGCTTGGTCTTCTTCGCGCCACTCAGCCTGGCCTGCAGCTGGCGGTAGGCCTGGTTCAGGCGCTGGTCCTGGCGGGCACTTTCCGAGGTCAGGCAGGCGGCCTGCTCGATTGCACCCTGGGCTTTGTCACGGCAGGCAGTAAAGGTCGGGCTCAGCCCGCCGGCCGCCGGTGCTGCGGTTGCCGTGCCGATGGCAAGGGCGGTGACGGCCAGCGCGGTGGCCAGGATCCTGCTCAAACGCTTGTGCTGCATCATCTGCTCCACACGTCCAATCCATTGCGAGCGCTGGACTATAGCGGCGCCCGTATTTCGTCGTCGTCAACGATTCACGACAAATGTGACCGGTTGCCCTATAGCCAGGACGTCAGCCGCCGCATCAGCACAAGATGAATCCAGTCAGGTACCGGGGCAGAAGGCTGCCTTAGGATGGCTCGCGTGATGGGGACCGATGGACGGCCCCGCCTGGGCCGGCACTCGCCGGCTGCACGCCAGGAAGACGCACGTGAGTGAAGCAATGGCACCCCGCAAGGGCAAGGTAACGAAGATCGCCGGCCGCCGGCATTGGGCGGCGCTGGGTCTGTGTGCGGTACTGGTCGCCTGCCAGCCCCCTTCTTCCACCGCATCGACCGAATCCGTCGCTGCAGCGTCAGCGCCGGCCGCGCTGGCGCCGGCAGGCAACGCGCCCTCCGCCTACCCCGACAGCTCCTACAGCGAGGGCCGGCTGCGCCCCGCTTACGGCTGGTGCGTGGATGGCGTGGAGGACGCAGGCACGTTGCAGGCCTGCGGCAAGGATGAACTGGCCTACCAGCAGGCGCGCCTGCAGGAGGCCACCACCAAGGCCGTGGCCGGACTCGACGCGGCGGCCATATCTACCTTCCGCGCCAGCGAGGCGGCCTGGCGCAGCGACACCGACCATCATTGCGTGGCACCGGCCGATGCCGGCGTGGATGCGCTGCAGAAGGCGCAGGAATGCCGCCTGTTCCGCGTGGCCAATCGTGCCGACGCGTTGCTGGCACAGAGCGCTCCGCCGGACACCTCGCATGCGAAGGCGCCGTTGCGCGATGAATACACCCGCTGCGTGCAGGACGCCCGTGGCATGGACGACCAGCTTGAAGCCTGCGACGCCGCCGAGTTCGCCTATCACAAGCAACAGCTGGAGGCGCAGGTAGCGCGTCTGATGGCGAGCCCGGACAGTCCGGCCAAGGACCGCTGGATGGACGAGCAGGCCAACTGGGTTGAAGACACCGACAAGCGCTGCGCGCCTGCCAGCGACCACGTGGGGGCGATGCTGGATGCGCAGTCGTGCCGCATCAACCGGTACGCCAACCGCGCCTTCGAACTGCAGGGGCGCGTGCTGGCCCGCTGAGCCAGCGCCATCGGCGCCCGGTCAATCTCCAAGGACAAGGAACTGAGCCATGCCTACCCACATCGATACCCGCAATCTGGATGCCACCGCCGGTGCAGTGTTCTTTGCCGTGGGCCGCGGCACCGAAGGCGGTGGGTCGTCGTACCATCTTTCCATTGCCGGCATCACCAAGGGCCTGCACGAGCCGAAGTGGGGCACCGTCGGCGCGGTGGCCGAGAACAGCGGCTATTCGCTGGGCACCATCCAGGTCGACTTCGGCCAGCGCGGCACGTGGCCGCTGGGCGCGACAGAGGGCCGCACGCTGAAGCCGGGCGAGAAGACCTATGTCGACGCCGTGATCGACCAGGCCAGTGCGTATGCCAAGGCACATGGCTTGCCGTTCACCCATGATCGCGCCGATCTGCGTGCGGACCTGCTCAGCCATGGGGATGGACGGGAGCAACGGGCCTCCATCCGTTTCATCGATGCGCCCACCCGCGACAGCATCAATGCCTGGGCCGGCTCGCCGGAAGGCAAGCAGTGGATCCACACGCACATCGACTACCCGCAGGTACGCAACGCCACGCATATCGCCATGAACATGCTGGAAAAGCATGGCAGCGGCATTGCCGAAGACAAACGCTTCGAGGCCATTGCATTGATCGCCAAGACGGCCAACCAGCTGCCAGGCCGGCTGGATGACCTGGAAGCCGTGCTCAAGCGCGGTGGTGATTACCAGGACCTGCGCGACCAGGCCGCCGCGATCCGCCACAGCAGGAAGTTCTACGCCGGGCTGGCCGCCGCCGACGTCGCTGCCGGGTATGAAGACGCCTACGCGCAGCACGCCACCGAAATGGACCGGGCGCACCTGAAGGTGGGGCGCCGTGATTTCGCACCTGCCACCGAAGGCAGCGACCCGGACATCCGGGTGGCGCTGCAACAGGCGCGAGCGCACGGACACGGTGGCGGTGGTCCGCAGGTGCTGAAGGAAGGCTCCAGCGGCCGCGCGGTGGAAAAGCTGGAGCACAACCTGCACGCGCTGGGCTATGGCGGGACGGGGGCGCAGGCCATCCATCCCGACCGCCAGTTCGATGCCACTACCCGCCAGGCCGTCGAGGCCTTTCAGCGTGACCATGGTCTGACCCCGGTGGATGGCAAGGCCGGGCCGGCCACACTGAGCGCGATCGACCGCGAAGCACGCGCGCTGCAAGCGGACATGGCGGCACTGGGGCTGACCGATGCGCGGGGCAGGGCGATTACCCCCGACGGTTACCTGGGGGCGGGCAGCCAGCACGCCATCAACACGTTCCAGCAGCAGCACCATCTGCCGGCCACCGGCATGGCCGACGCATCCACGCGCCGTGCGATCGATGCCGAAGCCGCGCAGCATCGCCCTGCAACGCCCTCACCGGCTGCACCTGCCGCACCCGCAGCGGCACCTGTGCCCGAGCGCCGCAGCGGTCCTGCCGCCGCCGCTGCACCCGGCGGCGAGCGCATCACGGTGGTGGAGCCCTTCGGCAATGGCGGCAGCAACCGCACCCTGCGCCACGGCATCAGCGGTGAAGAGGCGTTCCGCGAACTGAAGATCCACCACCCCAACACCAATGCCGCCGCCGTGCGCGCAGGCGACGCCAGCAGGGTCGACCGTACCGCTGAAAAGGTGGAGGGTGAGTTGGAGGCGGTGCGCAGGCGCGATGACCGCAACGGCATTCCGCTGGTTCAGAAGGACCTGATCCTGACTGATCGGTCCGGCGGGCGCAGCCTGATGGTTCCCAGCCCGGTGGCCGGCTACGTCCAGCTCAACAACGACGGCACCAATTCCATCAGCATCTACAGTCATCCGGTTGGCGATGCGCGTCGCGAGCTGGTGGGCCAGGTGCTGCACGGCGCACGCGGGTCCATTCCGTACAAGACCGGGGATTTCGTCGAATACGGCGCACCGCTGGTGCGGCAGTCGGATGTGGGTTCGCCGGGCGCGATACATGCGCACATCGAAGTCGAGCCGGACCAGTATCGGCGCTATCTGGGGGACATTCTCAACGACCGCATCACCCTGGGCGGCAAGGTGCAGGCACAGGGCCCTGAAGCCGCGCAGGCCGCACGCAGCGCGCAGCAGGCGCCGATGGCCGACGGCATGCTGGTGAAGGGTGAGCGCGGCGATGAGGTCAAGGCCCTGCAGGGCAAGCTGGCGGCGCTGGGCTATACCGCTGCCGACGGCACCGCGCTGGGCACCGATGGCATCTTCGGCAAGGACACGCTGGCGGCGCTGAAGCAGTTCCAGGCCAACAACGGCCTGGACGATGACGGCAAGGCGGGTCGTCTCACCCTGGCCCGCCTGGCAGATCCGGCTGCGCTGAAGGCCGGTGCGCAGACCGCCAGCGCGCCGGCACGCACCGAACCGGCCGCGCCGGCAGCACCGGCCAGCATGCGCGACCCCGGGCATGCCGAAAACCCGCGTTTCACCCAGGCATTGGAGAAGCTGCAGGGGTTGGAACAGCAGCGCGTGCAGGCGGGGCTGTCCCCCTTGTTCGCCAACCCGCAGGAAGCCGAACGTGCGGCCGGCCAGCTGGCCTACGAGAGCAAGGTGGCGGGCATGCGCCAGATCGACCATGTGGTGGCACGCCCGGATGGCACCGGCCTGTTCGCATTGCAGGGCACGCCCGGCGATCCGGCGGCGCAGCGCATCTTCGTCGATCGCCAGCAGGCGGTCTCGCAGTCGGTGGAGGCCAGTACCCGGCAGAGCGCGGAACTGGAGACCCAGTTCAACGCCCAGGCGCAGGAGGCTCAGCAGGAACAGGTGAAGGGGCGCGTGCAGTAAGGCGGGCCGGCGGCGTTCCCCGCAGGGCCGGTGCACCGGCCCCGGGTCGCCCGCCGCCATTCAGCCGGCCGGTGTAAACTATTGATCTCACTGGCAATGCCAGTCTCCGCGATTACTGCCCCGATGACGTCCGCCACCGCCCGTTACGCCGATTCCCTGCGCCTGTCCGTTGCCCCCATGATGGATTGGACTGATCGCCATTGCCGCGTGTTCCATCGCGTGCTGGCGCCGGGCGCACGCCTGTACACGGAAATGGTGCACGCCAACGCGGTCATCCACGGCGATCGCGAGCGCCTGCTCGGTTTCGATGCCAGCGAACAGCCCCTGGCGCTGCAGCTGGGCGGCAGCGATCCGGCCTTGCTTGCGCAGGCCGCGCGCATTGCCGCCGAGTGGGGCTACGACGAGGTCAACCTCAACTGCGGCTGCCCCTCCGACCGCGTGCAGGCCGGGCGTTTTGGCGCCTGCCTGATGCGCGAGCCGGTGCTGGTGGCCGAGTGCGTGGCAGCGATGGTCGACGCCGTCGACATCCCGGTGACGGTGAAGTGCCGCCTGGGCGTGGACGAGGACAACGACTACGACGTGTTCGCCGCCTTCGTCGACCGCCAGGTCGCCGCCGGTGCGGCGATGGTGGTGGTGCATGCGCGCAATGCCTGGCTGAAGGGCCTGTCGCCGAAGGAGAACCGCGAGGTTCCGCCGCTGAAGTACGACTGGGCCTACCGCCTGAAGCAGGAGCGCCCGGCGCTGCCGGTGGTGATCAACGGCGGCCTGGCCAGCATCGAGGCGGTGCAGGCCCAGGCCGCGCACGTCGATGGCGTGATGCTGGGCCGCGCGGCCTACCACGACCCTTACCTGCTGCATCAGCTGGAGGCGCTGCACACCGGCGCCCCGCTGCAGGCCCGCGGCGACCTGCTGCGCGCGCTGCGTCCCTATGTGGAAGCGCGGCTGGGCGAAGGCCTGGCACTGAAGCACATCACCCGCCATCTGCTCGGCCTGTTCCACGGCCAGCCGGGGGGCCGTGCGTTCCGCCAGGTGCTTAGCGAGGGCGCACACCGCCCAGGCGCCGATTGGGCCCTGGTCGAGCAGGCGCTCGCGGTTACCGAACGCGAAGCGGATCGTGCCGCAGCGTGACCTGAGTCACATTCCTGGCTTGACAAGGGACGTCGATTCGTCCCGAATGTTCACTTAGCTGAACAGAGAAGGGTTGAGGCCGGAAAAGTTCAGACCGGATTCACTGCCCCAAACCAAGAATTTGCAAAGGAATTGTAAAGCGCCGGGTCCCGAACCCGGTTCCCGGATTTACGACTTTTGAACGAATCGCCGAGCTCGGCTAGGATCGCATCGATGTCTTCCGCTCCCTTCCATCGCCGCATTGCCCTGGCCACCTGCGTGGCGCTGTCGGCTGTGCCGCTGTCGTCGGCGCTGGCGCAGCAGCCGCCGCGCGGCGAGCAGGGGCGGGCGGAAATGCTGGAGCGGGGCGAGCGCGGCAACCGTGGCGACGAGCGTTCGCTGTCCGATGCCGTGCGCCGTGTGCAGCGCACTACCGGCGGCCACATCCTCGGCGCCGAGCGCGTGCCATTCGATGGTCGTGACATCAACCGGGTGAAGTACATGGACGACCGGGGCCGGGTCCGCTACATGGACGACCCCGCCCCGTCGCGTTCACAGCCGCGCACGCCGCGGTCGGATATGTCATCACTACGCGGCGATAACCCCTGAACAGGGATAGTTGTCGCTATCAACCCGTACCCCACAGGCCTCCGGGCCACACCCAGGACACTAGGGAGAGTTCATGCGTATCCTTCTGGTCGAAGACGAAGCCCCGCTGCGTGAGACCCTGGCAGCCCGGCTCAAGCGCGAAGGCTTTGCCGTCGATGCTGCGCAGGACGGCGAGGAAGGCCTCTACATGGGCCGTGAAGTTCCGTTCGATGTCGGCATCATCGACCTCGGCCTGCCCAAGATGTCGGGCATGGAGCTGATCAAGGCCCTGCGTGACGAAGGCAAGAAGTTCCCGGTGCTGATCCTGACCGCGCGTTCGAGCTGGCAGGACAAGGTCGAGGGCCTGAAGCAGGGCGCCGACGATTACCTGGTCAAGCCGTTCCATGTGGAAGAGCTGCTGGCCCGCGTCAACGCGCTGCTGCGCCGCGCCGCCGGCTGGAGCAAGCCGACCCTGGAATGCGGCCCGGTCGCGCTGGACCTCGCCGCGCAGACCGTCAGCGTGGCCGGCAGCAATGTCGACCTCACCAGCTACGAGTACAAAGTGCTGGAGTACCTGATGATGCATGCCGGTGAACTGGTCTCCAAGGCCGACCTCACCGAGCACATCTACCAGCAGGACTTCGACCGCGACTCGAACGTGCTGGAAGTCTTCATTGGCCGCCTGCGCAAGAAGCTGGACCCGGATGGCGAACTGAAGCCGATCGAGACCGTGCGCGGCCGCGGTTACCGTTTCGCGATCCCGCGCAACGAGGGCTGAGCCGGCTCACCCTGGCGATAGCACGATGTCCGGCCGTCTGTGGTTCTTCCGACGCTGGCGGCCGCGCTCACTGCAGGCGCGCCAGATGTTCGCCGCGTCCGTGGGCCTGGTCGCGTTCCTGGCGCTGGCCGGTTACGCGCTCGACGCCGCCTTCGCCGATACGGCGAAGGCGAACCTGCGCGAGCGCCTGAAGAACTACGCCACCGCCTACGCGGCCGGCATCGACTTCACCCGCGACCGCTCGCTGTACATCCGCGAGCAGCCGCCGGATTCGCGCTTCGACGTTCCGGGCAGTGGCCTGTACCTGCAGGTGGTGATGCCGCACGGCAAGGGCAATTCGATGTCCGCCGAAGGCCCGATGCTGCCCACCGTGGGCGGTGGCCTGCTGGCGCCGCGCCAGGAAGTGTTCGAAGGCCCGCTGCCGATGATCCAGATCGACGGCAGCCAAGGCTCGGTGTACCGCTATGGCCTGGGCCTGGTGTGGGACGCCGACGCCGATCCCGCCACCGAATTCCCGTACACCATCTACGTGATGGAAGACTCGCGCGCGCTGGGCGCGCAGCTGCGCGTGTTCCGCAGCCGGGTCTGGTTCTACCTGGGCGGCATCGGCCTGATCCTGCTGCTGCTGCAGACCGTCATCCTGCAGTGGAGCCTGCGCCCGCTGCGCCGCGTGATC
Source organism: Stenotrophomonas sp. 57 (assembly GCF_030291075.1). Classification (NCBI taxonomy): domain Bacteria; kingdom Pseudomonadati; phylum Pseudomonadota; class Gammaproteobacteria; order Lysobacterales; family Lysobacteraceae; genus Stenotrophomonas; species Stenotrophomonas sp. 57. The sequence continues at coordinate 285,634 of NZ_CP127407.1, forward strand.
ACCGAGCTGACCAAGGTGCAGCGCGGCGAGACCGAGCGCATGAGCGAGCGCCACCCGCGCGAGCTGGAACCGCTGACCGACAGCATCAACGCCTTCATTGAAAGCGAGCGCGAGAACCTCGAGCGCCAGCGCAATACCCTGGCCGACCTGGCGCACAGCCTGAAGACGCCCATCGCCGTGCTGCGCACGCAGATGGACAGCGGTGCCGGCGATGGCGCCCTGCGCGAGGAGCTGGACGTGCAGCTGCAGCGCATGAACAACCTGGTTTCGTACCAGCTGGCGCGTGCTGCATCGTCGGGCCACAAACTGTTCTCCGCGCCGCTGCCGATCGAATCCAACGCCGAGGAAATCGTGCGTGGCCTGGAGAAGGTCTACGCCTCGAAGGGTGTGCTGTGCGAATTCGACATCGACCCGGCCGCGCGCTTCCACGGCGAACCGGGTGACCTGCAGGAACTGCTCGGCAACCTGCTGGAGAACGCCTTCAAGTGGGCCAACCGCCGCGTGCTGCTGACCGCGCAGCCGCTGCCGGCACCGAACGCGCGACGTGCCGGCCTGATGCTGGCCGTGGACGACGATGGCCCGGGCATTGCCCCGGACGACATCGGCAAGGTGCTGCAGCGTGGCGTGCGCGGCGACGAGCGCGTGCAGGGCCACGGCATCGGCCTGTCGATCGTGCAGGACCTGATCAAGGATTACCGCGGCGAACTGGCCGTCGGCCGTTCCAGCGAACTGGGCGGCGCCCGCTTCGAAGTGCGCCTGCCGCCGGGGCCGTGATCCACGCCGCCGGGCCATGCCCGGCGGACCCGCGAATCACCCCACCATCTTCGGTGGCTCGCCATACAACCGCCGCAGCTGCTCCGCCACCTCCGGCAACGCCTGCCGCAGCAGGTCCGGCGCCGAGAAGTGGTACTCGCTGGCCACCGCGAAGAATTCTTCCGGCGCGTCGGCCGCATACGGGTCGATCAGCGTTTCTTCGCCCGCGTCCACCTGCACGCAGAACGCATCGTAGGCGCGCTGGAAAATACCCGCCCATTCGCGCTGCCAGTCGCGCGGCAGCGGCGGCGTGCCATCCATTGCACCATCCAGCGCATCCAGCTTGTGCACCATCTCGTGCACCGCCACGCAGTAGCCCTCGTGCGGCGCGGCCAGTTCGGCCTGCACATCGGCCCAGGACAGGATCAACGGACCGCTGTCCCACGACTCGCCGATCAGCTCGTCGTCCCATTCGTGCAGCACGCCGGCCGCATCCATATGGCTGCGGTGCACGCGGAACGCATCGGGGTAGACCACCAGCTGCGACCAGCCTTCCAGCCCCACCTCGCCGAATTCCAGCAGCGGCAGGCAGCACAGCGCGGCCAGCAGCACGCCATCGCCGGTATGCAGCTGCAGATCGCCGATCGGGGTAATGGTCTTCTCGTTCAGGAAGCGCATGGCCAGCACGCGCAGGCGTGCGCGGCGTTCCTCGTCCAGGCCGTGCAGCAAGGCCGCGCGGCGGCAGGCCTCATCCCACAGTGCATCGTCGATCGGCCGCGGCGCAGGCCGCAGCCACTGCAGCAACGACTTGATCAGCGGAACATTCCCGGCAGGTAGCTGTGCCACTTCGGTGCGCGGATGCGTTGCAGCACGTCGTCATCGCTGCCACCGCCGCCAGTGCTGGTGTTGGCCGCCGGGCGGACCGGTGCTGGCTTGGTGGTGGGGGCCGAAGCGGTGGCGGTCGGTGCACGCTGTGAGGCGGCATCACCGTTGGAGGACACGCAGGCCCCACGGCTGTCGTCCAGCGCTGCTGTGGCAGACGCCGCGAAGGGCATCATCAGCAGAATCAGGCAATGGGCATAACGGCGCATTGACGACATCCACGTTAAGGGGAGGTGAGTTCCCGATTCTAGCCCGAACTCGGCGCCCCGTTGGAAGCCCCGGCGGAACCCAGCGTGGCGGGCGTCGCTGGCGGCTTTCCCGCATAATTCCTTCCTGACTTCGTGGAAGCTGCCGTGGACGATCGCCAATTGCTGGCCAAACTCGCTGCCGGTCGCCTGTCCGGCGACGCCCTGGCCCGTGAGCTGGGCCAGACCCGGGCGGCCATTTGGAAGCGTATTCAAGGACTTAGGGCCGCTGGCGTGGACGTCGAGGGCCGTGCCGGTGAGGGCTACGGCCTGACCCGTCCGGTGGACCTGCTGGACCCGGACGCGATCCGGGCCGGCCTGCCGGCCGACGTCCTGCCGCTGCTGCACGACCTGCAGGTGGCTTGGACGGTGGACTCGACCAACGCCGAATTGCTGCGTTGCAGCGCGCCCCAGCGCGGCGTTTGCGTCCTGCTGGCCGAGCGCCAGACCGGTGGCCGCGGCCGCCGGGGCCGCAGCTGGGCCTCACCGCTGGCTGCCCACGTCTACCTGTCGGTGCTGCGCCTGTTCTCCGGTGGCCTGGGCCGCTTGGCCGGGCTTAGCCTGGTGGCCGGCATCGCCGTGGCCGAAGCCCTGCACGACCTGGGCTACACCCAGGCCCAGCTGAAGTGGCCGAACGATCTGCTGGTCGACGGCCGCAAGCTGGTCGGCCTGCTGGCCGAGGGCGGTGGCGAATACGCCGGCCCGGCACGCGCCGTGATCGGCATCGGCATCAACACGCATATGCCGCCCTCTTTCGCCGAACAGATCACCCAGCCGTGGGTGGATCTGGATACGTTGGCCGGCACGCCGGTGGATCGCAACGTGGTTGTTGCTGCCGTGCTGACGCGCCTGCTGCCGGCGCTGGAAGAATTCGATCGCGAAGGTCTCGCGCCGTTCCTGCCGCGCTACGCCGCTTTCGACATGCTGGCCGGCCGCGAAGTGCGGGTGGAACTGGACGGGCAGTGGCAGCACGGCACCGCGCTCGGCCTGGCCGATGACGGCGCGCTGCGCGTGCGCATCGATGGCCGCGAGCGCCTGCTGCACGCCGGCGAAGTCAGCGTGAGGGCGGCATGAGCGATTGGTTGTTCGACCTGGGCAACTCGCGCTTCAAGTTCGCGCCGTTGCAGGGTGACCGTGCCGGCGACGTGCAGGCCTGGGCGCATGGCGCCGAAGGCATGGCCGGGCAGCCGCCACACAGCCTGCCCAGCGGCCGCACCGCATTCGTCGCCAGCGTGGCCGCACCGTCGCTGACCAGCGCCATGCTGGACCAGCTGCAGCGCCGCTTCGAAAACGTGCATGTCGTGCGCACCAGCGCCGAATGCGCCGGCGTGCGCATTGCCTATGCCAAGCCGGAAAAATTCGGTGTCGATCGCTTCCTGGCGCTGCTGGCCGCCGCCAAGGCGCAGCGCCCGGTGCTGGTGGTGGGCGTGGGCACCGCACTGACGATTGACCTGCTCGACGCCGACGGCCAGCACCACGGCGGCCGCATTTCCGCATCGCCCACCACCATGCGCGAAGCACTGCACGCCCGCGCGGTGCAGCTGCCGGCTACCGGTGGTGACTACAGCGAGTTCGCCAATGACACCGCCGACGCGCTGGCCTCCGGCTGCGATGGTGCGGCCGTATCGCTGATCGAACGTAGCGCCCAGCAGGCGAACGCGCTACTGGGCCTGGCGCCCTCGCTGCTGGTGCATGGCGGTGGCGCACCAGCGCTGATGCCGTTGCTGCCCGGTGCCGATTACCACCCGTCGCTGGTGCTGGATGGTCTCGCCCGCTGGGCGGTGCACCAGCCCGCAGGCTAGTATCCGCGCATGCTGACCCGTGCCCTGATCGTCGTACTGGCCATCCTCAATCTTGGCGTCGCCTGCTGGTGGCTGCTGCGCGATGCACCGCAGAAGCCTGCGCCGCCGCCGCAACCGGCCGGTGTGGCCGAGCTGCGCTGGGTGCCCGGTGGTGGGGATGCCGCTGCGGCTGCCGAAGCCACGGCCGCCGCGCCGACTGCGCCGCTGGTGGAGCGCGAATCGGCCGAGAAGACGGCTGTGGCTTCGACGCCTGCGCCCGTTGCGCCGGCCAAGCCGGAGATCGCCAAGCCGCAGGTGGCCGAGGCTGCGCCGGTTGCTGCCGCCGCCAAGCCGGTGACGCCGCCCGCACCCGTTCCGGCGTCGGAAAAGCCCGCGACCCCGCCCGCAGCAGCCGCCGAGCCGCCGCGATGCGTCGCGTTGGGTCCGTTCGCCGACCGCGCCGCCGCGACCAGTGCGCAGGGCAAGGCCGGCAACGTGATCAGCCAGGTGCGTCTGCGCGAACAGCCCGCCGCCAGCGGCAGTGCCCGCTACCGGGTGATGTTGCCGGCCGCCGCTAACCGCGAAGACGCGCAGGCCACGGTAAAGCGCATCGTCGCCGCCGGCCTGAGCGACTACTACATCATCAGCCAGGGCGAGGACGCCAACGCCGTGGCGCTCGGCCAGTACCGTAACCGCGAAGGCGCCGAGCGGCGCATGGCGGCGGTGCAGGCCGCCGGCTTCCAGCCGCGCCTGGTGGCCAGCGGCGATGCCGGCCAGTGGTGGCTGGAAGGGCAGCTGGCGGCGGGCACGCAGCCGGCCCAGGCCCAGCAGCGCAGCGGCGCGGCACAGGGCCGGTCGCTGGAATGCACGCGGTTGCGCTAGAATCCCCGGACCGCGGCACTGCCGCCGGTGATGCACCCATGCCGCTTTAGCTCAGTTGGTAGAGCAACTGTCTTGTAAACAGTAGGTCATCCGTTCGATTCGGATAAGCGGCACCATCCCTCCATGTGTCGGCGCCTCTTTGCGCTGCCCGAGGTGCTTGCCCGGTGGTTCGAAAGAAGGTCCAGCCGACGCCTCGGCAGTCTTACCTTGAGAACGATGGCCCGTCCTGTGCATGAACCTGCTGCGCTGGCGGCTGTTCAAGATGTGCTGCCAACGCTTCAGCGCGATGAAGGGACTCTGCTTCAGGCGCGCGAAGCGCGTCCATCGTATTCATGGTTCCACGGCGTTGGGCAGGATCGTCCATCGCTCCCTCGACGATGAATACTTTCTCGCCACGTGCAAGGGACTCTGTCGGGTTGTTCAATACAACGTGGTCAATTCTTGAAAGCCCTTGCGCCTCCGCGAGCACCAACAGACTCGCAGACATGCGCTGGCTCGACTCATCCCACTGCTTCCCGCTCTCGGCGTCCAGGCGTTCCACACCCGCTCTTATCTGCATGTAGAGGGAGCGGTCAGCGTCGCCGAGTTCAGCTACTGAGGAAGCTGTTCGGTGCACTGAGAGTGAGTCGTCGGCGACCACGGCCACTCTTCCCGCAGCCGAAGTGCGCTCGGCGTCAAATTCCGGCTCGGGCCTACGTCGACGCTGCGTGGGTGCTATGTGCTGATCATAGTGCGCGCCATAGTAAAGCTCGTATGTCGCATGAGGACCAACAGAAGGTGCCTCCGTTTTGAACACCTCAGCGATCTGTCCAAGCGCCTGGTTTCGATTGATCCGCCCGGCCTGGAGTTCAACGGCAATGGCTCCATACTGTTGCGGTCGATTACCCGTACCCGACACGCCAATGTCCGGTCCACCGGCCGCAATGATTTCACGCTGGACCTGGACATTACTGAGCGTCGCAGCCGCTTCTCCGCGTAGCAGGGTGTTTACATAGGATTGCTTCGACGTCGGATCGGGACGTTCGGTAAAGAGATGGTGCCCCAGCTCGTGCGAAAGAGAGCGCGCGATTCTGGAGCCTTGCCCAACCGCGTTCTCGTCAATAACGATCTTCTCACCGGGAACAAGATAGGTGCCCCTACCGGCTTGTCCCCAGACAACATCCAGATCGTCGCGCTCGGCCTGTGCAAGACCCGCCCGAAGTGTCGGGGATTTCGCTAGAAGCGGCGCCAACGAAGGGTCAGTCAACGGGGAGTCCGGCCGACGTACGGGTCCTGGGCGAGCCCCCCCCTGCGGCTGCGGCAGTACAGAGTCTTCAGTACGTTCCATGTTGGAGCTCCCGCCCTGGGGGTCAACGCTGACTGATCAATACGTGGGTCAATGTCGCATTGTCAGGGGCGAGAGTGAGTACAACCTCAGCACCGTTCACTGGCGCGGTCCAGTAAGGGCGGGAGTCAGGGGCATCAGGCCGAGGTGGATATTGCGCCGTTCCCTCCCAGATGACTTCTTTGAGCGCGATGCTCGGTGGGGCGATATCAAAGGTCAGCTTCGCCTGCGCAGGATTATCGACGGCACTTCTCAGCGTGATGTTCCGAACTTCAAGGCCACCCAACATTCCACGTTCCGCGGTTCGCTCGTCTCTCAGGCCCTGCCGAGTCGGTTTTCCAAGATGCGTGTGAAGATGTTCGTTCAATGCATCCACATCGCCAAAACGCACACTGGACAATCGCTCGATGCTGTTCTTGAATCGCTCCATACCAATTTCACTCCCTGATTCGACGGGTTGTCTTTGATTCAGATGAACTGATGGGTTCAGCGGCGCGGCACTTGAACATGCTGTCAGTAAAAGCGCCGGAATAGCGATCGCGAGGCGACGACGCGCAGCGATGGGCAGCGCGACCATGAAAAAGCGTGGCCAGGCGGTGTTGATGAAGGGCGACATCGCAATCTTCCATGAAGGGCGGTTGGGTCTGCGCGGCATCATGCCATGCCAATGCCCTGCTGCACCGCCGCGAGTGGCGTCACACAGCTCTGGCTAGACTGTGCTTCTTTTTCCGCGCAGGAGGCACCCATGGCCCATCCCATCTCCGTATCCCTGATTGGCGTTCCCACCGATGTCGGTGCGGGCCATCGCGGTGCCCGGCTGGGGCCGGAGGCGCTGCGTGTGGCGGGCCTGCCGGAGGCGCTGGAAGCGCGCGGCGTGGACGTGCGCGATCTGGGCAACCTGGATGGCCCGCGCAACCCGTGGACCGCACCGGTGGAGGGCTATCGCCACCTCGATGAAGTGGTGGCGTGGAACCATGCACTGATGGAAGCCAGCTATGCCGAACTGCAGGCCGGGCGCATGCCGATCATGCTCGGCGGCGACCACTGCCTGGGCATCGGTTCGATCACCGCCGTGGCGCGCTGGTGCCGCGAGCAGGGCAAGACCCTGCGCGTGCTGTGGCTGGACGCGCATTCGGATTTCAACACCAGCGATGTCACGCCGTCGGGCAACATCCACGGTATGCCGGTGGCCTGCCTGTGCGGCCTCGGCCCGGATGCGCTGACCCGGCTGGGCGGCACGTCGCCCGCGATCACCCCGGCGCAGATGCACCAGATCGGCATCCGCTCGGTGGACCCGGAAGAGAAGCGCCTGATCAAGACCCACAAGGTGGATGTCTATGACATGCGCTACATCGACGAGAACGGCATGAAGCGTGCGGTGGAAGCGGCACTGGCCGGCATCGACGGGAACACCCACCTGCATGTCAGCTTCGATGTCGACTTCCTCGACCCGAGCATCGCGCCGGGCGTCGGCACCACCGTGCCGGGTGGGGTGAACTACCGCGAGGCGCAGCTGGTGATGGAAATGATCGCCGACACCGGGCGCATGGGATCGCTGGACATCGTGGAGCTCAACCCCTTGCTGGACAAGCAGAATGCCACCGCCGAGCTGGCCGTGGACCTGGTCGAAAGCCTGTTCGGCAAGTCCACCCTGATGCGCGATTGAAGGCTTCCCCTGAACGGAATCTCGAACCGTTCACATCCGCTCCACGCCCCTGCCGCCAGATTGCACTTCACGCGGCGGCAGTGGGCATTGGTGCCCTCCCGCCGAGCGAAAGAATCCCATCCGCGAATGAAGCGGTATAGCGGCGAACCCAAGGAGAAGCCCATGAAGCGCGTAGTTGCCCTGATGCTGTTGTCGATGTTCTCGGTGGCCCTGCTGGCCGGTTGCAACACCGTGGCCGGTGCTGGCAAGGACGTGCAGAAGGCCGGTGAAAAGGTTGAGGACGCCGCCAAGGGCAAGTGAGCCCGGCGCGGAACGGAAAGAGAAAGGGCCGGGGACATCCCCGGCCTTTTTGTGCCTGCTTTTCACTGCCTGCTGTCGAAGCGTAGTGAACCATTCAAGCAGGTGAGCATTGTTTTCATTGTAGGTTGACCGGCACTCAACAGCCGCTGCGCGAAGCTGGAGCCACGGTAAGAACGCCGTTGCAACCAAGGACTCCCAGCAATGAACAAAGACATCATTTCCGGCAAGTGGTCGCAGCTGAAGGGCAAGGCCCAGGCCAAGTGGGGCGATCTGACCAACGACGATTTCGATGTGGCCGAAGGCAATGCCGAGTATCTGGCCGGTCGCCTGCAGGAACGTTATGGCTGGGCCAAGGACCGCGCCGAGAAGGAAGTCCGTGACTTCCAGGATGCGGTGAGCAAGGACTACCCGGACTACAAGTAAGCGCGACTAAGCGCGACAGTTTCCCCCACAGCACAACGCCCGCACCGAGAGGTTGCGGGCGTTGTGTTGTCTGCGCTCAGCGCGCCGGCGGGTCCGGCACGTAGCGGTTCGGAAACGCCTGCGGCTCGCGCGGCAGGCGCGATGGCGAATCCATCAGGATGCCGCGCGCACGCAGGTTGCGGGCGCTGTCGTAGCGCAGCTGCAGCACCTGCGCGGGGCTGCGGCTGGCGCGTTCGAAGTCGGTATCGCGCACGGACGACTGTTCGCGTGCACCGTGGCCGGTGCCCAGCGCGGGGGCCTGCGACTTGCTGGCGTAGCCCTCGATGCGGCTGGCGCTGGCGCTGGCATCAGCGGCAGCCTCTGCCTGCGCGGCCGGAGCGGGCAGCGGCAGGCCACGGCGCAGGATCGGCTCGGGGCGCCAGCGACGCGCCTCTTCGAATACGGCCACGCCGACCACGCCGATGTTGTCCGGGCGCCCGGTGCGGCTGGCGTAGCTGCCGCTGGGGCTGCTGAACACGAACTGTGCCACTTCGTCCTGGCTCTTGCGCCAGCCGGTGATGTCGGCGCGCTGGCCGGGGTTGAGTACGTAACCGGTCTGCGAGGGATCGGCATCCTCGCCGGAAATGGCGTTGACGCCGTCCACCGACAGCACCACCAGCACCCGGCGCGGGCTGTCGTTGTACAGGCGCACCGCATAGCGGTGCCCGCGCTCGCCGGCCACCCAACGCTGGCCTTCGGCGGGGTAGCTGCGCAGTTCAGTGCCACGGTCGCGGTCGACCAGGGCCATGCGCACAGGGCCGCCTTCATACACCGGCGGCGGGGGCGGGACGGGGCGGAAGCCGGCCAGGGGCAGGATCAGCAGCAGGGGCAGCAGGCGTTTCATCGGGCATCTCCAGCGGGGTTGCGTGAATGAACGCGCCGCAGGCCCTGACGGGGTTGGCCGTGGGCACGGTAAACTGGACCCGTTCATCGAAGGTTTCCCCACGCAGTCATGACGACCCGAGTCCTTACCGGCATCACCCCCTCCGGCACGCCCCACCTGGGCAACTACGTTGGCGCCATCCGTCCGGCGATCGCGGCCAGCCGCGCCCCGGGGATCGAGAGCTTCTTCTTCCTGGCCGACCTGCACAGCCTGATCAAGTCGCAGGACCCGCAGCGCACCCAGCGCGCGACCCTGGAAATCGCAGCCAGCTGGCTGGCCTGCGGCCTGGACCCGGAACATGTGTGGTTCTACCGCCAGAGCGACATCCGCGAGACCACCGAGCTGATGTGGTTCCTCACGGCCATCGCCAGCAAGGGCATCCTCAACCGTGCGCACGCTTACAAGGCGGCGGTGGACAAGAACCGCGAGGAAGGCGTGGACGAGGACGCGGGCGTCAGCGCTGGCCTGTTCATGTACCCGGTGCTGATGGCCGCCGATATCCTGATCTTCAAGGCCAACCAGGTGCCGGTGGGCCGCGACCAGATCCAGCACATCGAGATGGCGCGCGACTTCGCCCAGCGCTTCAACCACGTGTACGGCAAGGAATACTTCCCGCTGCCGGACGTGGTGATCGACGAGCAGGTGGCGACGTTGGCCGGCCTGGATGGCCGCAAGATGAGCAAGAGCTACCACAACACCATTCCGCTGTTCGTGCCGCGCGAGGAGCTGAAGAAGCTGGTGTTCTCGATCCTGACTGACTCGCGCGTACCGGGCGAGCCGAAGGACACCGAGGGCTCGGCGCTGTTCCAGATGTACCAGGCGTTCGCTACCCCGGAACAGACCGCCGAATTCGCCAAGGCCTTTGCCGCCGGCATCAGCTGGGGCGATGCCAAGCAGCAGCTGTTCGAGCGCATCGACAGCGAGCTGTCGCCGCTGCGCGAGCGCTACAACGCGCTGATGGCCGAGCCGGAAAAGATTGAAGCGCTGCTCAAGCGCCGTGGCCAGCAGCTGCGCGAGCAGCTGGCGGCTCCGTTGCTGGATGAACTGCGCCATGCCGTGGGCCTGCGCGACCTGTCCACTGCCGGCGACATCGCCAGTGAAGACGCAGGCGTGGCCCGCGTGGCACCGCCGCTGTTCAAGCAGTACCGCGAAAAGGACGGCCGTTTCTACTTCAAGCTGACTGCCGGTGACGGCACGCTGCTGATCCAGAGCGAAGGCTTCGATTCGCCGCGCGATGCGGGCCAGTTGATCGCGGTGATCAAGCAGGCCGAGCAGGGCGACCAGCTGCAGAGCGAGCTGTTCAAGCTGGAAGCGGAAGTGGACGCCGTGCTGGCCGCGCTGGCGGTGCTGCGCGAAGCGGCCTGACCTGCTCGCCCTTGTAGAGCCGAGCCCACGCTCGGCTTGGCGGAAAAGCAGCCGAGCATCGGCTCGGCTCTACAGGGCATTGCACCCATGGCATGATGCCCACGCGCCCCCGGCGCGATGACATGGAGTCTGTGATGGCCTGGTTGTCGCTGCTGCTGTTCCTGCCCTGGTTCCTGCTGCTGGGCAGCCTGTACTGCCTGTTCCCGCGCCAGCCGCGCACTGCGCGGCGGCGCCTGTTTGACAGCGCCACTCTGATGCTGGCTTTCGCCCTGAGTATCGTCTCGATGCTGTGGGGGTACCGCCTGGGCATGGCACAGCCCGGCGCTGGCCCGATCTGGCCGCAGGTACTGGCGGTGCTGTACGCCTACGGCGCGTTCCTGGCGGTGCTGGTGCTGGCCCTGCTGCTGCGGCCGAGGTACCTGGCCCGGTAACCATGCTCGACTGCACGCGCCCTCTGTAGAGCCGAGCCCATGCTCGGCTGATGTCTGGTAGAAAGGCAGCCGAGCGTGGGCTCGGCTCTACAGAATTGCCCACTCCGACCAAAGCCGCATCGAACCAGCCCCACGCCCGCACCTACCATGGGCATCTGTTCCCGATCCTGCCAGGTGCGTGCCGATGACCGCCGACCCCAGCATCCATACCATCGATACCGGCTTCCAACGCCCCGGCTTCGATGCGGCCTACCTGATCGTTGAACGCGGCCGCGCGGCCTTCGTCGATTGCGGCACCGGCCTTTCCGTGCCGGCGATGCTGCAGGCGCTGGCCAACGCCGGCCTGGGCGCTGACGCGGTGGACTGGCTGCTGCTGACCCACGTGCACCTGGACCACGCCGGTGGCGCAGGCCTGCTGATGCAACAGCTGCCCAACGCAAAGGCGGTGCTGCACCCGCGCGGTGCACCGCACATGATCGACCCGACCCGGCTGATTGCCGGTGCCACGGCGGTGTACGGTGCTGAAGAGATCGCGCGCAGCTACGGTCGTATCGAGCCGATTCCCGAACACCGTGTGGTGGTGGCCGAAGACGGGCACCGCATCGATCTCGCTGGCCGCGAGCTGCTGCTGCTGCACACGCCGGGCCACGCGCTGCACCACTACTGCGTGTGGGATGCGCGCAGCCGCAGCTGGTTCACCGGCGATACGTTCGGCATCTCCTACCGCGAACTGGACAGTGCGCAGGGCGCTTTCATCTTCCCCACCTCGTCGCCCGTGCAGTTCGATCCCGAGGCGATGAAGATGTCGATACAGCGCATGCTGGGCTACGCACCGCAGGCGATGTACCTGACCCACTATGGGCGCGTGGAGCAGGTGGAAAAACTGGCCGACGACCTGTTCGAGCAGATCGATGCGATGGCCGCCATCGGCCGCCAGTGCGATGGCCGCCCGCACCGTCACCGCTGCCTGCTGGCCGCGTTGCAGGCGTTGTATCTGGAACGTGCCCAGCTGCATGGCTGTGCGCTGGACGATGCGGCGGTGACCGCAGTGCTGGCAATGGACATCGAACTCAACGCGCAGGGCCTGGCGTGCTGGCTGGACCGCATCAGCAGGTAGATCCACGCCACGCGTGGATGACGTGGGCCCAGGCTGCGCCGTGATGTCACGACCACGTTACACTCTGGTGACTTCCAAGCTAGCCGTGGTACTGCCGTGAATCCGATGCGCGTGTTGCTGCTGTCGTCCTGCCTGTTCGTCGGGGGCCTGGCCCATGCGGCCAATGACCTGCCCGGCGGCGGCATCGATCCGCAGGCACTGTCGCGTCACGTGCGTGTGCTGGCGTCGGATGAGTTCGAGGGCCGCGCGCCGGCTACCGAGGGCGAAGAACGCACGGTGCAGTACCTGATCGAGCAGTTCCGCAGCTACGGCCTGCAGCCGGGCGGCGTGGATGGCAGCTGGGTGCAGCCGGTGCCGCTGGTGCGCGCGCAGCTGGACGGGCCGGCCAAGGCCAGCCTGTCGCTGAAGCGGGGCAAGCGCACGCTGGCCAACGGCGTGGACGTGACCCTGCAGAGCCTGCAGCCGCGCAAGCGCGTGCAGATCAAGGACGCGCCGCTGGTGTTCGTCGGCTATGGCATCGACGCGCCGGAACGCCACTGGAATGACTACAAGGACGTGGACCTGCACGGCAAGATCGCCGTGGTGCTGATCAACGACGCCGATTTCGAGGCCGATGTGCCGGGCGCGTTCGATGGCAAGGCCGTGACCTACTACGGTCGCTGGACCTACAAGTTCGAGGAAGCCGCGCGCCGCGGCGCCGAGGGCGTGCTGATCGTGCACGAGACTGCGCCGGCTGCCTATGGTTGGGCCACGGTGAAGAGCTCGGGCACTTCGCCGCTGTTTGACATCGAGCGCAGCCAGGCTGAAGCGATGGCGCAGCACACACCGCTGCGCGGCTGGATGCAGCGTGAGCTGGCCGAGGCGATCTTCGCCGACGCGGGCCTGGATTTCGATGCCGAGAAGCACAAGGCAATGCGCGCCGATTTCCGCCCGGTAGCGCTGGACAACGCGAAGCTGAGCGTGGACCTCGCACTCAAGCGCGAGCAGGTGGTGACCCGCAACGTGGTGGCGAAGCTGCCCGGTGGCGAGCATGGCGACGAGGCGGTGATCTTCTCCGCGCACTGGGATGCGTTCGGCATCGGCCAGCCGGACGCCAAGGGTGACCGCATCCGCCGCGGCGCGATCGACAACGCCACCGGCGTGGCCACCGTGCTGGAGCTGGGCCGCGTATTTGCCGCCGGCCCGCAGCCGCAGCGTACGCTGTACTTCGTGGCGCTCACTGCCGAAGAGAAGGGCCTGCTGGGCGCCAGCTACTACGCCGCGCACCCGCTGGCGCCGCTGGACAAGACCGCCGCGGTGCTCAACATCGAGATGTTCAGCCCGGATGGCCCGACCCGCGATATCGCCTCGTGGGGCAAGGGCCGTGTCTCGCTGGAAAGGGACCTGGAGCGCGTGGCCAAGGCCCGTGGCCGCAGCTACAGCCCGGACCCGAACCTGGAAGCCGGCTTCTTCTACCGCGCCGACCACTTCGCCTTCGCCCGTCTGGGCGTGCCGGCGATCACCATCGGCCCGGGCCTGGACAAGCTGGACGGCGGTGTCGAGGCCGGCCGCGCGCTGCGCGAGAAGTACTTCGCTGATTGCTACCACCAGGCCTGCGATGCCTGGACCCCGAGCTGGGACCCGAGCGGCCACGCCGCCGACACCCTGCTGGTCTACGACCTGGGCGCCGAGCTGGCCAACAGCCGCCGCTGGCCGACGTGGGAAAAGGAATCGGAGTTCCGCGGCGCGCGCGACAAGAGCGAAGCGGCCCGCCGTTGAGGATCGGAATCGGCGGAGTGTCATGTCATTTCGCCGGGGGTAGAGTCGACTGATAGTCGACTATCGCGCGCAGCGCGGGTTTTTCGGTGCCGACAGAGAGAGCAGTCGACTAACAGTCGACTCTACCGATTACCGATTACCGATCAGCGGCCGGCACTACCCGCGCTGGCGCAGCAGCGTCCATGCGCCCCAGCCGCCGGCGGCTAGCGCTGCCAGATAGCACGCCACCATCGTACGCAGGCCAACCGATGATCCTGCATTGATGCCCCGATGCAGGCGCAGTTGCAGCGAGCTGTAGCCGCTGCCCAGGTCCACCGCCAGCTGCAGCGCCAGTGCGCCGCAGAACACCAGCAGGGCGATCCCGAATCCGATGCGTGGCCACGCGGCCTGTGCGTTGGGGCGACGAAGCAGCCAGGCCAGTGCCGTGGCTGCAGCCAGCGTCGCCGCGATCCACATCAGTGGCGTGGCGGGAGACGCAGCGGCCACCGGCAGTGCACCGGTGGCCGCGATCACTACAGCGCCCTTATTTGCGGGTGCCGTCGAGCCAGTTCGGGCCTTTGTTGGTGAGGAAGAACACATAGACCATCAACGATACCGCGATCGTGGCGGTGACGTAGATGGCGAACCAGTCCACATGACCCGTCTTCAGTGCGCCCTGGTACAGCAGCGGGGCGGTGCCGCCGAACAGCGAGTTGGCCAGCGCATAGCCCAGGCCCACGCCCAGTGCACGCACGTGGGTGGGGAACAGTTCGGCCTTCACTACCGCGTTGATCGAGGTGTAGCCGGTGAGGATGACGAAGCCCAGGGCCAGGGTCAGGAAGGCCAGGGTGGCGTCATGCTGGTGCGGAAGCTGGGTGATCAGGTACCAGCTGTACAGCACGCCGCCCGCGCCGAAGAACACCAGCAGGGTCTTGCGGCCGATGATGTCCGACAGCCAGCCGCCGACCGGCTGCAGCACCATCAGGAAGGCCAGCACGCCCAGGTTGATCAGGGTGCCGGTCATCGGGTCGTTACCCGCGAAGGCGCTCTGGATCATCTTCGGGCCGTTCACCGAATAGGTGTAGAAGGCCACAGTGCCACCGGCGGTGATCAGGAAGCACAGCAGCAGCGGCCGCCACTGGTGCACGAACAGCTCGTACATCGACCCGGACTTCTGCGCCTTGCCCTCGCGGGCGGCTTCGATCGACGACTCCGACAGCGACTCGTCCATGCCCCGGCGCAGCCAGAACACCACCACTGCGGCGATGCCACCGATGCCAAAGGCGATGCGCCAACCCCATTCGGAGATTTCCGGCTTGCCCCAGAAGGTCAGCATCAGCAGCAGGGTCAGTTGGGCCAGCACGTGGCCGCCGACCAGGGTGACGTAGTGGAACGAGGACAGGAAGCCGCGGCGGCCGGGAATGGCGGCCTCGGACATGTAGGTGGCGCTGGCACCGTATTCGCCACCGGTCGCGAAGCCCTGCAGCAGGCGCGCGAACAGCAGGATGACCGCGGCCCAGATGCCGATGCTGGCCGCCGTGGGCGTGATGGCGATCAGGAACGAGCACAGCGCCATCACCGTGACCGAGACGGTCAGGGCCAGGCGGCGGCCGTGGCGGTCGGCGAAGCGGCCGAAGAACCAGGCACCGATCGGGCGCATCAGGAACGTGGCGGCGAAGATCGCCCATACGTACAGGGTGGAGTTCTTGTCATCGGGCGAGAAGAACTGCGATTCGAAGTACACGGCGAACACCGAGTACACGTAGACGTCATACCACTCCACCAGGTTGCCGGCGGAGCCTTTGAGGGTATTGGAGATCGAGCGGCGCAGCGCGGCGCCGTCGTTCGCGGGTACGGCAGGTTGGGACGTGATGCTCATCTGGGTGTGGATCCTCGATGCGGCGCTTCCCTGCGGGAAATATCGGGTACCCGGCGCGCGAAGGGCGCCGCGGCCAGCCTCCTAGGTACTGCATCCCACGTCAACGCCAGGTGCCGGGAGGCGGGCAGGGCATGGGGACCGCACAGGGTGACAGCAGCCCGGGGCGGCGGACCATAACTAAAACGTCGTATGCCGGTTCACGGCCCGTCGCAAACCGGAGTGATTTCCCGCAGGCGAAGGCTCTAGAATCGGCGTTCCCCCGCCTGCTGGTGCGTCATGTCGGCTCCTCTCTCTTCGTCTGCGGCTGCCCCACGGGGTGGCCTTGTCGCGCTGGCATTGCTGCTGGTTTACGTGGTCTGGGGCTCGACCTACCTGGGCATCGCCAAGGCCCTGCACGGCGGCGCACTGCCACTGACGATGGTCTCCGGCAGCCGGTTCATCATTGCCGGCGGCCTGATGTTCCTTGCCCTGCGCCTGTTCTGGAAGATGCCGAATCCGACCCTGCGGCAATGGCGCAACCTGGTGGTGATGGGGGTCACCATGCTGGTGCTGGGCAACGGCATGGTGGTGCTGGCCGAGCGCGAGGTCTCCTCCGGCCTGGCTGCGACCGCGGTGGCCTCGGTACCGCTGTGGATGGCGCTGTTCTCGGCGCTGCGTGGCCAGCATGCCAGCCGCGGCGAGTGGCTGGGCATTGCCATCGGCTTCCTGGGCGTGGTCTGGCTCAATGCCGGCAGCAGCCTGACCGCCTCGCCGACCGGGCTGGTGCTGTTGCTGATCGCGCCGGTCGGCTGGGCCTTCGGTTCGGTATGGGCGCGCGGGCTGGACCTGCCGGGCCCATTCATGACCGCGGCCGGGCAGATGATCTGCGGTGGCGTGCTGCTGGTGCTGATCGGCCTGGTGGTCGGCGAGCGCCCGACCACGCTGCCCGATACCGGCGGCCTGCTGGCGATGGCGTACCTGTGCGTGTTCGGTTCCATCGTCGCCTTCACCGCCTACGTGTGGCTGCTGCAGAACGTGCGCCCGGCGCTGGCCGGCAGCTATGCCTACGTCAATCCGGTGATCGCGGTGCTGCTGGGCGCACTGCTCAACGGCGAGCGCTTCGGCTGGCGCGACCTGCTGGCGATGGTGGTGATTCTTCTGGGCGTGGTGGTGTTGACGATGGCAAGGACACGAAGGAAATGAGCATGGACGAGAAGGAACAACGCCGGGGCCTGCTGGTCACCGCCTCCACCTTCGTGATCTGGGGCCTGGTGCCGGTGTACTGGCACCTGCTCAACGAGGTGCCCTCGTTCCAGATCATCGCCCACCGCATCATCTGGAGCACCGTGCTGGTGCTGGGCTGGCTGGTGCTCAGTGCGCGCCTGGGCTGGTGGAAAAAGATCGCCGCGCAGCCGCGCGCGCTGCCGATCCTGCTGGTGTCGAGCCTGACCATCGCCTTCAACTGGGGCCTGTACATCTGGGCGGTCAACGCCGGCCACGTCATCGAGACCAGCCTGGGCTACTTCATCAACCCGCTGGTGAACGTGCTGCTGGGCGTGCTGGTGCTGAAGGAGCGCCTGCGCCGCCTGCAGTGGGTGGCGGTGGCGATGGCGGCGGTGGGCGTGGCCTGGCTGACCATCGACGCGGGCACGCCGCCGTGGATCGCGTTGGGCCTGGCGTGCTCGTTCGGCCTGTATGGCCTGCTGCGCAAGCTGGTCTCGGTCGATCCGGTGGCGGGCCTGGGCGTGGAGAGCATGTACCTGTTCCTGCCGGCGCTGGCCTTCGCGATCTGGGCCGAGAACGGCCATGGCGGTGCGTTCTTCCATGGCTGGGGCTGGCGCAACGACCTGCTGCTGATCTTCGGCGGCGCGATCACCGCAGTACCGCTGATCGGCTTCGCCTACGGCGTGAAGCGCATTCCGCTGTCGCTGGTCGGCATCCTGCAGTACATCGCGCCGAGCCTGCAGCTGCTGCTGGGTGTGTTCTTCTTCCATGAGGCGTTCGACACCGCCAAGGCGATCGGCTTCGCCGCGATCTGGGCCGGCCTGGTGTTGTTCGTCGGCGACAACATCCGCACGATGCGCAAGCGATAACGGCGCCGGGGTCGGATCCCTCCGCAACGCGGAGGGCTCTGACCCCGGCCTTCCCGCAAAAAAGAACGGCGCCCCGAGGGGCGCCGTTCTGCTTCCATCCGCCGCCAGGAGAGAGAGATGGCGGTGGCGGGAACGCGGTTGCAGGCTTAGAAGCGCTGCTGGTACTTCATGTACATGAAACGACCGATGTCGAAGCCACCGTAGTAGGTGAAGCTGCTGTTCGGCTGGCTGTACATGATCGGACCCTGGTGGTCGAACACGTTGTTCAGGCCCAGCGAAACGGTGCCGTCCCACGGCAGGGCGTAACGCACCTGCAGGTCGTGGAAGGTGTTCGAACCCACCTTGTTGGTCGGCGAGGCATCGGTGTAGGCCGAGCTGAAGCCCGGCATGTTGCACTCGTCCATGTAGGAGCACTTCTCCTTCATGCTGGAGTAGTAGCGCGCGGTCCAGCCGATGCCCAGGTTGCCGTACTGCCAGTCCAGGTTGAAGGTCGAACGCACGCGGAAGTTGCCGCCCCAGCTGGTCAGCTGCTCCACCGGCGTGGTGGCGGCGTTGTCATTGCGCTGCTCCAGGTAGTCGGTGTAGGTGGTGTTCCAGGTAACGGCGAACTTGCCGAACGCGGTTTCCGGCAGGCGGTAGCGTGCGCTGATGTCATAGCCGGCGGTTTCGCGGTAGCCGGCGTTGACCAGCGAACGGTCCAGCGCGTTGACCTGACCGTTGCTGCCACGGGTGAAGCGGCCGCAGGCGGCGTCCGAGCCCTGCACGTAGCACTGTTCCAGGATGTTGGTGGCCGACTCGCCAACGATGGCGTTGTCGATGCGGATCTTCCACCAGTCCAGGCTGACGTCCAGGCCCTGCACGAAGTCGGGGCTGTAGACCAGGCCCACGGTCCAGGTCTTGGCGGTTTCCGGCTTCAGGTCCGGGTTGGAACCGGAGTTGAAATCGGTGGTGGCCTGCTGGCCCGGCTTGCTGGCCACGGTGCCGTCGCTGTTGAGCTGGCGGAAGTTGGCCGGCACCTTCAGGGCCTTGCAGCGGGCAGCCACGGCGGCGCTGCTTGCAGCGGTGCCGAACGAGGTATCGCACGGATCGGTGAACGAATCACGGGTGCTGACAGTGCCGCCGTACAGGTCGTCCACGGTCGGTGCACGGAAGCCGGTGCCATAGGTGGCGCGCACCAGCAGGCTGTCGATCGGCTTCCACTTCACGCCGAACTTGCTGTTGGTGGTGGAACCGAAGTTGTTGTAGTCCGAATAGCGACCCGCGACATCCAGCGACAGTTCGCGGGCGAACGCCATGTCGGCCAGCAGCGGCACCTGCATTTCCAGGTAGACCTCGTTGAGCGAGTAGTCGCCCTGGGTCGGCTTGCCGGTGGTGCCGGCGATCTGGCCGTTCTGCACCATCAGGTCCGGGGTGTAGCGTGCTTCTTCGGTGCGGTGCTCGAAGCCCATCGCAGCCATGATGTCGCCGGCCGGCAGCGAGAACAGCGAACCGGAGATGTTGGCGCTGGCCACCTTGGTGGTGGTCTGGCTCTTGTCCACGTAGCGGGCGAACAGGTAGTCCTGCACGTCCTGGTTGCTCAGCGAGCCCGGGCCGGTGTAGCCCATCGGCGCGGCCGGGTTCCACGGCACGCAGCCGGCGATCACCGCATCGCGGGCGCCGCAGTAGGCCACGCCGTTCTCGATGAAGGACGGGCCGACGGCCAGGTTGACGTTCGGCTGGTACATGCTGCCGGTACCAACGCGCTCGCCTTCATTGCGGTTGTAGGTGTAGCTGACGTTCCAGTCCCAGTAGCGCGAGCCGGTTTCGAAGCTGCCTTCCAGGCCCAGGCTGCCGCGCTTGGTTTCCAGGGTGTTCTCGGTGCCACGCAGCATTTCTTCGGTGCGGTGCGAGAACAGCACGTCCTGCTGCCACAGGTTGAACGCGCTGTCCTTTGACAGGGCGGCGCGGCTGCCGTTGCGCGCCTGTGTGGCGGTGACCGAGTACGGGTAGCCGGCCAGGTGCTTGGTCGATTCGCGCTTGCTGTACATGGCATCGGCAACGATGCGCAGGTCGTCGGTGATCGAGAAGCCGCCGTTGGCGAACACCGAGGTGCGCTCCAGGCCGGTCAGCAGGCTCATGTTGGTCTTGGTGTTGGCACCATCGGCCGGGTTCGGCGCGTGGAAGTTGCTGGCGCTGGTCGGGTCGCCGCCCGGGCCGACGGTCAGCGGCTTGCCGCCGACGGTGACGCTGCCCCACGGCGTGTTGCCGTTCAGACCATCGTTCGGGTGGCGCGGACCGTTGACGTAGCGGCTGAATTCGCGCGCGCCGCCCATCACTTCGTCTTCCTTGGTGCGCTCGGCACCGACGCTGAACCAGCCGCGGTCGAAGGTCTTGCCGAAGGTGGCACTGTAGGAGCGCTTCTGGCCGTCGCCTTCGCCGTACTGGCCGACGTAGACGCTGGCTTCGCCGCCATCGAAGTTCTTGCGGGTGATGATGTTGACCACACCGGCGATGGCGTCCGAGCCGTACAGGGCCGAAGCACCGTCAGTCAGCACTTCCACGCGCTCGACGATGGCCGACGGGATCGAGGCCAGGTCGGAATAACCGCCGGCGCTGACGCCCATGCGGCGGCCGTCGATCAGCACCAGGCTGCGTTCCGGGCCCAGGTTGCGCAGGCTGACATACATGCCGCCGAAATCGCGCGAGGAGGTCAGCGAGGACGCGCGGCTCATGCTCGGCGAGCCGGCAGCGGTGACATCCTGCAGGATATCGGCGACGTTGACGTAGCCCTTCTTCTCGATCTCGGCGCGGTTGAGCGCGACCACCGGCTGGGCAGTTTCGACACTGGCCTGGCGGATGCGCGAGCCGGTGATTTCGATGCGGTCGAGGTTGGTCGGGGTATCGCCGGCGCTCTGTGCGAAGGCGGGGGTGGTGCAGCTGGCGGCCAGCGCGATGACGATCGCGTTGCGCAGCGGGGTGGTCTTCAGGGACATCCGTGAAATCTCGTGTTTCAGAAAAAACATGCGCCCGTTCTGTGGGCGCGTGGGGTGCTGCAAACCAACGTGGGGGCGGGATTCTAGAATGTTTCCATTCGTAACTGTTTGCTTCCGTGCCGCTGAATGAGTGCGAACATGAATCGCAACCAACAATCCACAGATGCGCTGTGCGCAGCGTCACACGCTTTGCATCGGGGATGGGCAGAGGCATCCATAGCGGCAGATTTCCGGATATCTGTAGCCGCGCGTGTGCGCATGCTTCCCTCCACGCATGGCGTGGATCTACTGGATCCAGAGTGGGGTCAGATCCCTTCGCGCAGCGAAGGAATCTGACCCCACCAATGAAAAAGGGACGAAGCTTCCGCTTCGTCCCCCTGCAATGTGCGCGTTGTACCAGTGCGAAATGCTCAGGTTTCGCGCAACGCCGTGGTGATCGGCAACCGGGCCGCGCGCAGCGCCGGGAACAGGCCACCGACCAGGCCGATGCCTAGTGCCCATTTCAGGCCGGTCCACAGCAGTTCCGGCGACACATGGAACTTGAACACCACCGCGCTGAAGTTGCTGCCGATGGTGGACACGCTGTAGCCATTGAACAGCAGCCACGCCACCGCGCACCCCAGCAGACCGCCCAGCAGCGCCAGCAGCATCGTCTCCAGCATCACCGCGGTGACCACCGGCAGGCCACGGAAGCCGATCGCGCGCATGGTGGCGATCTCGCGCGCACGCGTGGCAACAGCCGCATACATGGTGTTGAGTGCGCCGAACACCGCACCCACCGCCATGATCGTGCCGATCACCTTGCCGAGGATGTCGATCAGCTTGGTCAGTCCGCCGCCCTGCTTGCTGTAGTAGACACGGGTGGTTTCCACGTCCAGCTTCAGGCGCGGGTCGGCGGCGACCGCCGCCTTGAACTGCTCGAAGCCGGCCTTGCCATCGGTACGCACGCTGATCGACTGCCAGGCACTGCGCTGGTAGGTGGTGGCCAGCGTATCGGCGTCTGTCCACAGTTCCGAATCATGCGCATCGCCGGTGGCGAACACGCCGACCACGGTCCAGGTCTGGTTGCCCAGGGTCAGCGTCTTGCCCACGTCCATGCCGCGGAACTGGCCCTTGGCGCCCTGGCCGACCACGATCTCGCGCAGGCCGGCGGCGAACTTGCGGCCTTCGATGATCTTGACCTTGTCATGCACGGCCCAGGCCTGCGGGCCGACGCCGCGGAACTGCGCGTTGACGTCGGTGCCATCGGCCTTCGACACCAGGTTGACCACCTGCGACAGCTCCGGCGACAGCAGCGGCCTGCCTTCGCCATCGCGGCTGATGCCGGGAAGGGTGGACAGCGTCGGCACCTGCTCGCGGGTGATGACCGAATTGGTCTCGGCCTGCGAGCCGCCGCGCAGCACGATGGCGGTGGTGTCGTCGCCGGTGTTGTTGAGCGTGGCCTGGAAGCCTTCGCCCATGGCCAGCATCGCCACCAGCACGCCGACCACGCCGGCAATGCCGACCACGATCACCGAGGAGGCGCCCCAGCGCTGCGGCAGACTGGCCACGCCGATGCGGGTGGCGGCCAGTGCCAGCCGTCCGCCACGGGTCAGCAGCAGCCACAGGGCCACCAGCACGGCCACGGCCAGCACGCCGATCCACGGCAGGCTGATCCACAGCACCAGGCCGATGACCAGCAGCAGTACGGTCAACGCGTTGCCGGCCCACTTCTTGAACTTTTTCATCTGCAGGTCTCCTCAGCGGCCGGCCAGTGCGTCGACGATCTTCAGGCGCTTGGCACGCAGCGCCGGCAGCAGGCCGACGATGATGCCGATCACCACGATCAGGCCCAGCCCCATCAGCCAGGTGGGCGTGGGCACGTGTGGCGGCAGCAGGCCCATGCTCTTCGGGCCGATCGCCGGCAGGATCAACGCGGCCAGGCCCATGCCGATCAGTCCGCCCAGGCCGATCAGCAGCACCGACTCCACCATCACCAGGGTCAGCACGGTGCTGTCCTTGAAGCCCAGCGTCTTCAACGTGGCCAGCTCCGGCACGCGCTCGCGCACCGCCTGCGCCATGGTGTTGCCGGTCAGCAGCAGCAGGGTGAAGAACACCGCGCCCATGATCGAAGTGACGATCATGCCGATGTCGGCGAACTGCTTGACGAAGGCCTGCTGGAACGCTGATTCGGTCTGGGTCTTGGTCTCGTGGTCGGAGTTGGCCGAGATCGCATCGATCGCCTGCGCCACCCGCGAGGAATGGTCCGGATTGTCCAGCGTCACCGTGTACCAGCTCACCTGGTTCTTGATGTAGTCGTTGGATTCATCGAAGTACTTCCAGTTCATCATCAACTGGCGTTCTTCGTTGGCGGCCAGCGCGCGGTCCTTGGAACGGTAGATGCCCTTCAGTTCCAGCGGCCAGTCGTTGCTGCCGCCACGCGGGAAGATCGTGGCCTGCAGCGGGATGGTGTCGCCGATCTTCCAGCCGAACTGCTTGGCCAGCGATTCGCCGACGATGGCGCCGGTGCGGGTCTGCTTCCAGTCTTCCAGCTGCGCCGGGTCGATCTGCAGCTCGCGGTAGACATCGAAGTAGTTGGGCGACACCGAGAAGTTCGGGAAGAAATTCTTCGGGTCCTGGTAGATGCCACCAAACCACATGCCATAGGCCACGTCGCGCACGCCGGCCACCTGGCGGATCTGGGTTTCCAGGCGGATCGGCAACGACTGGGTGATCGACAGCCGCGAGGCCACCACCAGGCGGTTGGCGCCTTCCACGCTGCCGCCGGACGAGAACGCCACGCGCACCGAGTCGAGCATGCCGAACAACAGGAACGCGGCCACCACCGACAGCAGGGTCAACAAGGTGCGCGTACGGCTGCGGAACAGCTGCGCCCACACCAACGAGAAGTATTTCATCGCGGTGGCCTCCGTCAGTGGGCCAGCGGCGCGTCGGCCAGCTCGCCCTTGTCCAGGTGCACCGTGTGCGTGGCGTACTCGGCGGCCTTCGGATCATGGGTGACCATGATGATGGTCTTGCCGTGTTCGCGGTTGAGCTGCTGCAGCAGGCCCAGGATCTCCTCGGCCGATTGGCGGTCGAGGTCGCCGGTCGGTTCGTCGCAGATCAGGAAGGTCGGGTCGGAGACGATCGCGCGGGCGATCGCCACGCGCTGCTGCTGGCCGCCGGACAGTTCATTCGGGCGATGGCTGCGGCGGTCGGCCAGGCCGACCAGGGTCAGCGCGATCTCGGCATTGCGCTTGCGCTGCGAGGCACTGAGATGGGTCAGCAGCAGCGGCAGCTCCACGTTCTTCTGCGCGGTCAGCATCGGCATCAGGTTGTAGAACTGGAACACGAAGCCGACATGGTGGCTGCGCCAGGTCGACAGCTGGCCTCCGCTCATCTGGTCTATGCGCTCGCCTTCGATGCTGATCTCACCGCTGCTGGGGTTGTCGAGGCCGCCGATCAGGTTGAGCAGGGTGGTCTTGCCGGAACCGGACGGGCCCATCAGCGCGACGAAGTCGCCGCGCGCGATGTCCAGGTCGATACCGTGCAGCACCTGCACTTTCTCGGGGCCACGCTGGTAGGTCTTGGTGATGTTGCGCAGTGAAACCAGGGTCGACATGGGTGGTTCTCCACGGAAGGCGGGAAACGGGGAAGCCCACCCGCGATGGCCGCGGGCGTGCGTCGAGCGGTGCTGCCGGCGGCGCCCGCAGGCGCCAGGCCGTTACTGCGCTTGTTTCTGTTGCACCTCGGCGCCATCGCGCAGGGTGTCCGGCGGGTTCACCACCACCGATTCACCTGCGCTCACGCCCTTGAGGATCTGGCGGTCCTTGCCCATCGCCTGGCCGGCCTCGACCGTGCGCTGCTGCACGCGGCTCTCGCCGCCCAGCACGAAGGCCACCGACGCGCCGTCGCGCTGGACCACCGCGCCGCCCGGCACGCGCACGCCCTGCGGCTTGGCGGCGGCCTGCGGCTGGGCCTGTTCCAGGAAGCTGACCCGCACGCCCATCTCCGGCACGATGCGCGGGTCCTTCACCTTCAGCGCCACGCGCACCTTGACCGTGGCCTTGCCGCGGTCGGCAGTAGGAATGATGGCGATCACTTCGCCCGGGATCTTCCACTCCGGGTAGGCATTGAGCGTGGCTTCCACCGGCATCTTCGGCTGCACGCGGCCGATGAAGGCCTCGCCGACCTCGACTTCGATTTCCAGCGAATCCATGTCGACGATGGTGCCGATGCCGGTACGGGTGAAGCCACCGCCAGCCGACAGCGGCGAGACGATTTCACCCGGCTGCGCCGCCTTGGCGGTGACCACGCCGGAGAACGGTGCGCGTACCACGTTGTTGTCCACGCCCAGGTCGGCGATGGCCAGCTGGTCGCGTGCCACCCTGACGTTGCGCTGCGCAGTATCCAGCTGCGCACGCAGGCTGTCGCGCTGGGCCACGGCCTGGTCGTACTGCGAGCGCGACACCAGTTGCTGGCCGACCAGCGCCTGCAGGCGGCTGGCTTCGGCGGCGGCCTGCTTCTGCTGTGCCTCCAGCCCTGCCACCTGGCTGCGTGCGGCCTGCAGCTGCGAGGCATACAGGCTGCGCTGCGCATCGGCATCGATCGGGTCCAGCGTGGCCATCACCTGGCCGGCCTCGACCCGCATGCCTTCCTCGATCATCACCTCGCGCACCTTGCCGGTGATCTTGGCCGACACCGTGGCCATGCGCCGGGCGACCACGTAGCCGCTGGCGTCGAGCACCGAACTGCTGGCGCTGCCCTGCTGGATGGCCACCGCAGGGGCGGTTTCCACTTCCACGGCCGGTGCACGGCCGAACAGGAAGGCGACGGCGGCGGCCAGCAGCACGATCACGATGATCGCGATCCACAGCCAGCGGCGGCTGCCCCCACTGCGACCGGAGGCGGGCGGCGGCGACTTGCGGTCGATACGGAGTTCCTTCAACAGCTCGGCAGAAGCGTTCATTCGTTCCATCACAGGTGTTCGGGCGGGTGTGGCCGGAAGGGCATACGACGGCGGTTCCGGCGGTGGAGCGTGCGGCACAGCATGAAGGCAGGCACAGCGATGATGGCAGTGACAGCTGTCATCCGATGACACTGACGGCGGCAACTGCGAAATGTGACCACGGCGGCACAGGATGGCAACGTCCCCGCTACCGGTACCGCCCATGGATCCGATCGCCCCGTCGCTGGCCCGCCTGCAGCAGGTGCAGGTGCGCTATCGCGACCATACCGCCCTGCATGGCATCGACCTGCAGGTCCGCGCTGGCCAGGTGCTGGCATTGCTGGGCCGCAACGGTGCCGGCAAGAGTACCGCGATCAGCGTGCTGTTGGGCCTGCGCCGCGCCGATGCCGGCCAGGTCGAGCTGCTCGGCGGCGACCCGCAGCAGCGGGCCAGTCGATTGGGGCTGGGCGTGATGCTGCAGAGCACGAACCTGCCGCCGATGCTGCAGGTGGACGAGCTGGTGGCCCAGGCCAGTGCCTGTTACCCCGACCCGATGCCGTTGCAGGAGGTACTGCAGCGCGCCGGACTGCAGGCGCTGGCGCGCCGCCGCTACGGCCAGCTGTCCGGCGGGCAGCAGCGCGCGGTGCAGTTCGCCATCGCGCTGTGCGGCCGACCGCGGGTGCTGTTCCTGGACGAGCCCACCACCGGGCTGGACATCCAGGCGCGGCAGGCGATGTGGCAGGCGATCCGGCAACTGGTGGCCGAAGGCTGCGGCGTGTTGCTGACCACCCACTACCTGGAAGAGGCCGAAGCATTGGCGCAGCAGGTGGTAGTGCTCGAACGCGGCCGGGTTCTGGCCGACGCGCCGCTGGGCGAACTGCGCCTGGCCGACCGGCCGCGCCGCATCCGTTGCCGCAGCGTGCTGCCTGCTGAAGACGTGCAGCAGTGGCCGGGCGTGCAGCAGGTGCAGCGCGACGGCGAGCATCTGCAGCTGCTGGCGAGCCCGGCCGAGCCGGTAGTGGCCCGCCTGCTGGCGGCCGACGCGCAGTTGCGTGAGCTGGAAGTACAGGGCGCGGCGCTGGCCGACGCCTTCCTCGACCTGACCCGGGAGGCCGCATGAACACGATGACCCGTACCGGCACCGCACCGGCGCCGTCGTCTGCCTGGCGCCAGGCCCTGCGTCCCTACTGCGCTGAGCTGGTGGCCGAACTGCGCCGCGCCTGGCGTACACCCGCCTTCGCCGTACCTTCGCTGCTGTTCCCGGTGTTGTTCTACCTGCTGTTCGGCGTGCTGTTGGGCCGTGGCCACGCTCCGCTGTACCTGCTGGCCACCTACTGCGTGTTCGGCGCGATGGCCCCGGCCCTGTTCGGCTTCGGCGTGCAGCTGGCGTTGGACCGAGAAGGCGGGCTGCTCACGCTCAAGCGGGGGCTGCCGATGCCGCCGGCGGCGCCGCTGCTGGCGCGACTTGCGATGGCCGTGATGTTCGCGCTGCTGGTGGCCTCGTTGTTGATCGGCGTGGCATCTGTGCTGGGCGGTGTGCAGCTGCACGCCCTGCAGGTGCTGCAGCTGCTGGCGGTGGCGGGCCTGGCTGCGCTGCCGCTGGGGGCGATCGGCCTGCTGATCGGCAGCCATGTCAGTGCCAGCGCAGCGCCGGCGATGGTCAACCTGGTCTACCTGCCGCTGGCGTTGCTGTCGGGCCTGTGGCTGCCGCTGTCGGCGCTGCCCAAGGTGTTTTCGATGATGGCACCGCTGTGGCCAACCTGGCACCTGGCCGAGCTGGCGCTGCCGGTGGTCGGGTTGCCGTCTGCGGGCAGCGTCGCCGGCCATCTGCTGGTGCTGCTGGCGGTGACCCTCGTGGCGTTGCTGCTGACACGGCGCCGCCTGCGCCGGATCGGCTGAACTGGCATGATCGGCAGCGATCGTCCCCGCCTGGATCCTCCCGTGCCACCGAGCTGGCTTGCCTCACTGCTGCGTCCCGCGCCGGATTCGGCGGTGGCCGACAACCTGCGCCGCGGCAAGCCGGCCTGGGCCGATGCCATCCACCTGCTGTGGACGGTGTGGGTGTTCATGACGCCGCTGTTTTCAGGGGGGTACACGCTGCGCTGGCTGTGGTTCACGCTGGCCAGCTATCCGCTGTTCCTGCTGTTGTATGCGCGCCTGCTGCTGTCGCCGCGGCACCATGCGCCCCGCTATGCGCTGGCGATGACCGCGCTGGCGATCGTGCTGGTGCCCTGGTACCCATCGGGCATCAGCTACTTCATTTTCGGCTGCGTGATGCTGCGGGTCTGCGGTCGCAGCAGCTGGTGGCGTTATCTGTTGCTGCTGGCCGTACTCAACGCGGTGTTCTACCTGGTGGCCCACTTGGCACACTACCCGTGGCAGAGCCTGGTCTGGGTGCCTGCGGTGTCGTTCATCATCGGCATGGTGGTGAACGTGGAGACGGTGAACAAGGAAAAGGATGCCGCATTGCAGCTTTCGCAGGAGGAAGTGCGGCGGCTGGCCACCACCGCCGAGCGCGAGCGCATCGGCCGCGATCTGCATGATCTGCTCGGCCATACCCTGTCATTGATCACGTTGAAGCTGGAACTGGCGCGCAAGCTGCACGACCGTGGCGATGCCCGTGCGCGGCAGGAGATCGGCGAAGCCGAGGAGATCGCCCGCGAAGCCCTGGCCCAGGTACGCAGTGCGGTCACCGGCATCCGCGCCAGTGACCTGGCCGGCGAACTGGCCTCGGCGCGCCTGCTGCTGGAATGCCAGCAGGTGCACCTGCAGTACGCACCTCCACCGCCGATGCCGGTGGACGTGGAGCGCGGACTGGCGCTGGTGCTGCGCGAGGCGGCAACCAATATCGTTCGCCACGCGCAGGCGACGCAGGCGCGGGTGGAATTCATGGTGGAAGGGCGAATGCTGGCGATGCAGATCTGCGACGATGGACGTGGCGGGATACAGGCTGAAGGCAATGGCCTGTGCGGGATGCGTGAGCGTGTGGCGGCACTGGGCGGGCAGTTCGCGCTGCAATCGGTACGGGGCGACGGCACCGTGCTGACCGTGCGTGTGCCCTTGGTCGCAGCGACCACGCCGCTGCCGCCGGCTGCACCACCGTCGCTGGCCCAGGACGGTGCCGCATGATCCGCATCCTGCTGGCCGAAGACCAGGCGATGGTGCGCGGCGCGTTGTCGGCATTGCTGGGCCTGGAGCCGGATATCGAAGTGCTGGGCAGCGCCGCCGACGGTGAGGCTGCGTGGCGCATGCTGCAGCAGCTGCAGCCGGACATCCTGGTCACCGACATCGAGATGCCGGGCCTGTCCGGGCTGGAGCTGGCCCAGCGCATTGCCCGCCATGAATTGCCGATCAAGGTGGTGATCGTGACCACCTTCGCCCGTGCCGGTTTCCTGCGCCGCGCGCTGGAAGCGGGCGTGCTGGGGTACCTGTTGAAGGACGCGCCGGCGGAGAACCTGGCCGATGCACTGCGCAAGGTGAAGCAGGGCATCCGCGCGATTGACCCGCAGCTGGCACTCGATGCCTGGTCGCAGGCCGACCCGCTGACCGACCGCGAACGCTGCGTGCTGCGCCTGGCAGGCGAGGGCCGTACCGCCAGCGAGATCGCCGAACAGCTGGGGCTGTCGCACGGCACGGTGCGCAACTACCTGTCCGAGTGCATCGGCAAGCTGGGCGTGGCCAATCGCATTGAGGCGTACCGTCTGGCGCGGCAGAAGGGGTGGTTGTAGCGGATCATTTCCGCGCCTGCGGAGAGGTGTCACTTTCTTTGCTCGTGCAAAGAAAGTAACCAAAGAAACACGCCGCCAGAGCGCGAGCCGTCGCTCCGCGCCGGTTCCCTGCGCTTCTCGGTGAATCAGGGGACGGCGCCGAACTCGCTGCGCTCAGACATCGGCGCCTCTGCGCCCCTGATTCCCCTGCGATGCTCGGCTCGCTCAAGGCGGACCCAAGAGCAAAAGCCGCAGCTGCACCCATTAGATCCACGCCATGCGTGGATGCTCTAGCCGTTGATCTTGCCCTTCCAGTCCGCCTTCAAGCGAGCCGAGCACCGCAGGTCCGGCGAGGGCGAAGAGGCGCGGGTGTTTGAGCGCAGCGAGTTCCCGCGCCGTCCCTCGACGGGCCGAGGAGCACAGGGCACCGGCGTGCGCAGCACGTCGGCTCGCGGCCGGCGGAGCGTTTCTTTGGTTACTTTCTTTGCGCGCAAAGAAAGTGACACCCCTCCGCGGGCGCGGAAACGATCCGCCGGGAACTCCCGGCGAATCCTTTCAATCCTTCCCGCGCGCCATCGCCTGGAACACGCCATCGCGCCGCACCCACAGGTGGAACAGCGCCGCACCCACGTGCATCAGCACCGTGGCGAACAACACATACGCCAGCAGGCTGTGCGCATTACGCAACGCGGCATACAGCGCCGGGGTGTGCGGCACGATCGGCGGCAGGTGCAGGCCGCCCCCCAGCACGATCGGGTAACCGCCGGCCGACAGCATCGCCCAGCCGATCAGCGGCATCGCCAGCATCAGCGCATACAGCATCCAGTGCGAGGCCTTGGCGGCCATCACCTGCCACACCGGCAGGTCCGCTGGCAGGGGCGGTGGGCGATGGCGCAGCCGGTTGTACAGACGCAGCAGCACCAGTGCGCCGATGGCGATGCCCAGCGGTCGGTGCAGGTCGATCAGCATCGGCCGCAGGTGCAGCGAGGCGACCATGGTCACGCCGATGAACAGCATGGCGATGATCATCAGCGCCATGGACCAGTGCAGCACGCGCGCCAGCAGGTTGAAGTGGCCGTTGCCGGTGTTCATCGCGCGGCCTCCTTCGGTTGCTCGACATTGCCGCTGGCGCGCTCGCGCTCGCGACGGTTGAACGACTGCGAGTACACCGCCGAGCGGGCGGCCAGGATCGGATCGTCGCTGCCGCGCACGCCACTGGGCAGGATCAGCGGATCGAAGTTGATCTGGCCGCAGGCGCCTTCCTCCTGCGACTGCATGCGGTCCAGGCTGAGCACGCCGGCCACCACCTGATCGCGCGATGCGGGCCACGGCACCGACGGATCATCGATGGCATCGCCAGGCGCGGCGGTGGTGACGACCAGGTTCCAGCGCACCGGGCCATTGGCCAAGCGCTGTTTCAGTTCCTGGCTGAGGAAATCGACGCTGGCCTGCTTGCGCGTTTCCGCATCCATTTCTACCACCGCCGCCTGTGGCTGCCAGCGCCAGCGCACCGCGCGTTTCTGGCCCTGTGCATTGGTGAACCAGAAGCTGTTGACGCTGTTGAAGGTGGTGTCGGCCCAGCTGCTGGTCCACGGCGCCGTCTTGGCCCACTGCTGGAAGGCCTGGGCACTGGGATACTTCGCCAGCACCGCCGCCATCTTCTGCGGGTCCGGCTTGCCGGTGGCCGGGTCGGGAATGGAGGCGCGCGTCTGCTCGTAGAACGCTTCGGCGTTGGGCACGGCGAAGAACGGGAAGCTGTTCATCGCCATGCGCCATTCCTGGCCGTCATCGCTGACCATCTGCACCGCGATGCTGCGCACCCGTGCGGTGTTGTCGGCGCCGTAGGGATCGCCGCCGCCGATCGACAGGCGTCCCATCACCGGTACACGGCGCTGCGAGAACACCCGCGCGCTGGACAGGGTGGGGGCCTGCGCACTGGGTTCGAACCAGCCGCTCACGCAGATGCCCTTGCTGTGCGCACGGCGAAAGCCGGGATGGGCCGGGCCGGTAGCTTCGATGGTGTCGGTGAAGCGCTGCGCGGTCAGGCGGTTGCCGATCCAGCCGGCCAGCCAGGCGAAGGTCAGCGCGACGCCACCCAGAATGAGTGCGATCAGCGCGATCCAGAGCAGCGGCGAATGCCTGCGGGGTGCGCCGGGCGTCTGGCCGGCGCGGGTGTAGCGGAAGAGCGACATGGTCGGAGTCCTGCCTTCACGGAGCGTGTGGGTGGTCGACCCTCACATCCTCGCAGAACCCGGCCGCGGCCGAAATTCAATTTTTCGTCAAACTTCCAACGCGCCCCGAACGCTTGGGTAGCGTCGACTGTCAGTCGACTTTCGCGCGCAGCGCGGGGCTTTCAAGGCCCATCCCTGCCCCGGCGCTCGGGCCGGGGCAAGGCGGGTGTGCGTGCCTCAGGCGTAACGCGCCTTCAGCATTGCCCATGCCGAACGCAGCGCCAGCGCTTCGCCACCGGCCGGCCGGCCCGGGCGTTCGCCGTCGTTCCAGGCGTACACATCCAGATGCGCCCAGCGCTGGCCGTCTTCCAGGAAGCGTTCCAGGTACAGCGCGGCGGTGACCGAGCCGGCCATGCGCGAGCCGGCGTTGGCCAGGTCGGCGATGCCGCTGGTCAGGTAACGCAGGTAGGGGCGCCACAGCGGCATGCGCCAGACCGGGTCGCGGGTCGCGTCACCGGCCTGCAGCCACTGCTGGGCCACCGTATCGTCGTTGCTGAACAGTGCCGGCAGGTCCGGGCCCAGCGCGATGCGCGCGGCGCCGGTGAGGGTGGCGAAATCCAGCACCAGGTCCGGCTTCTGCTCGCTGGCGAAGGTGAGCGCGTCGCACAGGATCACGCGGCCCTCGGCATCGGTGTTGTCGATCTCCACGCTCAGGCCCTTGCGGGTGGCGATCACTTCGCCCGGGCGGAACGCATCCGGACCGATCGCGTTTTCCACCGCCGGCACCAGCAGGGTCAGGCGCACCGGCAGGCCGCGTGCCATCACCAGGCCGGCCAGGGCCAGGGCATGCGCAGCGCCACCCATGTCCTTCTTCATGTTGCGCATGCCGTCGGCCGGCTTGATGTCCAGGCCGCCGGTATCGAAGCACACGCCCTTGCCGACCAGCACCAGCGACGGATCGGTGTCCTTGCCCCAGCGCAGCACGACCAGGCGCGGCGCGCGGTGCGAGGCGCGGCCCACGGCGTGGATGGCCGGGAAATTCTGCTTCAGCAGCGCATCGCCGGTGATCGCTTCGACCTGCGCACCATGCGCATCGGCCAGGGCGCGCGCGGCGTCTTCCAGCTGCTGCGGGCCCATGTCTTCGGTCGGAGTGTTGACCCAGTCGCGCACGCGCAGGCTGGCGGCAATCAGGTCGGCCACTTCGCCGGTCGGCGCGGCCACCAGCTGCGCCGGCGCGCGGTGGCGCTTGCGGTAACGGTCGAAACGGTAGCTGCCCAGGCCCCAGCCCAGCTGCAGCAGCGCCTGTTCGGCGGCCGGCAGGTCGCTGGCCAGCTGCCACACGCTGCCCTCCGGCAGCGCGTGCGGCGCATGCGAATAGCTGTAGGCATCGGCACGATCACCCACGCCCATCACCGCACCGGCCAGGCCATCGGTGCCGGGCAGCAGCGCGGTGCTGAAGGCGCCGGCGGTGAAGCCCTGCGATGCGAGCCACGCCTGGATGGCGGCCGGCTGGCTGTCCTTCCATGCCGCGAACTGCTCGCGGTCCAGCACGTACAGCGGCAGCGCTGCGGTGGTGTCGGCGGTGAAACCAGTGATCTCGCTCATGCGTCAGATACTCCGGGATGCGGCGGCGTCGAGGTTGGCGTCCAACCAGTCGGCCAGGCCGGTAAGGGTGTCGAACTGCAGGTCGGGCTGCAGCTGCGGATGGGTCCAGGTGGCTGCGTTGCGGTTGATCCAGCAGCCGCGCAGGCCGGCGGCAATCGCCCCGGCCACGTCCATCTCGGCATGGTCGCCCACGTGCAGTACCTGTGCCGGTGCCACACCCAGGCGGGTGCACGCGGCGTGGAAGATGCTGGCCTCGGGCTTGGCCGCGCCGTGTTCGCGCGACCCCAGCTGGAAGGCGAAATGATGGGCCAGGCCGATCCGCTCCAGGTCGGCGTTGCCGTTGCTCAGCGCCGCCACCGGTACCCGTGCGGCAATGCGCGCCAGCGCATCGATCGCATCGGGGTAGCACTCCACCTGGTTGCGCGCGGCGTAGAACACTTCATACGCCGGTTCCAGCAGATCGAGGCTGGCACCACTGTCGTGCAGTGCTTCGCGCAGCGTCAGCCGGCGCAGTGCGCTCAGGTCGTGGTGGAGGTGCGGATGGGCGTGGTACAGCCGCTCGCGCAGTTCGCGCATCGCCTCCACCGGATACATCGCGGCGGTAGCGGGGCTGTGTTCGCACATCCACGCGTGCAGGACCTGTTCGATGCGGACGCCGATCGGAGCGAACGGCCACAGCGTGTCGTCAAGGTCGAGGGTGATGGCTTGGACGGGGAAATTCACCCCGCCATTCTACCCCTGCCCGCGAGGGCTTTCATGCGACGCGGCGGGCGGGGGCACGGGCGCTGGGCCGGGTCAGCGCAGGTTGTACGAGCAGGCGATGGTGGTCTGGCCGTCGAACTGCTGCACGTCCAGGTTGTGTCGGCCCACTTCCTTCGTGCAGGTGCCCGCCACCGGGTCGGACATCCGAAAAGGGGGCCAACGTCTGCCATGTCATTCCTGTTTCGGGTTCCGCCATCTGCGCCCACCGTTTGCCGATCCCGTCATTCCAGCAGCCGTGCCCAGCCCTGCATGCCGTCCAGCCGCGCCAGCACCAGCTTGATGCAGACCAGCAGCGGCACGGCCAGCAGCAGGCCGATCATGCCCCAGGCCCAGCCGAACACCATCAGTGCCAGGATCAGCACCAGCGGCGACAGCTTCATGCGCCGGCCCAGCACGATCGGGGTCACCATCTGCCCTTCCAGGGTATGCAGGCCCAGGTAGGCGGCAGCCGGCAGCAGTGCCTGCAGCGGGTCGCGGAACTCGACGAAGCCCATCAGCAGCATCAGTGCCACGCCGATCAGCGGGCCCACGTACGGTGCGAAGTTCAGCAAAGCTGCCACCGTGCCCCACAACAGTGCTTCCTGCAGGCCGATGCCGAGCAGCATCAGCACGCCAGCGAACACCAGCCCGACCAGTGTGTTGATCACGCTGATGGTCAGCACGTAGCGCGAGACCTCGCGCTCGATCGAACGCAGGATGTCCGTGGTGAAGCGCTGCTGCTGGCGGCTGGGGAACAGCGCGATCGCCGCGCGTTGCAGGCTTTGTCCGTAGATCATGAAGAACAGCGTGAGCAGCACCACCGCCAGCACCGAAGCGGCCAGCCTCGGTGCGCGGGTCAGCATGCGGTAGGGGTCGTCCAGCTGGGTGCGGATCACCTGCACCTTGTGGTTGCTGTCACCCCCGGCCACGCGGGCGAAGTTCTCCGCCGCCTGGTTGGCCTGCTGCACCGGCTTGGTCAGGTCCTGCACCTGGCGGGCGACCTTGCGCAGCTGCTGCGGTGCTTCCTGTGCCCAGTCCATGGCCGGGCCGATCAGCTGCACTGCCAGCGAACCGGTCACGCCCAGCCCGGCGCCAAGGATCAGCAGTGCGCCCAGCGCACGCGGAATCCACAGTTTCTGCAGCAGGCGCAGGATCGGGTTGCCGACCAGCGCGAAGAACATCGCCAGCAGCACCGGCAGGATGATGTCCTGTGCCGCCCACAGGGTGTAGCCCACGGCCAGCGTGGCCAGTACCACCAGCGACATCGGCCCGCGCGGGCGCGGCAGCGGCGGCAGCGGTGCGTCGGACTGTTCGGGGGCGGCCGGTGACGGGGACAGGAGGGACTCGCTCATCGACGCATCAACCGGAAAGGGGAGCGCATTATCCGCCGGCCGCGATCGGCGCGGCGGATTACATGCATCAACGTTCGGACAGCTCGGTGGCCGCTTCGGCCGGCCGCGGTTCACGCAGTTCCGTTTCCGCGGGCGGCTGGGGCGACGGTGCAGGTCGCGCGGCGTTCGCCGACGTCGCCGCCTGCGCCTGTTCGCTGGCCGCGTCGGCTTCTTCGGCCGCATCGTCGGCGGCGGCCGTGGCCTGCGCCGCCATCGCCGTGGCGAACGCCGCCTGTGCGCTGGCGAACAGGTTGGAGACCGAACCGACCATCTGCAGCCAGCGCGCGCCATTGACCTTGCCCGGCACCTCCAGCTTGCCAGCGATGAAGCCACCGGCAAGGCCGACCACCACGATGCGCAGCGGCGACCAGCCCTGGCGCCAGACCTGGCTGAGCGTGGACCAGTGGTCCTGGGTTTCGCCCAAGCGCACGGTCACCACCTGTTCGCAGCGTTTCACCCGCCGTTGCAGCGCACCGAACTTCATGGCTTGCCCTCCGGCAGCTGCACGCCGGCATCGGGATCGTCTTCGCTGGGCTCGTCGAACAGGCCCAGGCGTGACAGTTGGCGCCGGGTGGCGTGCATGCCGGTGTGGTGGAAGAAGTAGGACACCCGCCAGATCGCATAGCCGGTCACGGCCAGGCTCAACAGCGAGGTGATCAGCAGGGCCTGCAGCCAGCTCAGGCCCCAGCTCTGCAGCAGGGCGATGAGGGTGGCGGCCATCAGCAGCCAGGCCGAGGCACCGAACACGATCGCCACGCCAGCCCAGGCCAGCGCCCGACCGAACGCACTGCGTGCCAGCGCGAAGTCGGCCGAGGCCAACCGGCGCAGCGAACGCAGCGTGTGCTTGGCCGAATCGGCAGCGGCACGACCGGCCGCGCCGACCTGGCGGATGCTCTCATCCAGCGGCGGGGTGGCCGCTGGATCAGGCGCTTGCGCGTTGTCTTCGCTCACGCCGCGGCTTACTTGTCGCTGCTGCCGCGGGCCAGCTTGGCGATGATCCAGCCGGCAGCGAAGGCGACGCCGAACGAGGCCAGCGGACGTTCACGGATCAACTCGGCAGCGCTGTCGATCAGGTCCTTGCCCTTGTCCATCAGTGCATCCACCTGTTCCTTGGCGGCGGCGCCACCGAACTCGGCGGCGGCCAGGCCGGACAGTGCGCTGTCGGACAGTTCAGCCTTGACGTTGGCCTTGCCGATGCGAAGTTCGTCGGTTGCTGCACCGGTTGCGCCCTTGATCGCACCGCCGGCAGCGCTGGCGGCCTGCTTCAGGTGGGAACCGGCTTCACCCAGGTGGTCCTTCAGGTTCTCGGTATTGGTGGGGCTCATCGAATCACTCCTGTTGCGATGGGGGAACGGGTGTCGGCGGTGCCGACCTGGACGGACAGCAATAGCATTGCCGGGGTATAGGGGGTGTTACGGCAGGGCGATCAGCGCATCACGAGCTGCCCCTGCTGCTGGCCATTGTTGCGCAGCACGCGCAGCACCAGCGTCGGTGGGCGCTGCTGGAAGTTGGCACGCCAGCTGGCCAGGTCGGTGAACTCACCTACGGTGGCATCGGTGATGATGTCGCCCTGCTGCAGGCCGTTGCTGGCCGCGCGGCTGCCGCGCTTGACCTCGCTGACCAGCACGCCGTTGGCGCCAGACTGGCGCAGCGACTCGGGCAGGTCGACGAAGGTGGCCCCGCCCAGGCGCGGGTCCAGGCTGTCGCCGGTGACTGCGCGCGCCTGTTCCTTCAGCGTCGCCTTGATCTGCAGCGGCTTGCCTTCGCGGCGCACATCCAGTGCCAGCGGGCTGCCGACCGCCGCCAGGCCTTCCACGTTGTGCAGGGCTTCGGCGCTGTCCACGCGCTGGCCGTTGGCCGACACCACCACGTCGCCGGGCTTCAGCCCGGCTGCGGCGGCGGCCGAACCAGCCAGCACGCGGGTGATCAGTGCGCCACGGGTTTCGCCCAGGCCGAGGCCCTGCGCGATCTGCGCGGTCAGGTTCTGGCTTTCTACGCCCAGCGTGCCGCGCACCACCACACCGTGCTTGACCAGCTGGTCGACCACGCTGCGCGCCAGGTTCGACGGAATCGCCAGGCCCAGGCCGATGTTGCCGGCCATGCTGCCCTGCGGGTTGAAGCTGGCCGTGTTGATGCCGACCAGCTGGCCCTGCAGATCGACCAGCGCGCCACCGGAATTGCCGGGGTTGATCGACGCATCGGTCTGGATGAAGTTCTGGTAGCCCAAGCCGCGGATGCCGCTGCGACCCACCGCCGAGACGATGCCCGAAGTAACCGTCTGGCTGAAACCAAACGGGTTGCCGATGGCCACCACGAAGTCGCCCACGCGCAGTTGATCGCTGTTGCCGAGCTTGATGTCGGTCAGGTTCTGCGCCGGGATACGGATCAGCGCGATGTCGGTGTCGCGGTCCGAACCGAGGAACTCGGCCTTGACCGTGCGCCCGTCGGCCAATGTCACCTGCACGTCATCGGCGTTGTCGATGACGTGGTGGTTGGTCAGCACCAGGCCCTCCTTGGCATCGATGATCACGCCCGAGCCCAGGGATTCGTTGATGCGTTCCTGCGGGATGTCCGGGAACAGGCGGCGGAAGAACGGGTCGTTGAAGAAGGGGTTGCGCACGCGCACCACCTGCTTGGTATTGACGCTGACCACCGCCGGCATCGCCTTCTCCAGCATCGGTGCCAGTGACGGCACCTGCTGCCCGGCCACAGCGGCCGGCAGTGCCGCCATGGTCGGCACCACCGCCGGCAGCGGTGCGGCGTCGGCACGGTTGTCCAGGTGGGCGTTGATGCCGGTGGCAACGAAGCCACCGAAGGCGGCGGCGATTGCGAGCGTGAGCAGGGTGGGTAGCGGTCGCATGGGAGTCGGTTCGCTGGCGTGGGTGGGGGCGGTTCGGCCCTACGGTAAAACAAGCTGAATGAGTGTGTCGCGATCTGGATAAATGCGCCATGAAAACCGGCGCCCGGAACGTGGGTCGGCATCGCCATCTGTGGGGCGGTACCGGCAGCATAGGGCGTGCTTCTCAACGTGCCGACGTCTGCCGAAGCGCATGTGGATACAGGCCGATACTTGCGCAGTTCTGCGCATCCTGGTGCCGCGATGCGCCATATCGCACGCCTTTCGCTGTATTCGGACTGGTGCACGCAGGCAGCACCTGCCGCTACCCGGATCGTGCGGCGCACCACTGAAAAAAAGGGGTTTCCTGTCAACCCACTGTGCTCGCGAGGGCGCCCGGCTACACCATTGCCGTCGCATCAGATGCGATTGCTCGCGCGCGCCCCGTTCCACGATCGTCAATGTCGGTATAGCATCGCCCCGTTTTGATACTTAAGGCCCCCAGGAGGGCAACATGAGCAACGGTAATGGTGTGTCGGTCGTGACCGACGCCGTCGAGAACGTCAAAGAAGCCGCCACCAACGTCGGCGAGACCCTCGCCCACGCTGCCGAAGACGCAGTGAAGTCGGTCAAGAAGACCGTCAAGCGCGCCACCAAGGCTGCCGGCACCCGCGTTGCCAAGGCCAAGAAGGCCGTGGCCAAGGTCGAGAAGACCGTTGCCAAGAAGGCCGAAAAGGCTGCCAAGTCGGTTGGCAAGACCGTTGCCAGCGCCAAGAAGAAGCTGGAAGCCGCCAAGAAGAACGCCAAGGCCGAAGCTGCTGCCCTGAAGAAGGAAGTGGCCAAGAAGAAGGCTGCTGCAGGCAAGGCCGTGACCAAGAAGGCTGCTGCTGCCAAGAAGACCACCAAGGCTGCCGGCAAGAAGGTCGCCACCGTGAAGAAGGCCGCCACCAAGAAGGCCGCCGTCGCGAAGAAGACCGTTGCCAAGAAGAGCGCGGCCGCCAAGAAGGTTGTCGGCAAGAAGGTCGCCACCGCCAAGAAGGCTGTGGCCAAGAAGACCGTTGCCGCCAAGAAGGTTGCCGGCAAGAAGGCCGTGGCTGCGAAGAAGGTGGTCGGCAAGAAGGTTGCCGCCACCAAGAAGGTCGCCACCAGGAAGACCGCCGCTGCCAAGAAGGTTGTGGGCAAGAAGGCTGCCGTCGCCAAGAAGGCCGTTGCCAAGAAGACCGCTGCTGCCAAGAAGGTTGTCGGCAAGAAGGCCGCCGCGACCCGCAAGACCGTGGCCAAGAAGGCTGCACCGCTGAAGAAGGTCGCCGCAAAGAAGGCGCCGGCCAAGAAGGCTGCCGCCAAGAAGGCACCGGCCAAGGCCGTGCGCAAGGTCGCCAAGCGCAAGTAATCGCGCCGTGACCGAAGGCCCTGCCACCCATCGGGTGGTGGGGCCTTTCGCGTTTCTGGGACAGGGTCTGGGGCAGGATGCAGGTTCTTCCCGCCGGAGCCCCGGGCATGCGTGGTATCGACTTCAGTTCGTGGCAGGGCGTGCTGTCCACGTTGGCCGGCCTGGTCCTGATTACCCTGCTGGGCGTGGGCATCCGCCTGCTGGTGATGCAGACCCTGCAGCAGCGCCGCGAGCGCGAGAACCGGCAGATCAACGAACGGCTGCGCACGCTGATGGCGGCCTACAAGACCCTGGGCGGTTCGTTCACCGGCGAACTGGGCGTGGATCCCCGCCATCGCCGCGACCTGCGCCAGCGCGAAGAGGCTGAAGGCATCGCCGAGCCGCGCTCGGATCGCACGCGCCGCATCCGCGATGCGGTCGAGGCCGCGCTCTCGGACATCCTGCTGCTGGGCACCGACGAGCAGGTGCGGTTGGCGGCGCGGGCGGCCAGCGAGCTGGCACAAGGGCGGCCGGTGCACACCCACGACCTGGTGGTCTCGCTGCGCGACTTCGTGCGCGAGGCGCTCGACCTGGCACCGATCCCGGCCGATCTGCAGATTCCACCGCAGGGCCCGACCCGGCCCGGCGCCAGCGCGGGCGGCAAGGGCCGCAACGAGGGCGACGCCAAGGGGGGCCGTGCAGGGGGAGGCGGTGGCGGCATGGGCGCCGGCATGGGCGGCATGGGTTTCGGTGCCGGCGCCGCATTGGGCGCCGGCCATGCCTCTGCCAGTGACGACACGGATCCGCGCTGAGCGCGTCCGCCGGATTCAGCGGGTCAGCTCGTAGATCGGCACGAAGCCGCCGTAGATCATCCGCGCACCGTCGAACGGCATCGGATTCTTCGCTGGATCGAACCGCGGGTCTTCCATCATCTTTGCCATGCCGGCGTCCCGGGTTGGCTTGTCCGGCCATTCGATCCAGGAAAACACGACCGTCTCGTCCGGCGTGGCTTTCACCGCGCCGAAGAAGTCGGTGGTCTTGCCGTGCGGCACGTCATCGCCCCAGCACTCGACCACGCGCAGCGCGCCGAATTCGATGAAAACGGGATCACCCGTGCGTGCGTGGGCGAGAAACTTCTCCTTGTTGGCGGTGGGTACCGCCAGGACGAAACCATCGATGTAGCTCATTGCCTGCCTCCGGTTGGACCGTGCCGCATGCACGGCCTTCAGCTATCCGACGAACCAGGGCGCCGAGGATCGACACCCCGGCGGGGCCTGTTCAGCCCGGAGCACCGGGCAGCGGCGCCAGTACCGCATCCGGCGGTTGCTGGCCGGCCAGGTGGCGCACGAAGTAGTCCCACATGCGGTGCGTGTAGGTGGCGTCATTGCGGAACAGTTCGTGGTCCTGGCGGGCCAGGTACAGCAGGTCGTAGTCGCGCTGGGCCGTGTTCAGGGCGGCGGCCAGCTGCAGCGTCAGCGCCGGTGGTGCGTTTTCGTCCAGTTCGCCATAGACCAGCAGCAGATGCCCGCGCAGGTTGGCGGCCAGCGCTGCATTGTCGAGTCCGGCAAACGGCGGCGGCACGTCCTCGGCCATGACCGAGTGCGGCAGCACGCCACCGAACAGCCGGTCCATGCCGTGCACGGCACCTCCATACATGCCCTGGAAATTGTGGCTGCCGGCCGAGGCCACGCCCACCTTGTAGAACGCCGGGTAGCGCAGCAACGCACGCGCTGCACTGTAGCCGCCGAACGAGTGCCCGTAGATGCCGACCCGCCGCAGGTCGATGCCCCGGTAGCGTTCGCCCAGCTGTTGCAATGCCGCCACGTGATCCTCCAGCTGCTGATCGGCGCCATGCAGGAAGCTGCTGTCATGGAATGCCTTGTCACGGCCGCCGGTACCGCGCGCATCGATGCTGACCACCACGAAGCCAAGCTCGGCCAGGCTGGCGCGTGACACCGGATTCAATGCGGACACCGCCTCGGCGTACGTCACCGGCGCATTGCTGATGAAGGCGCCCCCGTAGATCGCATCGATCACCGGGAAGCTGCCGTCATCGCGATAGTCGCGGGGCAGGTAGACGGTGGCGAAGATCGGCGTGCGCCCGTCGGCGGCCAGCAGCTGTTCGCGCTGCGGTGGGCGCCACCCTGCGGCCAGCACCGCGCGGTTGTCCGCCGCTTCCAGCACCAGCAGCTCGCGACCATCGTCGCTGGCGCGCAGCACCGTGCGCGGTGGCTGTTCCAGGCGCGAGACCGTATCCACCAGGTAGCCACCGTGCGGTGACAGTGCCTGCGGTGCGCGTCCGCCGAACAGGGCACCGGTACCCGCGTCGGCCATGTGGTCGCTGCCATCGGCGGCCAGGCGCTGGATCGGCCCGCCCTGCAGCGATACCCGATACAGGCCGCGCACATAAGGATCGTCAGCGTCGACGCCACCGGCACTGAAGTACGCCCAGCCACCGTTTCCGTCCACGCCCAGCAGATCACGGACCACCCAGCGGCCGCGGGTCAGCTGGCGCTGCACCCTGCCGTCGGACAGGCGTACCTTGTAAAGGTGGCCCCAACCATCGCGCTGCGAGAACCACACCAGGGTGTCCTGCCCAGGGAGGATCGCTACCGCCGGCCGGCTGTACGAATACACGTTGAGTTGCAGGCGGGTATCGCTGGCTTCCTCCAGCACGGTGCGCACCGTGCCGCTGTCGGCTTCGATTTCCACCAGTCGCAGGCGCCGCGGCGCCCCGAAGTGTGCGATCACGGCGTACAGCCGGCCTCCGTCCCAGCCCACGATGCCGGCCTCGCTCAGCACGTTCCAGCCCTTGGGCAGCGCGATGTCATGCTGCTGCCCGCTGCCGGTGTCGATCACATACAGGCTGTCGCGCACCTGCTGCGCATCACCCAGCAGGCCCAGCTTCACGGTATGTACGCGCGGTCGCGCACCGCTGGCCGGCGCGCTTTCAAGATAGGGATAGTCCAGCAGCGCACGTTCGTCGTAGCGGATGCCGGCCACGTAGCGGCCATCCGGTGACCAGCCGACCGCGAACGGCCGCGCCGGCAACCGGCCCTGGCGGCGTGGAATACCGCGCAGAGTGACGTCGGGCAGTACGCCATAGCCATGGCCGGGTTCACCGTCGGTGGTCAGCGCACGCGTTGCCGT
Source organism: Stenotrophomonas sp. 57 (assembly GCF_030291075.1). Lineage (NCBI taxonomy): Bacteria > Pseudomonadati > Pseudomonadota > Gammaproteobacteria > Lysobacterales > Lysobacteraceae > Stenotrophomonas > Stenotrophomonas sp. 57. The sequence goes on from NZ_CP127407.1 coordinate 328,282, forward strand.
TCCAGGCGACTGAAGCCACAGGTTGTTGTCGCGCACCTGCAGCCAGGCATCGCCAACGGGCGAAGGCAGCGCATCGGCCGGCGGCCGTGCATCCGGCGAACGCGCGCATTGCCAGCGTGGCCATTGGCAATCGACGGGCACTTCTCCGCTGAACTGCAGGCGCAGGCCATCGTCCGCCACCTGCACGTTAGCCAGGCGCAGGCGTGGCCCGCTGGCACCGAAGGTCGCAACCGCCGCGTCCAGTGCGGCCGGCTCGAACAGGACCTGACGGCTGGCCTTTGCAGGATCGACCAGTACCGCCTGGCGCCGGCCCTGCGCATCTTCGCGCTCATACCAGAAGCGCCCATCGCCCAGCCAGTGGGGCAGGACCGAAGCGTTGCGCAGCGCACCGCGCAGATGACTGTCATGCACGCGTTCGGCGCGCTGGTAGTCAGCTGCCCGCAGTGCGTGTGCAGTGTGTGTCGGGAAGAAGGCAATGCAGGCGAAGACAGCGGCGAGGAGACGCGTCCGCGGCGGATCGGAAACGAGCAAGGCAACCTCCTGTTGCAATCGACGAAGGATCACAGACGCACCCGCGCCGCGCGCGTATGCCAGAGACAGCCTGAATCAAGCCAAAAAATTCAGCAATGCGAAGACCGCTGTTTTCAGGGAGCGTTGTGGCGAATAACGGAGAATTTACATTCCCGATGCGATGGCGCCTTGGCGCTGCTGCACACCATAAGAAAGTAAAGGTGTACCCCCATGAAGAATTCGCTGATTGCTCTGGCCCTGGCCGCTGCCCTGCCGTTCACCGCCTCGGCTGCTGAGAACCTGTCGTACAACTACGCCGAAGCTGACTACGCCAAGACCGACATCGACGCGTTCAAGGCCGATGGCTGGGGCGTGAAGGGTTCGTACGGTTTCCTGCCGAACTTCCACGCGTTCGGTGAGTACAGCCGCCAGGAAATCGACCACACCAATATCAAGCTGGACCAGTGGAAGATCGGTGCCGGCTACAACGTTGAAATCGCCCCGACCACCGACTTCGTTGCCCGCGTTGCCTACCAGAAGCGCGACCAGAAGCACGGCCTGGACTTCAATGGCTACAGCGCTGAAGCCGGTATCCGCACCGCCTTCGGTGCCCACGCCGAAGTCTACGGCATGGTCGGCTACGAAGATTTCTCGAAGAAGCACGGCATCAATCCGGATGGCCAGTGGTACGGCCGCCTGGGTGGTCAGGTCAAGCTGAACCAGAACTGGGGCCTGAACGGCGAGCTGAAGATGAACCGCGACGGCGACAAGGAATACACCGTCGGCCCGCGCTTCAGCTGGTAATTGCTTCCTCGGCGCGACTGCGCGCTGAAGATGCCTCGACAGGCCCGGCCCATGCCGGGCCTGTTGCGTTGTGACGACCCGAAACCGCAGCTGAGCGTGGTCGTGCCGGGTTGCTGCGTTGCAATAAATTGGATTCCGCTGTCCGCGGCGCCGGCCTACGGTGGGTACTTCGTACCGCCGGATCCGCACGATGCCGCTTGCCGTTCCCGCTCTGCCCCCTGATCAGCCCCGCCGCCTGGCCATGCTGGCGCCGCATCCCGTGCTGCGCCTGGGGGTGGAGGTGGTGCTGCGCCAGCATGGCGGCGTGCAGGTGTGCGGAAGCTTCGCCGACGAAGCCGAGCTGCTTGCGTTGCTGGATCGTCAGCCGGGCTGCATCGACCTGCTGCTGATCGATGTGCTGGCGCCCTGGGGCCCCGGGCAGGGCCTGGCCCTGCTGCGGCGGTTGTCCCAGCGCTGGCCGCTGTTGCCGGTGCTGGTGCTGTCTGCCCACTGCAACGCGAGCACGGTCACCATGGCCATGCAGGCCGGCGCGCGCGGATTCCTTTCAAAGGGCACTACGCCGGAAATGCTGCTGCGTGCGGTCGATGTGCTGTCGCGCGGTGGCCGCTTCGTCCCACCGGAACTGGGCACGCAGTTGAGCCGGTCGCGGCTTCGGCGCCCGCCCGCGCCCGTGCTCACGCCCTTGAGCCGGCGCGAACGCGAGGTACTGCGGCTGGTTCTGCAGGGCTGCACCACCGGCGAGGTCGCGCGGCGTTTCGGACGCACGGCCAGTACGGTCAGCACGCAGAAGCGCACGGCCTACGAAAAACTGGGCATCCAGAGCGATGGTGAACTGTTCCGCATCCGGCACCTGCTCGAATGCGGATGAGCGGGCTTACTCGCCCTGGTACTGCTTCTCTTCCACCAGGGCCGAACCGGCCACGCGGTTGATCTCGTTCTTCACCTGCACGCGCTCGCCATTGGTGCCGTACACGCCGCGCGCCAGCTGGATGAACGCATCGTCGAACACCTGGGCCGCTTCCTTGTCGCGCAGCTGGTCCTGGATGTCCCACATGCGCTCGTTGATCGCCTTCAACTGCTGCTTCAACGCGGCCAGCGCCGGCTGTGCCTGCAGCTGCTGCTGCAGCAACGGCAGCAGCCCGTCCAGCTCGGTGCGTACATTGGCCAGCTTGGCGGCATCGTCGATGCGCTCGGCCTTGATCTCGAGAATGGTGATCTTGTCGATCAGCTCGCCGATCGATACCGGGGTCAGGATGGCGTCCACGCGGTTGGTTCCTGGAAACAGAGCGCCATGATACCGCGCCGCTGGCATGCAGCCCGTTCCACGGGATTTACGCCGAATTTGCGCTGCAGGCCACGCAGCACCCTCGATCCGTTACGGGCACGCGCTCGACACTGACGTCCCGGCGGCGCGACCGCCTTCGACGAGGAAATCAGTGCAGTGAACAGCAAGGGGATGATGGCGGCGATGGTGGCCGCGCTGGCGGGGCTGCTCGGTATCGGCAGCGCGCAGGCACAGGTGCAGCTGAGCGGCAGCGCCGCACTCACCAGCGACTACGTGTGGCGTGGCAGCTCGCAGAGCGATGGCGACCCGGCGGTGCAGGCGGGCGCGAAGGTGGCCGTGGCATCGGGCTGGTACGCCAGCGCGTGGGGGTCCAATGTCTCGTTCAAGCCGGACAACGGCGCGCGCAGCGAGTTCGACCTGGTCGCTGGCTGGTCGGGCGCGCTGGCCACGGACTGGACGCTGGACGCCAACCTGACGCGCTACGTGTACCCGGGCACCGGCCGCGCGCTGGACTGGACCGAACTCAGCACCACGTTGACCTGGAAGCAGCGTGCCTGGCTGCAGGTCGCGCATTCCAACGATGCGCTGGCCGGTGGCCATCGCGGTACCTATGCCCAGCTCGGCGTACGGGTGCCGCTGCATGAACGCTTCCGCCTGGAAGCGGCGGTGGGCCAGTACTGGCTGGCCACCGCGCAGGGGCCGGATTACCTGCATGGCCAGATCAGTGCCATTGCCACGCTGGCCCCGGCGTGGGAGCTGCGTGCCACTGTGCATGACACTGACAGCGCGGCCAAGCGCCTGTTCCCGGGCAACGCCGGGGGACGCTGGGAACTGGCGCTGCAGGGCAGCTTCTAGTTCGACGACACCGCTTGGCGCGCACGCAGCGCGCCGGGCAGCCACAGCAGCAGGGCCAGCACGGCCACCGTGGCACCGGCCACGCAGACGCCGGTCCAGCCGAAGCGCTGGTAGACCTGCGCCGACAACAGCGAACCCAGCGAACCGCCGATGAAGTAGCCGGTCATGTAGCCGGCATTGAGGCGGTTGCGTGCGGCTGGTTGCAGGGCATAGATCAGGTTCTGGTTGCTGACGTGCAGCAGCTGCGCGGCCAGGTCAAGCACCACCACGCCGATCAGCAGCGCCAGCAGCGAATGCGCCGACAGCCCCAGCGGCAGCCACGACAGCAGCAACAGCAGCAATGCGATGGCAGTGGCGCGACCGGTCTGGCCGCGGTCGGACATGCGCCCGGCCAGGCCGGCGGCCAGCGTGCCGGCCGCACCCACCATGCCGAACAGGCCGATGGTGGCGTCGCTGTAGGCATACGGCGGCTGCGCCAGCAGGAACGCCAGCGGGGTCCAGAAGATCGCGAACATGGCGAAGCTGCAGGCCCCCAGCAATGTGCGTTGGCGCAGCACCGGTTCCTGCACGAACAGCACGCCGATCGAGCGCAGCAGTGCGAAATAGCCGAGGCCGGCGCTGTGGTGGAATCGCGGCAGGCCGCGTTGCAGCGCCAGCGCAGTCATCACCAGAGTGCCGGCGGCGATCGCGTACACCAGGCGCCAGTCGCCCAGGCTGGACAACAGGCCGGCCACGGTGCGCGCCAGCAGGATGCCCAGCAGCAGGCCGCTCATCAACGTGCCGACCACGCGACCGCGATGTTCCGGCGCGGCCAGCGTAGCGGCGAACGGCACCAGCACCTGTGCCACTACCGAGAACAGGCCGGTGATCGCGGTGCCCACCAGCAGCCAGGCCAGCGACGGCGCACAGGCACTGATCACCAGCCCGCCGGCCGACAGCAGGCTCATCACCACGATCAGGCGACGCCGCTCGAACAGGTCACCCAGCGGCACCAGCAGGATCAGCCCGGCGGCATAGCTCAGCTGCGCGGCGGTCACCACCATGCCGACCTGGCTGAACGGCACGCCGAAGGCGTCGGCGATGGTGTGCAGCAGTGGCTGTGCATAGTAGTTGCTGGCCACGGCCACACCGGTGGCAACCGACATCAGCAGCACCTGCCAGCGGTGCAGTGGGGGGAGGGCGGGGCTCACGCGGTCTTCCAGAAAAGCGGGGTGCACAGTGTCCGCCTGCTGCAGCGATGATGGAAATGAATCATCATCATCCCTGTCATCTGGAAACGAGATAGCAGGGTGAACCTCAAGCAGCTCGAGTTTGCCGTTGCCCTGGCCGAGGAAGCCAACTTCACCCGCGCCGCCGAACGCTGCCATGTGGTGCAGTCCGCACTCAGCCACCAGATCGCCGCACTGGAGCAGGAACTGGGCACGCCGCTGTTTGAACGCCTGCCGCGCCAGGTGCGGGCCACCGCCGCCGGTGAGGCCATGCTGGTGCATGCGCGGCAGGCCTTGGCCAGCCTGCGCCATCTGCGTGCCGACGTGGCGGCGGTGAGTGGCGAAGTGCGCGGGCTGCTGGCGATCGGGCAGATTTCCTCGCTGACCGGCATCGACGTGGTGGCGATGCTGGCCGCCTTCCAGCAGGTGCACCCGCAGGTGGAATTCCAGTTGCGGGTGGACAAGAGCGAGGACCTGATCGCGCAGGTGCAGTCGCGTGTGCTGGATGTGGCACTGGTGGGGCTGGCACCTTCTGCGGCGCTTGACGGGGTCTGCCACCAGATGCTGCAGGAAGAAGACCTGGTGGCGGTGCTGGCGCCGTCGCACCGTCTGGCCCGGCGCAGGCGGCTGCCATTGACCGAACTGCAGGACGAGGCGCTGGTCGATTTCCCGCGCGGCACCGGTGCGCGGCGGCAGACCGACGATGCGTTCGCTGCCGCCGACCTGCCGCACACGGTGCGCTTCGAGGTCAATCTGATGGAACTGGTCGAGCGCTTCGTCCGCCATGGGCTGGCGGTCGGCATCGTGCCGGCGTTGATCGCCGAAGGCTTTGAAGGCGTGGTGCGGATTCCGCTGCAGCCGACCCCGACCCGCCGCGTGCATCTGGTCTGGCAGCGGCTGCCGACACCGGCGGCGCGGGCGTTCGTCGAGGCCGTGCTCAGCCGCGCAGGCGCAGGCTCAGGCCCTTGAGGAAATTGCGCAGCATCTGGTCCAGGCAACGCCGGTAGTTGGTGTGCCCGGGCTGGCGGAACAGCGCGCCCACTTCCGACTTGGACACGTTGAAACCGGCGCTGGCGAAGATCTCCATCAGGTCCACGTCGCGCAGCTGGAAGGCCACGCGCAGCTTCTTCAGCACCAGGTTGTTGTCGATGCGGGTTTCCACCGCGCGCTGCGGCTGGCTCTCGTCGCGACCGCGCAGGTGCACGATCAGTCCGTCGAGGAAGTGGGCCAGCGCGCTGTCGCTCATCGCCTCGAAACCGGCTTCGTCCTCGCGGCGCAGCCAGGCCTTCACCTGCTCGGTATCCACGGCGAAGGCCGGGTCGGCCATCTGGCACAGGGTCACCACGTGGTGGTCGCCCAGGTCCAGGGAGTAGCGCACGCTGCGCAGGACATCGTTGTTGATCATGGCCCAATTGTACCGGTCACCCTGCAGCTGGGGTCAGATCCCTTTTCGGAGCAGGGGGAACTGACCCCGGATCTGGCCGATCCGGCAACACAGGGGCCGGCCGACGATGCCAGAATGGGGGTCTGGTTTCCCATGGAGTTGCCTGATGACCCGCACCGTCCTGATTACCGGCGCCACGTCCGGCTTTGGCGCCGCCGCCGTCCATCGCTTCGCCCAGGCGGGCTGGAAGGTGATCGCCACCGGCCGCCGCGGCGAGCGCCTGCAGCCGCTGGTCGACCGGTACGGCAAGGACGTGGTGCACGCCGCCGTCTTCGACATCCGCGATGCGGTGGCGATGGAAGCGGCGCTGCTGGCGCTGCCGCCGGCATTCGGTGAGATCGACCTGCTGGTCAACAATGCGGGCCTGGCGCAGGGGACGGCGCCGGCGCAGAGCGCGAAGCTGTCGGACTGGACCACGATGATCGACACCAACATCACCGCGCTGGTCACCCTGACCCACCGCCTGCTGCCGCAGCTGGTGGAGCGCAGGGGCGCGATCATCAACATCTCGTCGGTGGCCGGTGTCTACCCGTATCCGGGCGGCAATGCCTACGGTGGCACCAAGGCCTTCGTCAGCCAGTTCTCGCTGGGCCTGCGCTCGGACCTGCACGGCACCGGCGTGCGGGTGACCACGATCGAGCCGGGCATGGCCGAAACCGAGTTCACCGTGGTGCGTACCCATGGCGATCAGGCTGCGTCGGACAAGCTCTATACCGGCGCCAACCCGATGACCGCCGAAGACATCGCCGAGCAGATCTTCTGGGTGGCCACGCTGCCGCCGCACCTGAACATCAATCGTCTGGAACTGATGCCGGTCAGCCAGTCGTTTGCGGGCTTCCAGGTGGCCCGCGAAGGCTGACCTGCGTCGCGGGTCCTGTAGAGCCGAGCCCATGCTCGGCTTTGTCTGGATTCAGCCGAGCATGGCTCGGCCCTACAGAAACAAAAAAGCCGGGCATTGCCCGGCTTTTTCCGTTCAGATCCGATGGGTCACTGCGCCTTGATCGCCATCGCCTGCAGGCCGGTGCCATCCAGCTTCTGCTTGGCTTCGGACAGTTCGCCGGCGCTGCCATACGGCCCCATGCGCACGCGGTACACGGTCTTGCCGTTGATCTGCGCCGACTCCACGCGTGCAGCAAGACCCATCATCGCCAGCTTGGCCTTGGTGGCTTCGGCATCGCCGGAGGCACCGAACGCGCCTGCCTGCAGGATGTAGCGGGCGTTGTCGGCGGCCGCCGGTGCTGCAGCCGCCGCGGCACCCGCCGTTGCCGGTGCAGTTTCCGCGCGTGCTGCCGGCGTGGCGGCGGCGGTGCTGGTCGAGGCCGGGGCGGTGCCGGCCGACGGCGTTGCCGCCGCCGGGCGTTCACTCAGCGGTGCCGGCAGCGGACGGCTGGTGGCGGTCACCTGCGCGGTGCTGGACACGCTGGCGGTGGCAGCCGGTGCCGGTGCGGTGGTCGTCGCCGGCGGAACCGGCTTGCCTTCCAGCGCAGCCTGCGCGCGCGACGCTTCGGCCTTGGCCCGGCGCTGCTCTTCAGCACGCGCGCTGGCCGCCAGCTCGGCGTCGGACATTTCAACTTCCTTGCCCGGCAGCAGGGTGTAGAAGTCGTACTGGGTGGTGGCCGGCTTTTCCGGTTCGGCCGGCTTCGGCGTGGTCGGCTGCGCGGCCGGCTGGGCGCCGACATCGCTGTCGGCGTCCGCGACCGGGGCCGGCTGCGCGTTCGGGTTCGGCTGGGGACCGGCGCGCAGGAAGCCATCGCCTTCGCCCTTGAACAGGTTCGGCGCCGCCAGGAACACCACGGCCGCGATCGCTACACCCGCTACCAGCCACACCCATCCGGGTGTGCCCTGGCTGCCGCCGTTGCGTCGTGCCTGGCTTTTGCCGCGTCGTGCTGCCATGTGTACTGCGTCTCCTGATGCTTACATTTTTTCCGGGGCGCTGACGCCCAGGAGTTCGAGGCCGTTGGCCAGCACCTGGCGTGCGGCGCAGGCCAGGGTCAGCTTGGCATTGCGGTCAGTGGCATCTTCCACCAGCACCGGCGTCCCGTGATACCACGTGTGGAACGCGTGCGCCAATTCACGCAGGTACTGCGCCACCAGGTGCGGTTCCAGCGCCACGCCGGCCGCTTCCACCACTTCCGGATACCGCGAGATCTCGTTCATCAGCACCAGCGAGGCATCGTCGGCCAGGCGGCCGAGGTTGGCCAGACCGTTGCCCTGTTCGTACACCAGGCCCTTCTCCTGCGCCTGGCGCAGCAGGCTGCAGACGCGGGCATGCGCGTACTGCACGTAGAACACCGGGTTGTCGTTGCTCTGCTGGCGGGCCAGGTCGATGTCGAAGGTCAGCTGCGAATCGGGCTTGCGCGCGATCAGGAACCAGCGGGTGGCATCGCGGCCGGCTTCCTCGATCAGGTCGCGCAGGGTGAAGTAGCTGCCGGCACGCTTGGACAGCTTCACTTCCTCGCCGCCGCGCATGACCGTGACCATCTGGTGCAGCACGTATTCCGGCCAGCCCTGCGGGATGCCCACTTCCATCGCCTGCAGGCCGGCGCGCACGCGGGCCAGCGAGCCGTGGTGGTCCGCGCCCAGCTCGGTGATCGCGCGCTCGTAGCCACGCTGCCACTTGGACAGGTGGTAGGCCACGTCCGGCACGAAGTAGGTGAAGGTGCCGTCGGACTTGCGCATCACGCGGTCCTTGTCGTCACCGAAGTCGGTGCTGCGCAGCCACAGCGCGCCGCCTTCCTCGTAGGTGTGGCCCGAGGCCTGCAGCTTGGCGACCGCCTCAGCAACCTTGCCGTCGGCGTACAGCGAACTTTCCAGGAAATAGATGTCGAAGTCGACGCCGAACGCGGCCAGATCCAGGTTCTGCTCGTTGCGCAGGTAGGCCACCGCGAAGCGACGGATCGCCTGCATGTCGTCCGGGTCCTTGGCCCCAACCACGGTGCTGCCTTCCAGGTCGACGCTGGCGCCGGCCATGTAGGCGCGGGCGACGTCGGCGATGTATTCACCGCGGTAGCCGCCTTCCGGCCAGCCGTCCTGGTCCGGAGCGATCCCCTTGATCCGTGCCTGGGTGGACAGTGCCAGGTTCTCGATCTGAACGCCGGCGTCGTTGTAGTAGAACTCCCGCTTGGCGTTCCAGCCGTTGGCATCAAGCACGCGCGCCACGCAGTCGCCGATTGCCGCCGCGCGGCCGTGGCCGACATGCAGCGGGCCGGTCGGGTTGGCCGACACGTACTCCACGCCCACGGTGCGGCCATTGCCGGACAGGTTGCGGCCGTAGTCGTGGGCTTCCTTGATGACCGAAGCGGTTTCGCGCTGGTACGCGGCCGGAGCCAGGTGGAAGTTGATGAAGCCGGGGCCGGCGATCTCGACCTTGCTGACGTCCTCGCTGCGCGGCAGCGCCTCGACCAGCGCCTGTGCCAGTGCGCGCGGATTGCTGCGCGCGGCCTTGGCCAGCAGCATCGCGGCGTTGGTGGCGAAGTCGCCGTGGTCGCGGGTCTTCGGGCGCTCGACCACGAAGTCCGGCGGCAGGGAGTCGGCGGGCAGGGTGCCATTGGCGCGCAAGGCTTCGATGCCTTGGCTGATCAGGGCGCGGAGGAGATTTTTCACGAGGCCTGCTGTGAGAATGAGCGGCGGAATCGCCCATTTTAGCGCAGATACCCGCAGCCACGCTGACCGGAAGATGCCCGTGGGGGCGGCCGATGGCCTCTGGCGGGCCGCGCTCAGCCGAACAGGCGCGGCCGGGCCTGGGCCAGCAGGCCCCGTTCAGCAAACGAAACGGGACGGCCCTCGCCGACCACGAAGTGGTCCAGCAGGCGCACGTCCACCATCGCCAGTGCCTGCTGCAGTTCATCGGTGATGCGGGTGTCGGCGCTGGAGGGTTCCGGGTCGCCGGACGGATGGTTGTGGCTGAGGATCACCGCCGCCGCGTTGTGCAGCAGCGCGCGCCGCACCACCTCGCGGGGGTAGACCGGGGCGGCATTGATGGTGCCGTGGAACAGCTCTTCGCAGGCGATCAGGCGGTGGCGGTTGTCCAGGAACAGGGCCATGAAGACTTCGCGGGCCTGGCCACGCAGGCGGTGCTGCAGGTAGCGGCCGACCGCCGCCGGGTTGTTGCCCACCGCCTCGCCGTGTTCCAGCTCGGCCGTCAGGTAGCGGTGGGCCAGCTCCAGCCCGGCGGCCAGCGTGCAGCTGCGTGCAGGGCCGAGCCCGGGCAGGCGGGCCAGTTCGGCGGCGGGGCGATCGAGCAGCACCCGCAACGGGCCGTGCGACTGCAGCAGGTCGCGCGCGGTCTGCACGGCATCGCGGCCACCGAACCCGGAGCCGAGAAACAACGCCAGCAGTTCAGCATCGGAAAGTGCGTCAGGCCCGCGCGCGATCAGCTTCTCGCGGGGGCGTTCCTGTTCGGGCCAGTCATGGATGGGCATGGCCCCATCATCGCCAGACCTTGCGGTGGTTCCCATCGGGGCAAGCCGCGGGCCCGGGTCGGCCAATGCCTCAGTCGCGCCGGGTCTGCAGGTAGTCGAACAGTTCCTGGTTGTTCTGCAGGCCCAGCTTGCGCTTGGCTTCGGCTTTCTGCCGGCTGATGGTCTTCGGGCTACGCCCGCAACGCTCGGCAATGGCGTTCACGTTGAGACCGGCTGCCAGCAGGTCCAGCACTTCCTGTTCGCGTGCAGACAACGGCGCCGGTTCCCGCGGGTACAGCAGGTCGCGGGCCTGCAGGTGGTGGCGCAGCTGCTGGGAGACGAACACCTGCCCGGCCAGTGCGGCGTTCACTGCCTGCGGCAGCTCGGTGAAGTCGGCGCATTTGTCCACCAGGCCACGGATGCCCTCGCGCAGCAGCCCGTCCAGCAGCCCGGGATGGCGCGCGCCGGTCAGCACCACCACCGGCAGGCCCGGGTGGCGGGTGTGCAGCGCATCGATCAGCTCCAGGCCGTCCGGGCCTGCGCCCGGCATCGACAGATCGGTCAGCACCGCATCGCAGCCATGGCGGTCCACCAGTTGCAGCAGCCCGGCGCCGTCACTGGCGCAGCCGACGATGTCCATCAGGTGGGTCTGCAGCACGATGCGGACACCGTGCAGGACCACGGGATGGTCGTCGGCGATGATGATGCGTGGGTGCACGCGGCTCCTTGCAGATCGAACGAACCGCTGCATGCAGCGGCCAACGCCTGATTCTGCAAAATCGAGAGGCCACAACGGTATAGGAAACGTCCGAAACCGATGCCGGGTGACTCCCGGATCAACGTAGGCGGATTCCATCTGCTGATAGCCGCCCGCTATGTGCGTCCTGCATCGGGACATTACCGACCATCGGGTAAGCTAGCGCCCTCGTTTGCACAGGAATTCCAGGTGGCTGACTCCCCCAATGTTTCCCCCGCGCCGGTCCGCGCGCTGGAAGGTCAGAAACTGCTGTTGTGCGTCGGAGGCGGGATCGCGGCCTACAAGGCCCTGGAGCTGGTGCGGCGTCTGCGCGACGCCGGCGCCCAGGTGCAGGTGGCGATGACCGCCGGTGCCCAGCAGTTCGTCACTCCGCTCAGTTTCCAGGCCCTGTCCGGGCAGCCGACCCGCACCACGCTGTGGGACAGTGCCGCTGAACAGGCCATGGGCCACATCGAGCTGGCCCGCTGGGCCGACCGCATCGTGGTCGCCCCCGGCACAGCCGATCTGCTGGCGCGGCTGGCCCAAGGCCACGCCGATGACCTGGTCAGCACCCTGTGCCTGGCCAGCACCGCACCGCTGACGATCTGCCCGGCGATGAACCACCGCATGTGGCTGCATCCTGCCACCCAGGCCAACATCGCGCTGCTGCGCCAGCGCGGTGCGCAGGTGATCGGCCCGGTCGACGGCCCGCTGGCCGAAGGCGAATCCGGTCCGGGCCGTCTGGCCGAACCGAGCGACATCGTCGCCGCGCTGGCCGCCAATGGCAGTACCACGGCGGCGGTTGCCGCACCGGAAACCCGCGCGCTGCAGGGCCTGCGCCTGCTGATCAGCGCTGGCCCGACCTACGAAGACATCGATCCGGTGCGCTACGTCGGCAACCGCAGCAGCGGCAAGATGGGCTTCGCCCTGGCTGCGGCCGCCGCCACGATGGGCGCCCAGGTGGTGCTGGTCAGCGGCCCGGTGCAGCTGCCGACGCCGCCCGGCGTGCAGCGCGTGGACGTGCGCTCGGCGGCGCAGATGCGCGATGCCGTGCTGAAGGCACTGCCGGCCGACATCTATATCGGAGCCGCCGCGGTGTCCGATTACACGCCGCGCCAGGTCGCGCCGCAGAAGCTGAAGAAGACCGCCGACAGCCAGTCGCTGGTGATCGAGCTGGTGCGCACGCCGGACATTCTTGCCGAAGTTGCCGCGCAGACGCAGACGCAGACGCAGTCGCTGAAGCTGGTGGTCGGCTTTGCCGCCGAGACCCACGACGTGGAGAAATATGCACGTGGCAAGCTGGTCGACAAGCGCCTGGACCTGGTGATCGCCAACCAGGTCGGCATCAGCGGCGGCGGCTTCGAGAGCGACAACAACGCCGCCACGGCCTTCTGGCAGGACGGCGAACAGGTATTCCCGGCCACCTCCAAGCGCGAGCTGGCCGAACAACTGCTGGCGCTGATCGCGCGGAGACTCCAGGCATGACCCAGGCTTTCACTTCCCAACCGCTGCAGGTCAAGCTGCTCGATCCGCGCTTCGGCGACAGCTGGCCGCTGCCGGCCTACGCCACCGAGGCCAGCGCCGGCATGGACCTGCGCGCGGCGCTGGATACCGCGCTGACCCTGCAGCCGGGCGACACCGCGCTGGTGCCCAGCGGCCTGGCCATCCACATCGCCGATCCGCACCTGTGCGCGGTGATCCTGCCGCGTTCCGGGCTGGGCCACCGCCACGGCATCGTGCTCGGCAACGGCACCGGCCTGATCGACGCCGACTACCAGGGCCCCCTGCTGATCAGCGTCTGGAACCGTGGTCGCGAGGCCTTCACCATCGAGCCGGGCGATCGCATCGCGCAGCTGGTGGTGGTGCCGATTGCCCGCGTCAGCCTGCAGGTGGTGGATACTTTCACCGACAGCGTGCGGGGAACGGGTGGATTCGGCCATACCGGGGTGCGTTGACGGGGGACATTGATGAGCGGCATCGGGGAAGGGCAGCGGGAACGGTCGTTGGGACGCAGTGCGCCACTACTGGGGGTGCTGCTGGTACTCCTTGCCGGCTGGTTCGGATGGAGCGCGGTGCAGCAGTGGCGTCAGGAAGCCAATGGCCAGGCACTGGAAGAAGCGCGTGACCAGGCCGTGCAGGGGTTGCAGGAGGCGGCTGCCGGCCAGCTGAAGCAGCTGCAGCAGCAGTTGAAGAACGAACGCGTGCAGCAGGCACTGCAGGCCGGTGACGCGGCCGCAGCCGCGCTGGCCGTGCGCGAGGGCTGGACCGGGGTGGAGCAGGTTGAAGTGCTGGGCGCCGACCTGGCCACCGCCTATGCCGACCCTGCCACCTTCGGCTATGCACGCCTGGCCCTGCTGGAAGAAGCGCTGGCCGGGGGCAAGCCGGGCCTGCGCGTGGTGCGCGATGGGGGAGGCAATCGTCTTGGTCTGGCCGCGCCGGTGCAGCTGGGCAGCCTTGGCCCAGCCGTGCTCTACGTGCGCCAGCCATTGCTGCGGCTGACCTCGCCGCTGGACCAGGTGAGTGCTCCGTCCACCGGCTTCCTCGGCCTGCGCCAAGGCGCGCATGACCTCGTTGCCCAGGGCGACGCCGGCCTGGCCGAGAGCGCGGAGGCGCTGGCGCGCCCGGTTCCGGGCACGCCGTTGCGGCTGGTGGCTGCCGTACCCAATGTCGAAGCCGGTCCGATGGGCCTGGGGTCGCTGGCCAGCGCCATCGTCGCGCTGCTGCTGGCCTTCGTTGCCGTGTTGCTGGTGGTCGGTCGCGGCCGCCTGCCGAAGACCCTGCCGCTGCCGCGTCGTGCCGCTGCGGCCGAGGCCGATCATGGCCCAACCCTGAGCGAGAGCCTGCAGATGGCGCCGCCGCCCGTGGCCGATGCCGGCATCGCGGAAAGTGCACCGCCGCCGCCGCCGCCGGTTCCGGCCGAGGAACTGGCCGCCGGTATCTTCCGCGCCTACGACATCCGTGGCGTGGTCGGCAGCGAACTGACGCCGAAGACCGCTGCACTGATCGGCCAGGCCATCGGCACCGTGGCGCTGGAACAGGGGCTGCGCGAGGTGGTGATCGGCCGCGATGGCCGCCTGTCCGGGCCGGAACTGGCCGCAGGGCTGGCCGAAGGCCTTCGCCGTGCCGGCTGCGCGGTGATCGACATCGGCCTGGCGCCGACCCCGGTCGTGTACTACGCGGCCTTCCATCTGCGTACCGGCACCTGCGTGGCAGTCACCGGCAGCCACAATCCGCCCGAGTACAACGGCTTCAAGGTGGTCATCGGTGGCGAGACACTGTCCGGCGATGCCATCACCGATCTCTACCAGCGTATCGTCGAGGGTCGCCTGGTGCAGGCCGCCGAGCCGGGTGATTACCAGCAGCGCGACGTGGGCGCCGACTACATCCAGCGCATTGCCGATGACGTGCAGCTGGACCGCCCGTTGAAGGTCGTGGCCGATGCCGGCAACGGCGTCGCCGGCGCACTCGCACCGCAGCTGCTGGAAGCGATCGGCGCCGACGTCATCCCGTTGTACTGCGATGTCGACGGCACCTTCCCCAACCATCACCCCGACCCCAGCGAACCGGCCAACCTGGAAGACCTGGTGCAGACGGTCAAGCGCTTCGGCGCCGATCTCGGCGTTGCTTTCGATGGCGACGGCGACCGTCTGGGCGTGGTTACCGGCGAAGGCAGGATCATCTATGCCGACCGCTTGCTGATGCTGTTTGCCGCCGACGTGCTGATGCGGAACCCGGGCGCGATGGTGATCTACGACGTGAAGTGCACCGGCAAGCTGTCCGACCACGTGCTGCGCAACGGTGGCAGCCCGCTGATGTGGAAGACCGGGCATTCGCTGATGAAGGCGAAGATGCGCGAAACCGATGCGGAACTGGCCGGCGAGATGAGCGGCCACTTCTTCTTCAAGGAGCGCTGGTTCGGTTTCGACGACGGCCTGTATGCCGCCGCGCGACTGCTGGAGATTCTGGCCCAGCGCGAGGAGACCCCGGACGAGGTGCTGGCCGAGCTGCCGGAGATGGTGGCCACGCCGGAACTGAAGGTGCCGGTGGCCGAGGGCACGCCGCACGCGCTGGTGGCGATGCTGGTGGCGGCGGCACAGTCGCCGGAGAATCCGTACGTGGGTGGGCGGCTGTCGACCATCGACGGCCTGCGCGTGGACTTCCCCGATGGTTGGGGCCTGGTGCGCGCGTCCAACACCACGCCGGTGCTGGTGCTGCGCTTCGAGGGCAACGACGAGGCGGCACTGGAGCGTATCCAGGCGCTGTTCCGCAGCCAGCTGCAACCGGTGCTGGGCGACACCCCGCTCGGGTTCTGATGTGGGGCCGGGCTGCGCCCGGCACCCGCCGAAGCAACATCAACCTAGACATCAAGAGCGGGCATTCCGTGGGATGGTGGGGCGGTGTCGAAGTGCGGGGACGCAGTAAACCCGTCCCTGGGGGCTTGGCAGCCGCATCCATGCGGCTGACACCCCGCACTCCGACACCGCCCCACCTCTGACAGCTTCCCGGTGCTATTGGTAGGTGTCGACCTTGGTCGACACAGCAGATCCACGCCATGCGTGGATGCTCTTCCGAAATCGCTTTGGTGGGTGCCGACCGTTGGTCTGCACGCTTTCACCCCTTGAACCGCAACCCCACGCCCGGTTCGGTGAACAGGTAGCGCGAATCCAGCGCTGAATCGCCCAGCTTGTGCCGCAGCTTGCCGACCAGGATGCGCAGGTAGTGGGTGTCGTGCTGGTGGGTCGGCCCCCAGATCTCCTGCAGGATCTGCGGCTGGGTCACCACCCGCCCGGCATTGCGCAGCAGCAGTGACAGCAGCGCGTATTCCTTGCGGGTCAGCGCCACCGGCTCGCCACCGAGGGTGACTTCGCGACGCACCAGGTCCACGTGCAGGTGTCCGTCGTCGAATACCGGCGGCGTGCCATCGCTGGGCACGCTGCGCGTACGCAGCAGCGCGCGCACCCGTGCCATCAGTTCCTGCGTGCCAAACGGCTTGGTTACGTAGTCATTGGCGCCGGTATCCAGTGCGCGCACCTTCTCGGCTTCACCCGCACGCACGGTCAGCATGATCACAGGCACCTGGCTCCACTGCCGCAGCTGCTCCAGCACCTCGTGGCCTTCCATGTCCGGCAGGCCAATGTCCAGGATCACCAGGTCCATGTCCTCGCTGGCGGCCAGCTGCAGGCCTTCCTGGCCGGTGGCGGCCTGCCGCACCTGGTAGCCCTGCGCGCGCAGGCTGATGTCCAGGAACCGGCGGATCTGGGTTTCATCGTCGATCACCAGCACGCGCGCGGCCGGCACGCTGGGATCAATCGGGGTCGGGCTCATCGTGGGAGGCTGGCTTGAGCAGGGGCAGGGTGATGCGGATCAGGGTACCGCGACCGTCGCGTCCGGGCAGCGCCTGCACGCTGCCGCCATGCGCACCGATCATGCCCTGGCAGATGGTCAGGCCCAGGCCGGTGCCGTGTCGACCGCGGTCGCCGCGTTCGACGCTGTAGAACATGTCGAAGATGCGCGCGCGCTCGTCATCGGGAATGCCGGGGCCGGCATCGATCACGTCGATGCGCAGCTGGCCGTCCAGCTCGCGCGCCTGCACCTGCACGGCGGCGTCGGGCGGCGAGAACTTGGCGGCGTTCTCCATCACGTTGAACACCGCCTGTTCGACCAGCGCCGGGTGCACCCAGATCGGCGCCAGCGTGGGGGGAATATCCAGCTCCAGCCGCACCTTCGGCTGGTAGCGCTGCAGGCGCCGTGCCGCCGAACCGATCAGTTCGTCCACGCCGATCCAGTCGCGGTTGATCTTCAGACCTTCGTGGCCCAGCCGGGTCATGTCCAGCAGGTTCTGGATGTAGCGGTCGAGGCGTTCGCCTTCGACCAGGATCGTATCCAACAGGGCGCGTCGATCCGTCGTGTCCATCGCCGCGCCATAGCTGGCCAGGCTGTCGGCCGAACCAATCATCGCCGCCAGTGGCGAGCGCAGGTCGTGCGACACCGAAGAGAGCAGCGCCGAACGCAACCGCTCAGTCTCGTTGCTGACGTGCGCCTGCTCCAGTTCGGCCACCAGCCGGGTGCGCAGCGCAGCCTGTGCGATGTCATCCACCATCGCCTCGGCCAGCTGCCGCTGCTCGGGTAGCAGGCGTGCCTGCGCGCCGGGCAGGTACAGACCAGCCACGCCGATCGCGCGGTCCTCGCCATCCAACAGTGGCAGGAACCACCACTGCGCGCCGGCCAGGGTATCGGTGAAGCGGCCGCTGGGCTGGCCATGGCGCAGTGCCCAGTCGGCAGCCGCCAGATCGGTATCGCCGGGCTGCGAACGGCCACCGGATGCAGTGTCGGCACCGATCCGCAGCCACGCTGGCACGTCCATCGCCTGCTCCAACGCATGCCGTCCAGCCTGGGCCACCTCGCCATTGCCGGCCGCGCTGGCCAGCTGCCGTCCCAGCTGCTGGCGCGCACGCGCGTGGCGGTTGGCCGCACGCAGCGCGATCACCTGCATGCGCAGGCGTGATGCCAGGCGGCCAGCCACCAGTGCAGCGGCCAGGAACAGGAACACGGTGATCACGCCCTGGCGCGCACCGATGGCGAAGGTGAAGCGGGGCGCAATGAACAGGAAGTTGTAGGCGAGGAAGCACAGGATCGCCGCCATCACCGCCACGCTGGCGCGCGTGCGCGCAGCGACCAGCACCACTGCAACGATGAACACCATCGACAGGTCGGCCATGCCCACCCAGCGTTCGGCCAGCCACGCCACCGCACAGGCCAGCGCGGTGGCGACCAGCGCCTGCACCGGCTCGTAGCTGATGCCGCGCATCGGTGGCAGCAGGCCCTCGCGGCGCGAGCGCGCACGGGCCTGTGGGGTGCTGATGATGGTGATCTCGTAATGCGCGCCGCGCTGGATCAGCTGCTGGGTCAACGTGCGGTTGAACATCCGCGCCAGCGGGCGTTCGCGGGTGCGCCCCAGCACCAGGGTCGACACGCCGTTGTGCGCGGCGTGGTCGAGCAGGGCGTCGGCGATGCTCGATCCGTGCAGCAGTTCGGCGTCGCCGCCCAGCCGCCGTGCCAGCGCGAAGGCCGCATCGATCTCGCGCCGGGTCGCCTCGTCCTGGCGGCGGCCCTGTACGGTCACCACCGTCCACGGTGCATCGCGGCGCTCGGCGATGCGGCGTGCCACGCGCACCAGGTATTCGCTCTGGCCACCGCCATCGATGGCTACGAGCACCCCACGTCGCAGCGGCAGGTTGCCTTCGCCACGGGCAGCGCGTGCCTCGCGCAGGCTGCTGTCGACGCGGTCGGCGGCCTCCTGCATGGCCAGTTCGCGCAGCGCGGTCAGGTTGGCCGGCGAGAAGAACGCCTGCAGCGCCTGTGCGGCTTGTTCGGGTACATACACCTTGCCCTGCTGCAGGCGCGCGATCAGTTCGCGCGGCGGCAGGTCGACCAGCACGATGTCGTGCAGGCGATCGAGCACGCCATCGGGCACGGTTTCGCTGACGCGCACGCCGGTGATGCGCATCACCACATCGTTGAGGCTTTCCAGATGCTGGATGTTGACCGTGGTCCAGACGTCGATGCCGGCATCCAGCAGCTCCATCACATCCTGCCAGCGCCGCTCGTGGCGGCTACCCGGGGCATTGCGGTGTGCCAGTTCGTCCACCAGCACCAGCGCAGGACGCCGTGCAAGCACGGCATCCAGGTCCATTTCCTGCAGGGCGTGGCCGTGGTAGGCCACGTCCTTCAGCGGCAACTGCGGCAGTCCCTCCAGCAGCGCCTGGGTATCGGCACGGCCATGGGTTTCCACCAGCCCGACCACCAGGTCGACGCCGCGCCTCAGCTGTTCCTGCGCTCGGGTCAACATGGTGTAGGTCTTGCCCACGCCCGGCGCCGCGCCAAGGAACACGGTCAGCTTGCCGCCGGCCTCGCGTTGCAGGCCTTCGACCAGGGCATCGGCCTGGCGGGTTCGCGCATCAGTCATGGGGGCCGCTGTCATGGCCGCCATTGTGCGCGCAGCCGGTGCAGCCCGGCATCACGGTGCCTTGGCCGCATGGTCCAGCGCGAAGTTCAACGTCACCACGTTCACGCGCGGCTGGCCGAACAGGCCCCACTGGCGCCCTTCGGTATGCGCCTGCACCAGCGCCTGCACCTGCTCCACCGGCAGGCCACGCGCACGCGCTACGCGTTCCACCTGCAGCTGCGCGGCTGCAGGCGACAGTTGCGGATCGAGGCCACCACCGGACTGGGTGACCAGGTCTGCCGGCACCTGTGCGGGCGCCACACCTTCGCGCGCGGCCACCGCAGCAGTACTGGCGGCAACACGTTCGGCCAGGGCCGGGTTGCTGCGCGCCATGTTGGAACCGGCTGCGGCCATCGGGTCGTAGTTGGCCGCCGACGGCCGTGCCTGGAAGTAGCCCTGGCCGGTGAACGGCTGCGACAGCCAGGCCGAGCCGCGCACCTGGCCGCTGCCATCGCGCAGCAGGCTGCCCTCGGCCTGGGTCGGGTAGGCCAGGCCGGCGAAACCGGTGGCGATGCCGGCGTAGACCGCACCGGCCAGCAGCAGGGTCGCCAGGCCCAGGCCGATCGCCGGACGCCAGCGGGCGTCATCCTGCAGGCTGGCCACGCGGGCCTCGGCCTTCGGTTCGCGGGACAGGGAAGAAGAGGTGGAAGCAGAACGGTTCATGCGCCGAATACCAGGACAAGAAGGAGGTCGATCAGCTTGATCGCCGCGAACGGCAGCAGCACGCCGCCGAGGCCGTACACCAGCATGTTCCGGCGCAGCAGCGCGGTGGCGGTGGCCGGGCGGAAGCGCACACCACGCAGGGCGAGCGGGATCAGGGCGGGAATCACCAGGGCGTTGAAGATCAGCGCTGCCAGCACCGCGTTGCGCGGGCTCGACAGCTGCATCACGTTCAGTGCGGCCATGGTCGGAACCGCGGCGGCAAACAGCGCCGGCAGGATCGCGAAGTACTTGGAGACGTCGTTGGCCAGCGAGAAGGTGGTCAGCGCGCCGCGGGTGATCAGCTGCTGCTTGCCCACTTCCACCACCGCCAGCAGCTTGGCCGGGTCCGAATCGAGGTCGACCATGTTGCCGGCCTCCTTCGCCGCCTGCGTACCGGAGTTCATCGCCAGGCCGATGTCGGCCTGGGCCAGCGCCGGGGCGTCGTTGGTACCGTCGCCGACCATCGCGACCAGGCGGCCACCGGCCTGCTCCTGGCGGATGCGCGCCAGCTTGTCTTCAGGGCGCGCCTCGGCGATGTAGTCGTCGACGCCGGCTTCGGCGGCAATGGCCGCAGCGGTCAGCGGGTTGTCACCGGTGATCATCACCGTGCGGATGCCCATCGCCCGCAGCTGCGCGAACTTCTCGCGCATGCCGTGCTTGACCACGTCCGACAGCTCGATCACGCCCAGCACGTGGCGGCCCTCGGCCACCACCAGCGGGGTGGCACCGTTGCGCGCGACCTGCTCGACGCGACCGGCCAGCTCGGCCGGCACGTTGCCGCCCAGCGACTGCACATGCGTACGGATCGCATCGGCGGCGCCCTTGCGGATCTGCCGTCCATGTTCCAGGTCGACGCCGGACATGCGGGTCTGGGCAGTGAAGGCCAGGTAGTCGGCATGGTCCGGTTCGGCGGTGGCGCAGCCCTGTTCGCGCGCCAGGCGCACGATCGACTTGCCTTCCGGAGTCGGGTCGGCCAGCGAGGACAGCAGCGCCGCTTCACGCAGCTGGCTGGCATCGATACCGGCCAACGGATGGAAGTGGCTGGCCTGGCGGTCGCCGTAGGTGATGGTGCCGGTCTTGTCGAGCAGCAGCACATCGACGTCGCCGGCCACTTCGACCGCCTTGCCCGACTTGGCCAGCACGTTGGCGGCCAGCGCACGGTTCATTCCGGCGATGCCGATGGCCGGCAGCAGCCCGCCGATGGTGGTCGGGATCAGGCAGACCAGCAGCGCGATCAGCAGCAGCGGGTCGACCTGCACGCCTACCGCCGCGCCAATGGCCGGCAGCGTGGCCACCACCACCAGGAAGGTCAGCGTCATCGCCGCCAGCAGCAGGGTCAGCGCGATCTCGTTCGGCGTCTTCTGCCGGTTGGCACCCTCCACCAGCGCGATCATCCGGTCCAGGAAGCTGTGGCCCGGCTCGGCGGTCACCCGCACGATGATCTGGTCGGACAGCACCTTGGTGCCACCGATCACACCGGAACGGTCGGTACCGGCCTCGCGCAGCACCGGTGCTGATTCGCCGGTCACCGCCGCTTCGTTGATGGTGGCCAGGCCCTGCACGATCTCGCCATCGGCCGGCACCAGCTCACCGGCACTGACGATCACATGGTCGCCCGGGCGCAGCTCGGCAGCGGCCACCCGGGTTTCGGCCGCACCCGGCTGCGGGGCGGCCAGCCGGCGTGCCACCAGGTCCTGGCGGGCACGGCGCAGCGATGCAGCCTGGCCACGGCCGCGCGCTTCGGCCACGGCTTCGGCGAAGTTGCCGAACAGCACGGTCACCAGCAGGATCGCGGTCACCGCCAGGCCGAAGCCAAGCGGCGCATTGCCGGTCAGGGTGACGATGGCGGCGACGATCGTGCCGGCCATCACCACCGCCATCACCGGGCTGCGCACCAGGTGCATCGGCGACAGCTTCAGCACCGCCTCGACCAGCGCACGGCGCAGGCCGGCGGCATCGAGCAGGGCAGGGCGCGCTGCAGGGGAACTACGGGTTGAACTTGCGTGGGTACTCATTGCGGTGTCCTCAGTGCAGTCCCAGGCTCAGGTGGTCGGCGATCGGGCCGAGTACCAGCGCCGGCATGAACTGCAGCACGGTCAGGATGACGATCACCGAGACCAGGGTCAGGGCGAAGGTCGGGGTTTCGATCTGCAGGCTGCCGGCAGACTCCGGCGCCTGGCGCTTGGCGGCCAGCTGTGCAGCCACCACCAGCGGGATGATCAGCAGCGGGAAGCGGCCCAGCAGCAGCACCAGCGAGCAGCTCAGGTTCCACCATAGCGTGGCGTCACCCAGCCCTTCGAAGCCCGAACCGTTGTTGGCGTAGGCCGACACGTACTCGTAGAACACCTGGCTGATGCCATGGAAGCCGGGGTTGGAGGTACCGGCCAGGCCGGGCACGACCAGGGTGATCGCGGTGAATACCAGCAGGGTGATCGGCTGCAGCAGCACCAGCAGGGCCAGCAGGCGCACCTGCGGCGTCTCCAGCTTGCGGCCGAACAGTTCCGGCGTGCGTCCGGTCATCAACCCGGCCAGGAACACGCCCAGCAGCAGGTAGACAATGAACTGCTGCAGGCCGCAGCCGATGCCGCCCCAGATCGCGCTGACCAGCATGTTGACCATCGCGATGCCGCCGCTCAGCGGCGCCAGCGAATCGTGCATGCCGTTCACCGAACCGTTGGACACCTGGGTGGTCACCGCCGCCCACAGCGCGGTGCCATCGGCGCCGAAGCGCACCTCCTTGCCTTCCATCAGCAGCGGTGTGGCGGCGCTGGCGCTGTGGCCCTCGCTCCACATCATCGCGCCGGTAGACAGCAGCGACATGCCCAGCATGCAGCTGAACACCAGGGCGCCGAAACGACGCCGGCCGGTGAACGCACCGATCATGAAGATCACCGCCATCGGCACCAGCAGGATGCCGACGATCTCCAGCGCATTCGACAGCGGGGTCGGGTTCTCCAGCGGGAAACTGCTGTTCGGGCCATACCAGCCGCCGCCGTTGGCGCCCAGCTGCTTGGCCGCGACCATCGCCGCGACCGGGCCCAGCGGCAGTTTCTGTTCGGCCATGCCGGCGCTGGCATCGATCGGCGTGGCCTGCGGCCCGCCGGCCATCGTCGAGGGCACGCCCTGGCTGGTCAGCAGCAGCGTCCACACCAGGCACAGCGGCAGCAGGAAGCGCACGCACAGGCGCACCACGTCCACGTAGTAGTTGCCCACCGCCACCTGGCGGTCATCGCCCGTTCCGTTGGCCGCGGCAGCCTGCGGCGCACGCGAGAACAACGCGCGCAGCGTCGCTACTGCCAGCGCCAGGCCCATCATCGGCGTCACCACCTGCAGGCCGGTGATGCCGGTCATCTGCGAGAGGTAGGACAGCTGCGCCTGGCCCGAGTAGTGCTGCTGGTTGGTGTTGGTCAGGAACGAGATCATCGTGTGCAGCGCGGTGTCCCAGCGCATGTTCGGGATCTGGTCCGGGTTCAACGGCAACCAGGCCTGGGTCATGAACACCGCCTGGGTCAGCACCGCGACCACCACGTTGCTCAGCACGAAGGCCAGCACATAGCCGCGCCAGGACATCGAACACGCCGGATCAACGCCGAACACCTTGTACAGCGGCTTCTCGATCCAGTGGAACAGCACGTCGACCTTCATCGGCGTGCCGCGCATCACCCGCGCCAGGTACAGGCCCAGCGGCCACGCCAGCAGCAGGCTGGCGGCAATAATCACAAGCATCTCAGTCATGGCAGGCTCCGCTCAGAACGACTCGGGGCGCAGCACGACATAAAGGAGATAGGCGGCGGCGACCAGCACCAGCACGCCACACAACAACGACAGCCAGGGGGACATTGCAATAGCGTCCTGGTGGAACCCCTCCACCTCAGGCCGCCATCGTCGTCCTGCCCCCCATAAACGCACTACGCGCCGGACCGGGCCGACGCGTAAAGAGTGCATAAATTCCGTGGGCCAACCCGTAACCAGGCGCCGCCTACTGTAGAGCCGAGCCCACGCTCGGCTGTTCTTTCCCAAGGTCATGTGGAGCCGAGCGCGGGCCCGGCGCTACAGGCGAATTACGGGGCCCGGCTCGCCGGCGCCACGCCCTTCAGCTCGCGATAGCGCTGCAGGGTGCTGTCGATCTCGGCCTTCAACGCCTGCTGTTGCTGCTGCAGGCCGGCCTGCAGGCGCTGCTGCGCCTGCAGCTGCACATGCCGCTGGCGGATCGCCCCGGCCTGCTTGTCTGCCACTTTGGCGCCGGCCAGCTCGCGGTCGCCCGCCGCCGACAACAGCGCCACCAGCGACTCACGCAGGCTGGTGACGTTGTACTCGGCGGTCTTCAGATTGTTGTCCAGCACTTCCTGGCGCTCGGCAAACACCCGGCGCAGGTCGGCCTCGCTGCCGTAGGTGGACAACATGGCCTGCTCGGTGCGCTGGCGGGTCTGCTCGGCCATCAGGTCCAGTTGTTGCTGCTGCGCCGCGGCGCTGGCAGCGGCGCGCTCCTCATCGGTCAACGCGCGCTGGACCTGCGCATTGCGCAGGCCGGTGCTCGCATTGAACTCCTCGCGGGCATGGTTGACCGCGTCGGCCGGCAGCGAATCACTGCAGATCCGCTCCTTGCCCTCGTTCCAGCAGTACAGCTTCTTTTCCGTCTTGCCGCTGTCGCGCGACTGCGCCGGCACGGTGAACGGCAATGCCAGCAGCAGGCCGGCAAAGAGGACAGCAGGAACTCGGGACATGACCTTTCCCCTGGGTCGGTCAGCGGATCGAACGGACGCCGTACTGGGCCCGATAGGCTTCCAGCGGCTGCCGGTAACCCACAAGTTCCGGGTTGCCGGAGGCGAAATCAAGCAGGTCGGCCAGCGACGCCACGGCGATCACCGGGATACCGGCCTCTTCGGCCACCGATTGCGCCGCCGAGCGGCGATCGGTCTCCGAAGCGATTTCCTGGCGGTCCAGCGCTACCACGATGCCAGCCGGGGTGCCACCGGCGGCGCGGATGATGCCCAGCGCTTCGCGGATCGCGGTACCGGCGGTGATCACGTCGTCGACGATCAGCACGCGCTTGCCCTGCATGTCGGCGCCGATCAGCTGGCCGCCTTCACCGTGGTCCTTGGCTTCCTTGCGGTTGAACGACAGCGGCAGGTCGCGGCCGCGCTGGGCCAGCTCGCAGGCCATCGCAGTGGCCAGCGGAATGCCCTTGTAGGCCGGGCCGAACACCACGTCGTACTTGATGCCGCTGGCATCGATGGCATCGGCATAGCAGGCGCCGAGCTGGGACAGCAGCGAGCCGGAGTCGAAGCGACCGGCGTTGAAGAAATAGGGGCTCAGCCGGCCGGATTTGAGGGTGAACTGGCCGAAGCGCAGGGCATCGGCGGTCAGGGCCAGCTGCAGGAAACGGTGGCGGTGGTCGCTCATCAAAACTCGATTCATCTTCATTTGGAGCACAAATCCTAATCCAGCTGGGCGTTTCGCGCTCGTCCGGCCCCGTGTGAAGGCGTTCGCGGGCCCACCCGGCGGACTGCGCAGCCCCGCGGGCAACCGGTATGCTTGCCCGGTTTCCCGCCGTAGGTCTTCCGCATGCGCATCATCAGTTTCAACGCCAATGGCATCCGTTCCGCCGCGACCAAGGGCTTCCTCGACTGGTTCCGTGCCCAGAACGCCGACGTCCTGTGCATCCAGGAGACCAAGGCCCAGGAAGACCAGCTGACCGACCCGATGTTCCGCCCGGACGGCCACCACTGCTTCTACCGCGACGCCATCACCAAGAAGGGCTACAGCGGTGTGGCGATCTACAGCAAGCGCGAGCCGGACCAGGTCATCACCTCGCTGGGCTGGGCCCCGTTCGACGACGAAGGCCGCTACATCGAGGCGCGCTACGGCAACCTCAGCGTGGTCTCCTTCTACATCCCGTCCGGCAGCTCGGGCGACCTGCGCCAGGGCTTCAAGTTCGAAGTGATGGAATGGCTGCGGCCGATCCTGGAGGAGTGGGCGCGCAGCGGCCGCGACTACGTGCTGTGCGGCGACTGGAACATCGTGCGTTCGGCGCTGGACATCAAGAACTGGAAGTCCAACCAGAAGAATTCCGGCTGCCTGCCGGAGGAGCGCGACTGGCTCAACGCCCTCTGCGCCGACCACGGCCAGACGACCGATGTCGCCGCCGGCCGCGGCTGGGCCGATGCCTACCGCCTGCTCAACCCCACCGGCGAGGATTACACCTGGTGGAGCAACCGCGGCGCCGCCCGCGCCAACAACGTCGGTTGGCGCATCGACTACCAGTTCATCACCCCGGGCCTGCGTGACCGCCTGCGCAGCTGCTCGATCTACCGCGACGAGCGCTTTTCCGACCACGCCCCGTTCACCGTGGACTACGACCTGTGACCGAGGCGGCCACGCCGGCCAGCTACAAGGGCTGGGCAGGCATCAAGCGCGCCTTCGGTACCCCGTCGGCGCTGACCATGGCCATGCTGGGCTTCGGCAGCGGCTTGCCGTTTCTGCTGATCGCTTCGCAGACCCTGTCCACCCGCCTGCGTGATGTCGGCCTGGACCTGGGCAGCATCGGCCTGATCAGCCTGGCCAGCTTCTTCTACCTGCTGAAGTTCCTGTGGGCACCACTGCTGGACCGCTACGCCTTCCCGCTGCTGGGCGGGCTGGGCCGACGCCGGTCGTGGCTGCTGGTGTCGCAGGTGATGGTGCTGGTCGGCCTGGTCGCGCTGGCCTTCGTGCGGCCCGAGCAGGGCGTCTGGCCGCTGGTGGCCTGGGTGCTGGTGGCCTCGTTCGCCGGCGCCACGCAGGATTCGGCAGTCGATGCCTACCGCATCGAGATCGCCCCGCAGACCGCACAGGCCGCGCTGGCGGCCACCTACACGCTGGGCTACCGCATCGGACTGATCCTGGCCGGCGCCGGCGCGCTGTACCTCGCCCAGTTCGAAGGCTGGATCGTTGCCTACCTGGCGATGGCCGCGCTGATGCTGCTGCCGATCATCACCACCCTGGTGTGCGCCGAGCCAGAGCGCCCGGCCACGGCCGTGCAGCGCCGCATCGATATCGCCGAAGCCTTCATCCAACCCATCTCCAGCTTCTTCAGCCGTAACGGCGTGGCGCTGGCCCTGGTACTGCTGGCTTTCGTCGGCCTGTTCAAGTTCCCCGACCAGGTGATCGGGGTGATGGCCGGGCCGTTCTACCTCGATTCGGGCTTCGACAAGGCCGACATCGCCACCGTTTCCAAGCTGTTCGGCGTGTGGATGGGCATCGGCGGCGCGTTCCTGGGCGGCATCGCGGTGGCCGCGTTTGGCTTCCGCCGCATGCTGCTGGTGGCCGCATTGGGCGTAGCGCTGTCGAACCTGGCCTTCCTGCTGATGGCGCACAATCCGGGCAAGCTGTGGGCGTTCTATGCAGCGCTCAGCGCCGACAACCTGTTCCAGGGCTTTGCCGGCACCGTGCTGGTGGCCTTCATGTCCTCGCTCACCGACCGCAACTTCACCGCTACCCAGTACGCGTTGCTGGTGTCACTGGCCAACCTGCCGGGGAAGTTCGTCGGTGGTGTCTCCGGCTATATCGTCGAAGCCACGTCCTACAGCACGTTCTTCATCCTCAGCTCGATCACCGTGGTGCCAACCCTGCTGCTGCTGGCGTGGCTGTGGCCGCGCATCGCCGATCGCGGGCCACCGCCGGTCGCCTGATTGCCTGCCCGCCCGGTCTGCGGGATCATCGCCCCGACGCGCCGAGGGGGGCGGTGCCTTGCGAACGGGGAAGTGAGCATGGCCGACGTTGTGCTGCGGGACCTGGACCCGCTGCTGCTGGAACGCATCCGACGGGTCGCGGTCGCCCGCGGCTGGACCCACGAACAGACCTGCGCCGCCTTGCTGGAGCAGGGCCTGTTCTGCAGTGAACTGGAGGTTCGCTCCGGCTTCGGCGATCCGGAAGTGGATGCCCTGTCCGATGCCATCGCCGCCCTGCAGGCCTTGCCCGCAGGGCAGGGCTTCGATTAGCGCTTTTGTAGAGCCGAGCCATGCTCGGCTTCGCGCGGGCCGGGCCAAAAGCAGCCGAGCATGGCTCGGCTCTACAGCGGTGCCTCACCTGCGCGGATGACGCCACTCACGCCAGATGGATCGCCCCCAGGATCCGCGGCCCCTGGGCCCCGGTCACGCTCGGCAGATTGCCGGCCAGCCCGTCCATCGTCCGCTGCGCCAGCCACGCAAACCCCATCGCTTCCACGTACTCCGGGTCCAGCCCGTGCACCGAGCTGGACTCCACCTGCACGTCCGGCAGCCGTGCCGCCAGCCGCTTCATCAGCTGCCGGTTGCGCACGCCGCCGCCACAGACCAGCAGGCGACGGGTCTGCGGCTGCTGCGTCAGCAGCGCATCGGCCACCGTTGCCACGGTCAGCTCCAGCAGGGTCGCCTGTACGTCGGCCGCAGCGTACTCGCCTTCGCCCATGTGCGCCTCGGCCCAGGCCAGGTGGAACTGCTCACGGCCGGTGCTCTTGGGCGGGGGCAGGTCGAACCACGGGTCCGAGCGCCAGCCCAGCAGCAGGCTGTCATCCACCGCACCGCTGGCGGCATACGCGCCGTCGGCATCGAAGGTGCGCCCGGTGTGGCGCTGGCACCAGGCATCCATCAGCGCATTGGCCGGGCCGGTATCGAAGCCACGCACCGCACCTTCGCGCGGGATCAGGGTCAGGTTGGCGATGCCGCCCAGGTTGAGCACCGCGCGGTCCTCGTCGGCGGTGCCCAGCATGGCCAGGTGGAAGGCCGGCATCAGCGGCGCACCATGGCCCCCGGCCGCGACGTCGCGGCGGCGGAAGTCGGACACCGTGGTGATCCCGGTCAACTCGGCGATGCGGTTGCCGTCACCCATCTGCACGGTGAAGGCGGGGTCGGCCAGCGGCCGGTGGCGCACGGTCTGTCCATGCGAGCCGATCGCGCGCACCTGGCTGCGGTCCACGCCAGCCTCGGCCAGCAGCTGATTGGCGGCCCCGGCGAAGTTGATCGCGATCCGGGCGTCCAGCTCGCCCAGCTCCTCCAGCGAGTCCAGCGGGCCACCTTCGCCCAGCGCCACCAGCCGCGCACGCAGCACGGGCTCCCAGCGGGCGGTCAGGCCGTGCACGAAGCGGCAGCCTCCGCCGGCCGGGAACTGCACGAGCGCGGCATCGATGCCGTCGGCGCTGGTGCCCGACATCAGACCAAGGTACAGGGGGGCGTCAGTGTCGGCAGTCGTGTTCATGGCGGGCATAAAAAAAGGACGCGGCAAGCTTGGGCTGCCGCGTCCTTCTTCGTCAACGCAGGGCGATCAACCGCGCTTGCGGCCGGTGCTGCTCTTGTCCTTGGTGCTGGCCACCTCGGGGGCGGCCTCGTCGCGGCTGGTCGGCGCCGGGCTGGCATCGGCGTAGATCAGCTTTTCCATGCCCTGGATGCGGGCCATCGCCGGCGCGGTCTGCGCGCGGAAGGCGACCAGCTCGGCGCCCTTCAGCGGCTCCGGCGGCGGCATGGTCACGGTCAGCGGGTTGCGGTGCTCGCCGTTGACGCGGAATTCGTAGTGCAGGTGCGGGCCGGTGGCCAAGCCGGTCGAGCCCACATAGCCGATCACCGTGCCCTGGGCCACGCGCTGGCCGGTCTTGATGTTCGCAAAGCGCGACATGTGCCCGTACAGGGTGGTGTGGCCGCGGCCGTGATCCAGGATCACCACGTTGCCGTAGCCACGCTGCACGCCGGCGAACTGCACGCGGGCATCACCGGCGGCCATGATCGGGGTGCCGGTGCGCGCGGCGTAGTCCACGCCCTTGTGCATGCGCATCTTGCCCAGTACCGGGTGCTTGCGCGCACCGAAGGTCGAGCTCAGCCGCGCGAACGGGATCGGCATGCGGATGAAGCTCTTCTTCAGCGAACGGCCGTTGATGTCGTAGTACTCGGACTTGCCGTTGCGGTCGAAGCGGAAGCCGGAATAGGTCTTGCCGCCGGTGGTGAAGGTCGCCGCCAGGATCTTGCTGGTGTCCACCTTCTCGCCTTCGCGCCAGGTTTCATCCATCACCACGCTGAAGCGGTCGCCCGGCTGCAGGTCCTTCGAGAAGTCGATGTCGTACTTGAAGATGTCGTCGGTCATCGTCGCGATCGCCGACGGCGACAGCCCGGCGCGGCGCGCGGCGGCGTACAGCGAACTGGTGATCTCGCCACTGGTGACCACCGTGCGCGTGGAGGTCTCGCGCTTGGTCACCTTCTCCTTGATGTCATTGCCGGCCAGGCTCAGCTCCACCCGGTTGTCGGCATCGCGGTCGAAACGGATGCTGCGCAGGTCGCCGGACAGCGGCATGTCGAAGGCGATCTCGGCGCCCGGGCGCAGCTTGGTCAGCGCCTCGCGCGCGCCCGGGTGGTCCAGTACCCGGTGCAGGGTGGTGGCCGGGATGCCGGCCTTGTCGAACAGATCGCTCAGGGTCTGGCCGCGCTCGACGCGCAGCACCTGCCAGCTGTCACCGGGGACCTGCTGCTGGCGGGCCATGGTCAGCGGCGGCAACGGCAGCGCCAGGCTGGTATGGCTGTCGGCAAAGGGGGCGTCGATGGTGTGCGAGAACCCCGGAACGATCGTCGCCACCAGGGCGCCGATGGTCGCGAACAGACTGGCGTGCACCCAATGGCGCCGGGTCCAGCGCTCGTTGAAGGCGGCGGGAAGGTGTTGCCTGAGCTTCCGATGCAGGGCGTTGTCGTGCAGGACGTGAAGGCGTTCCTGGAAGCGCTGCTTGCGTGCGCGCCCTTGTTCGGAATTGTGCATCGGCGGTTTTTTCCTGGCAGCCCGGGAGCGCGGGCCTGATCGCCGGTTACCATAGACACCTGAGAAAACCGCGTCAAACCCTTGTGCCCATTGGCTTTTGTGAAGCCAATCGGGTTAACTTTGCTTTAACACCCCACACAAGAATCGGCATTGCCGGGAGTAGTCACGTGTCCTCGATTGAAGAAGCCCTTGCCCTGATCGGCCGCGGTGCCGACGAGATCCTCAAGCTCGAGGATCTGCGTGCGCGCCTGCAGGAAGGCCGCACGCTGCGGATCAAGGCCGGCTTCGACCCCACCGCGCCCGACCTGCACCTGGGCCATACGGTGCTGCTGAACAAGATGCGCCAGTTCCAGGACCTCGGCCACCAGGTCATCTTCCTGATCGGCGACTTCACCGGCATGATCGGCGACCCGTCCGGCAAGAGCCTCACCCGCAAGCCGCTCAGCCGCGAGGACGTACTGGCCAACGCCCGCACTTATGAGGAACAGGTGTTCAAGGTGCTGGACCGCAGCCGTACCGAAGTCCGCTTCAACTCGGAGTGGTTCGGCAAGATGGGCGCGGCCGACATGATCCGCCTGGCCGGCCAGCACACCGTGGCGCGCATGCTCGAGCGCGACGACTTCGCCAAGCGCTATGCCGCCCAGCAGTCCATCGCCATCCACGAGTTCCTGTACCCGCTGGTGCAGGGCTACGACTCGGTGGCGCTGGAGGCCGACGTGGAGCTGGGCGGTACCGACCAGAAGTTCAACCTGCTGATGGGCCGTGGCCTGCAGGAACACCACGGCCAGAAGCCGCAGGTGGTGCTGACCATGCCGCTGCTGGAAGGCATGGACGGCGTCAACAAAATGTCCAAGTCGCTGGGCAACTACATTGGCATCAGCGAGCCGGCCATCGACATCGTCACCAAGACCATGAAGGTGGACGACACCTTGATGTGGCGCTGGATCGAGCTGCTGTCCTTCGACATCAGCCAGGCCGAAGCCGTGCAGCTGCGCGAGCAGGTGGCCACTGGCGGCCTGAA